>JBDTSW010000017.1:0-26218 GCA_039930945.1 bacterium
ACGGTGCCCGCACCGAGATCGGCGTGATCGAGGACATGGGCGGCGCGGTCGAGGCCGTGCCCTACATGAAGGCGCAGCTGGTCGAGTCCAATCGGGCGCGGGTCGGCAGGATCGAGCGCGGTGAGATGACCGTGGTCGGGCAGAACCGGTTCACCGAGACCGAGGACTCCCCCCTGACCGTGGGCGCCGACGGCGGCATCCTCACCCCCGACCCCGAGGTCGAGCGCGAGTGCGCCGCGGCGCTCGATCGCTGGAAGTCCGAGCGTGACGCCGACGCGGTCGAGCGCGCCCTCCAGAACCTCGCCAAGGTCGCCGCCGACGAGGCCGCGAACGTGATGGCGGCGACGATCGAGGCCGCCAAGGCCGGCGCCACGACCGGCGAATGGGCGCAGGCCCTGCGCGACGTGTTCGGCGACTACCGTGCTCCCACCGGGGTCTCCGGCTCGGCGGGCACCGGCGGCGGTGACGAGCTCGAGGCGATTCGCAAGCGCGTCAACGCCGTAGCCGAGCAGATCGGGCACCGGCCGCGGATGCTTGTCGGCAAGCCCGGCCTCGACGGGCACTCCAACGGCGCCGAACAGATCGCCGTCCGTGCCCGGGACGTCGGCATGGAGGTGATCTACCAGGGGATCCGCCTCACCCCCGAGCAGATCGCCGCCTCGGCGATCCAGGAGGACGTCGACGTGGTCGGGCTCTCGATCCTCTCGGGCTCGCATCTGTGGCTGGTGCCAGAGACGGTTCGCCTGCTGCGCGAGCAGGACGTCGAGGTCCCGGTCGTGGTCGGCGGGATCATCCCCGCCACGGACGCCGAGCGGCTGCGTGAAGCCGGCGTCGCGGGCGTCTACACGCCCAAGGACTTCGACCTGAACCGGATCATGAGCGAGATCGCCGACCTCGTCGCCGCGCGCGCCGGGGCCGAGGCTCCCTCTGCCGCCCAGTAGATAGCCGGCCGGCAGGGCATCGCCTGGGCTGAGCATGTGCTCGCTGTTGCGGAGGGGGCTAACGTGATGTGCACCCCGTGGCCTCAAAGCTATGTTGAGTCGGTGATGGAAGGCGTCAACGGCGATCAGGCTGCCTGGCTTCGCTGCTATCGGTGTTGGTCCCAGCGCCTCGAGGCCCAGGTCCACTACGACGCGATCCTCAAGGTCGACCCCGCCTCCGGAGAGGCCGCCGACCGCGTCGAGGAGATCTCCGAAGCCGTCGTCCAATGCATGGCCTGCATGCACGACCAGCCGCACCTGACGATCGACGAGGGGCGGGTGGTGCCGATCGAGGACCGCTGGGAGCGGATGGTCGCCGGCACCCCATGGGTCGCGTCCTGCACGGTCAACGTCGACCAGGACATGGTCGAGACCTGCTCCGGCCCGGAGGCCACCGACTCGCTCACCTACGCCGCCTTCGGCGAGCAGGGAACCCGCGAGTTCTTCACCCACGTCCGCTTCCACAAACACGAGGAGGAGCGGATCGTCGTCCACCTCCTGGTCGAGCTCTACGCGCGCTCGCCCGAGGAGGCGACCGAGGTGCTCGAGGACGCCTCGCGCGGGATCCTCGAGCTGACCTCCCTCGCCGAGGAGTCCCGCCCGCCGGCCCACGCCGCCGACGAGGGGCACTAGGCGGGGGGCCGCCGTTAGCGCGCAGCCCAGGTCTAGGGCGAATCGCCTCAGGCGCTTCCCTTGAAGGGGGGCCTTCGCCTACGCCTCGAAATGGGTCGCCAGGCGTCGGTGGCGGTGGGCGAACAGACGACCGACGATGGCGGCGGCGATGCGGTCGGCGCCGGGGATCCAGGCGAGCGGGCGGCGTAGCCGGAGGCTGAGCCGATCGGTGACCGTGCAGCCCTCTTCGGCCGCCGGCTCGACGATCCGCTCGTGCTGCCACACCCGCAGGCTCAGCATCGAGGAGCGCTCGAGGAAGCGGCGGCCGGGCTCGACCTCGGCCAGGCAGAGGTCGTCGTAGTTGACCGGCAGCACCCCGCCGAGCAGCAGCCAGCCTCTCCCCAGCCGCTCACCGACGCGGGCGTCGTCGATCGTGGCGCCGCGCAGGCCCGGCGGCATCGTCATCCGCAGCCACGGGCCGAGTTCGTGGTTGATCCCCTCGGGGGTGATCGCCCGCGCCCAGACCTTGCCCGCGGGGGCCGCGAGGTGCGAGACCTGCTCGACGCTCGCGGCCATGCGACGTTCAGCTCTTGATCCGTAGGTGCCGCAGCGCCGTGCGGGCGGCGTTGTAGCCGTTCATCCCGTGCACGCCGGCACCGGGCGGGGTCGCCGCCGAGCAGATGAACACCCCGGGAATGCCCGTCGCGTAGGGATCGAGGGCGAAGCGCGGGCGGAAGAGGACCTGAACCGGGGTGTTGGCGCCGGTGACGATGTCGCCACCGACGTAGTTGGCGTTGTAGGCGGGCAGCTCGCTGGTCGGGCGAACGAAGCGGCCGACGATGCGTTCGCGGATTCCCGGCGCGAAGCGCTCCAGTTGGTCGATCAGGGGCTCGGTGGCGTCGCCGTCGTATCCATTCGGCACGTGGGCGTAGGCCCAGACCGGATGGACGTCCCCGGCGGAGCGCGAGGGATCGGCGAGGTATTGCTGGGCGACGAGCACGAACGGCCGCTCCGGCATCCGGCCGCGGTTGACCTCGCGCTCGCAGGCGACCACCTCCTCGAACGATCCTGCGGCGTGGACGGTCCCCGCCTTGCGGCACTGCTCGTTGGTCCACGGCACCCCACCCTCGACCGCGAGGTCGACCTTGAACGCGCCCGGCCCGTGGCGGTAGCGGCGGTAGGCGCGCTCGACCCGGCTGGGCAGCCGGCCCCCGGCGATCTCGGCGACCGCGCCGGGCGCCAGGTCGAGCACGACCGCGCCAGCGTCGCCAAGCTCTGAGAGCGACCGCACGCGAGCCCCGGTCTCGATCCGCCCGCCGTGCTCGAGCAGCACCGCGGCGAGCGCGTCGGTGATCGAGCGCGAGCCGCCGCGGGCGACCGGCCATCCGTGAGCGTGGCAGGCGGTGATCAACGCGGCGCCCACCGCCGAGCTCATCAGCCGGTTGAGCGGGCTGAGCGCGTGCGCGGCGACGCCGCCGAACAGTGCGCGGGTCCGGGGCTGCTTCCAGACTCGCGCCAGCACCGTCGCCGGCATCGCGGCCGGGATGCCGAAGCGGGTCAGCCTGATCGGGTGCCCGGGGATGTGCAGGATCGGGCGGAGGAGGTCCTCGTTGAGCTGGTCGAAGTGCTCGGCCGCGCTCCCAAAGAGACGCCGCCAGGCGCGCCCGTCCCCACCGAGCCCGGAGGCCGTGGCCTCGATCGAGCGCAACATCACGCCGGCGCTGCCGTCGTCGAGCGGATGGGCCAGGTCGACCTCGGGCCAACACCACTCGAGCCCATGCCGATCGAGCCCGAGCGAGCGCAAGAACGGCGAGCCCACCGCCATCGGGTGCACCGCCGAGCACTCGTCGTGGAGCACCCCGGGAACGGTCAGCTCACTGGTGCGGGTGCCGCCGCCGATCGTCTCCGCGGCCTCGAGCACGCTGACCCGAACGCCCTCGCGCGCGAGCGCCACCGCGCAGGCCAGCCCGTTCGGGCCGGAGCCGACGACGATCGCGTCGCTCATCTGACCGGGGCGGCCTCGGTGCGCCAGGTCACGTCGACCGGGAAGTCCCACGACTCCTCGAGCCAGGGCCCCCGCGCGACCATGTCGGCGACGTTCACCCAGCCCTCCTCGATCAGCCCGGTCGCGGCGTCGTAGATCCGGTAGCGCTGGCGCTGGATGTGCGCCGGCTGGGACTCGATCGTGACCACCCGCAGCTCGCCCGGCTCGAACCCACAGCGCTCCTGCACGGCCTCCAGCAGCTGCCGGTTGTGCAGATGGCCGTCGCCGAAGTTCCAGCCGTTGACGACGCCCGAGATCAGCTCGCCCTCACGCACGTGGTAGGCCTCAACGTCTGAGACGGCCCTCGGCAGCAGGCCGTTGAGCGCCCGGCCGTGGGAGTGCATCGAGCGGAAGGCGAGGCCCTTGGCGAGCAGCAGCTCGGCCGTCTCGCGGTCATAGACCCGGGCCAGCTGCTCGACGACGATCGGAGCGGGCTTGTTGATCGCGGTGTCGAGCTGGTCCTCCACGCCGCCGTCCTTGCGAAACAGCCACTGGCTGGTCGCCCAGTTGCCGGCGTAGTAGCGCATCGCGGGCAGGAACGAGACCTTGTCCGGCCAGAAGTTGCCGATGATCGGGATCAGCACGCTGCTGATCAGCAGGAGCGCGATCAAGAGAGGATCGTCGAGCGTCGACAGGGGCACGTCCCCGTAGTGCCCGAAGAGGAAGAGGATCCCGAAGATCATGAACAGGTTCCACTCCAGCGGCACGGCGAGCGGGAAGGTCGAGGTGATGTGGACGTGAAAGAGGATCATCCCGATCACCGCGAGGGTCCCCAGCGGCCCCTTGCTGGTCACGAACAGGAGGATCGGCAGGGCGAACTCCGTCGCCGTCCCCATATGGGCCGCGAACACCGCGCGCCGCGAGGGACGCAGATCCTCGGGATGGCTTTCGTACAGCGTCGCCTTGGCCTTGCGAGAACGGTTCCACGGGGTGTTGCTGATCATCACCGAGACGACAAAGGGGAAGTGGCGGTTGAGCTTCGACGAGGCAGCGCCGAGCCAGATGCAGAGGAAGACCAACTGCGAGGCCACGATCAGGTTGGAGATCGGGAACAGGAAGATCAGCAGCAGCGGGCCGTAGACCTCGGGACGGGCGGCGAGGAAGGAGACCTTGTCGCGCAGCCCGAGCAGGCAGAGAAGGCCGAGTAGCACCGCCACCGTCGGCGGGTCGAGACGGCCCGCGGCGATCCCGACGACTGCCTCGCCGTTGGAGAACAGCAGGTAAAGGGCGGAGGCGAGCACGCCCGCATAGAGCGCTGCGTCGGCCAGCGACCGCCGCGTGCCGCGCGTCAACGGGACCCGGTCGGGCCACGGGGGCAGGCGCACGGTGCCCGGGCGTAGCCAGTAGAGGATCCCGCCGATCGGCGGCAGGAAGCGAAAGGTGAGCGGCATCGAGCCGCAGCCGAGGCCGATCACCTCCCAGAGCACCAGCCAGATGACGACCTTCTGGAAGACGATCGGCTCGGTCCACCACTCGCCGATGTCTCCGAGACCCCCGAGCCCCGGCGTCGTCGCTGAGATCAGCAGGAAGCCGCCGACCGAGAAGACGAGCAGCTTGAGCACGTAGATCAGGTAGATCGCCGTCGGCGTGCCGAAGCCGTTGATCGCCCAGTCCTGGGCGAGCGGCTTGATCCGCGATAGATGCGGCCTCGACTTCCACTCGGCGACGTCGACCGGCGGAGGAGTTGGCGTGATCAAGCCCACTGCTTCCCCTTCCTAGTCCACCGGGACCATAAGGCGGCGGACCTGATCGCGCACGCGCGCGACGATCGCCGCGTGCTCATAGACGCGATCGGCTCGCCGGTAGAGAAAGCGGGGCACCAGCAGGCCATCCTCCGGCGGGTCGACGCCGGGAACCTCGGCGGCGACCTCGTAGGGAAAGTCGGGATCGTGCTCCCACTCGACCTCGCCGGCCAGCGCCGCGTCGAGCACGCGGGCGACGAACGGCTCCCTGATCGCGATCGAGCCCGCCTCGGCCTCGGTACCGCCGACCCGACCCGCCTTCAGCAGGTAGGCACCGGACTCCAGCCTGGCGACGGCGGGCACCAGGCCGTCGCCGTGGATCAGCACGACCTCGGGGCTGCCTCGATCGGCGACGAGCCTGGCCCAGGGATGGGGGACGTCAGTCGACGTCGCGCTCGGGCCCCGGAGCGTCGCCGCTGGGCTTTCGCGGCACCAGCACGGCGCGCTTGAACTCCGCAACCAGCTCGCCGGTCTGCTTGAAGACGCGGGTGTGGACCTTGACGACGCCGCGGTCCGGCTTCGACTTCGAGGGACGCACGTCGAGCACCTCCGACTCGCAGAACAGCGTGTCGCCGTGGAAGACGGGGTTGGGATGGCTCAGTTCCTCGGTCGCCAAGTTCGCGATCGCCTTGCCGGAGACGTCGCCCACGGTCATGCCCACCGCCAGCGAGTAGACCAGTGGGCCGACGACGACGTTCTGGCCCTGCTGGGACTGCGCGGCGTAGTGGTCGTTGATGTGCAGCGGGTGATGGTTCATCGTGATCAGGCAGAAGAGGTGGTCGTCGGACTCGGTCACGGTCTTCGCCGGCCAGTGCTTGTAGGTCGCGCCGACCTCGAACTCCTCCAGGTAGCGCCCGTACTGGCGCGCGCCGGTGGCCTCGCGGCCGGCCTGGTCGGTGATCAGCTTCTCGTCGCTCACAGCGCGGTCATCTCCTTGGTCAGCCCTCGCTCGCGCCCCGACGTGTCTCACAGTCGGTCGCGGTGTCCGGGTCCGGGCCGGGGCCGGAGGGCCCGCCACCCTTGCACACGTCGCGAGAGCCATCGCCGCCACGAAGCCTGTCGACGCCCTTGCCCCCGGCCAGCCTGTCGTTCTGGTCCTCGCCCAGGAGCCGGTCCCGGCCTCTGCCTCCGTAGACACGGTCCTTCCCCCGATAGGCACAGATCACGTCGTTGCCGCCGCGCCCGTAGATGACGTTGTTGCGGTCGTCGGCCTGGATCGTCTCGGCGCCGTTGCCGCCCGTATAGGTGCGCTGGGTGATCGTCGTGGCGTCGGGGTTTGCCACACACGGGGCGAGCGGGCCCTTGGCACCGCTGCTCGGAGCCACGGCAAACGCCGTGACGACGCCCGCGAGGGCGGCGAGGGCCAGGGCGGCCGGCTTTCCTACGGCGCCCATCAGCGAGCCTTCTTCAGCTGCGCGCGGGCCTCGGCCTGGCCGATCACCTTGCCGATCAGCTGCTGCACCTTGGGGTCGCCCTCGACTCGGATATGACCCTGGTCGTAGGCCTCGTGCCAGTGGCCGACCCGGCCGTCGGCCACGAGTTCGTTGAAGTGCGATCGGGGGATCGAGACGTGCAGGCGCTCGTCGTCGCCGAAGCCCTTCGAGACCTCGGGCCCAGGGACCTCGACGCGGTAGACCTGGACGTCCCCGCGGCCACGCAGCTCGAGCCCGAAGGCCAGCTTCAGCTTGGCCAGCGACGGCACCTCGGACTGCAGCTTGATCACCGCCTGCTTGATCAGCTCCGGGGTAGAGACCGACACCTTCAGACCCTGCTTCGCTCGAGCAGCTTCTTGCCGATCACCATCTTCTGGATCTCGGAGGTGCCTTCACCGATCAGCAGCAGCGGGGCGTCGCGGTACAGGCGCTCGATCTCGTACTCCTTCGAGTAGCCATAGCCACCGTGGATGCGAAACGCCTCCTCGACGACCTCCTTGCCGGTCTCCGAGGCGAACAGCTTCGCCATCCCCGCCTCGAGGTCCGAGCGCCGGCCCGCGTCCTTGAGCTGGGCGGCCTTGATCGTCAGCAGGCGCGCGGCCTCGACCTTGGTCGCCATCTCGGCGAGCTTGAACTGGATCGCCTGGTGTTGGGCGATCGGCTTGCCGAACGTCTTGCGCTCCTGGCTGTAGCTGAGCGCCAGCTCGAGCGCGCGCTGGGCGATGCCGACGCCGCGGGCGGCGACGTTGACCCGGCCCACCTCGAGCGCGTCCATCATCTGCTTGAAGCCCTGCCCCAGCCCGTCAGCCTCGCCGCCGAGGATGCGCTCGGGCGGGCAGCTGTAGCCGTCGTAGACGAGCTCGGTGGATTCGACCCCCTTGTAGCCCATCTTCTTGATCTTGGGCGGGACATCGAGCCCGGCGAACTGACCGGTGTTGTGCTCGGCCCAGGGCTCCTTCTCGGTGATGAAGCAGGTCATCCCCTTGTACGGCGGGTCGGCCTTGGGATCGGACTTCATCAGCACGAAGACGACGCCGGAGCCGAGGCCGTTGGTGACCCACATCTTCTGGCCGATCAGCTCCCAGTTGCCGTCGTCGGCCTTCCTCGCGACCGCCTTGATGCCCTGCACGTCCGAGCCGACCTCGGGCTCCGAGAGCGAGAAGGCGGCGCGGATCTCGCCCGTGGACATCTTCGGCAGGAAGTGCTGCTTCTGCTCATCGCTGCCGAACTTCATCAGCAGGTAGGAGCCGATGAAGTGGGTGTTGACCACTCCGGAGATCGAGATCCAACCGCGCGAGAGCTCCTCGACGATCATCGCGTAGGTCGTCAGGTCGAGACCCATGCCCCCGTAGTGCTCGGGGATCGTCACCCCGAACAACCCAAGCTCCTTCATCTGCTCGACGATCGCCTCGGGGAACTTGTCGGAGTGGTCGAACTCCGCGGCGACGGGGATGATCTCGTTGTCTACGAACTGGCGCACCATCTCGGTGATCGCCTTCTGCTCGTCCGTCCTGTCGCTATAGGTCGCTGTCGCTACGGCCATGGCTCCTCGTTGTCGGTTTGGTCGGGCCCGGGGCAGGAAAGGCAAGCCGGCCCGGCGCGAGGGCGAAGGATACCCACGGCATCTAGAGCTCCCAGCTGAACTGACGCGAGGTCCAGGCCGGGCCTTCGCGTTGGTAGAAACGGTGCGCGTCGGCCCGAGCGTCGCCCGAGTCCAGCTCGAGGTGGCTGGCGCCGTGCTCGCGGGCCCAGCGCTTGGCGGCGTCGAGCAGTGCCTTGCCGATCCCCTCCGAGCGGTGCTCCGGGTCGATTGCCAGATCCTCCACCCAGGCGCGAAGGCCGAACCGGACCGAGTGTATGTCCTGGTAGGCGGTGCAGAGGCCGACCAGTCGCCCGCCGTCGTCCCCCACCAAGACGACCGAGTCAGGCGAGTCGATCGCCCCTCGCAGGGCCACCTCGGCCCGGCCCGGGTCCCACTGGCTCGGGGTCGATCCCGGCGGCGCAAACAGCCACTCGTACAGCGACACGATCGCCGGTTCCTCCCCGGGCTCGGCGGCGCGAATCTCGACGGACACGCAGCAAGCGTAGCCGCGGGCGTCGGGTCGGCTAGCGTTCGCGCCCGGCCGACCACACTCGACGGAAGAGACCGACTTGCGACACCCCCGTGAATTCTTCAAGCCCCTGGCGATCGACGCGCCGGAGCCTCTGCGCGAGATCCCCGTGAGACCCTCGCGGATGATCCATTTCCTCGACTTCTCGAACCCCAAGATGGTCGCCAAGGCGCCCGAGATCGCCGCCAAGGCGGACATCCTCCTCGGCAACCTCGAGGACGCCGTCGCGGTCGACCGCAAGGAGGGCGCCCGCGCGGGCCTCGTCCGGGCAGCCAAGCAGTCGGGCTTCGGCGAGACGGCGCTGTGGGCCCGGGTGAACTCACTCGAGAGCCCCTGGGCGCTGGACGATCTGACCACGCTCGTCAGCGAGATCGGCGACAAGCTCGAGGTGATCATGGTCCCCAAGGTCGAGGGGGCCTGGGACATCCACTACGTCGACCGCCTGCTCGCCCAGCTCGAGGCGAGGGCGAGGCTCACCCGCCCGATCCTGGTGCACGCGATCCTCGAGACCTCGCAGGGCGTGGTCAACGTAGAGGAGATCGCCGCCGCGAGCCCGCGGATGCAGGGGATGAGCTTCGGGCCGGCCGACCTCGCCGCCTCCCGGAGGATGAAGACCACCCGCGTCGGCGGCGGCCATCCCGGCTACCGAGTGATCGACGATCCCGACCCCGACGACCCCGATGCGCACCGCGCCAGCGCCCAGCAGGATCCGTGGCACTACTCGATCGCCCGCATGGTCGACGCCTGCGCCTCGGCCGGGATCCTGCCCTTCTACGGGCCCTTCGGCGACATCAAGGACGTCGAGGGCTGCGAGACCCAGTTCCGCGCGGCGTTCCTGCTCGGCTGCGTCGGCGCCTGGTCACTGCACCCGGCGCAGATCGGGATCGCCAAGAAGGTCTTCAGCCCGCCGGTCGAGGAGGTCCTGTTCGCGCGCAAGGTGATCGAGGCGATTCCGGACGGCCGCGGGGTCCACATGATCGACGGCAAGATGCAGGACGATGCGACCTACAAGCAGTGCAAGGTGATGGTCGAGCTCGCCGAGATGCTCGCCGAGAAGGACCCCGAGCTGAAGGCGGCCTACGGCCTCTAGCGACGCCGTGGCGCCACGGCCCGCGGGTTCGCTTCCACGAGTGCGACCCGCCGGCGACGGTCAACCCAGGCGCTGCTTCAACGCCTCGAGCTGGTTGCGGACCTCGTCGGGAAGGTCGTCGCCGAACTGCGCCAAGTGCTCCTCCATCTGGGCGAGCTGTGCGCGCAGGGCCCCTGGGTCGACCGAGATCAACTCGCGCATCGCCTCCTCGCTCAGCGCCAGACCGTCGACGTTTATCTCGCGCTCCGCCGGCACGAGGCCGACCGGCGTCTCCACCGTCTCACCCTCGCCGGCGCAGCGGCGGAAGACCCACTCCAGCACGCGGCTGTTCTCGCCGAACCCGGGCCAGATGAACTTGCCGTCGGCGTCCTTGCGAAACCAGTTGACGACGAAGATCCTCGGCATCTCGTCCGGATGCCGTCGAGCCATCGCCAGCCAGTGCCCGAAGTAGTCGGCCATGTTGTAGCCGCAGAACGGCAGCATCGCCATCGGGTCGAAGCGCAGCTGTCCCACCTGGCCGGCCGCGGCGGCCGTGGTCTCCGAGGACATCGTCGCGCCGAGGAACACGCCGTGCTCCCAGTCGAAGGACTCGGTCACCAGCGGAACCACCGTTGCCCGGCGTCCGCCGAAGAGGAAGGCGTCGATCGGCACCCCCTCGGGGTCCTGCCACTCGGGCGCGATCGAGGGGCACTGCGAGGCGGGCGTGGTGAAGCGCGCGTTCGGATGGGCCGCGGGCTCCGAGGAGCTCGGCGTCCAGTCGTTGCCCTTCCAGTCGATCGCGTGTTGGGGGGACTCGCCCGTCATGCCCTCCCACCAGATATCGCCGTCGTCGGTGAGAGCGCAGTTGGTGAAGATCGTGTTGCGCTCGATCGTCGCCATCGCGTTCGGGTTGGTCTTGTGGGACGTGTTCGGGGCGACGCCGAAGAAGCCGGCCTCGGGGTTGACGGCGTACAGGCGCCCGTCCTCGCCGAATTTCATCCAGGCGATGTCGTCACCGATGGTCTCCACCTCCCAGCCCGGCAGCGTGGGGATCAGCATCGCCAGGTTCGTCTTCCCGCACGCCGACGGAAACGCACCGGTGACGTACTTGACCTCGCCCTCGGGGGAGGTGAGCTTGAGAATCAGCATGTGCTCGGCGAGCCAGCCCTCGTCGCGAGCCATCGCCGAGGCGATCCGCAGGGCGAAGCACTTCTTGCCGAGCAGTGCGTTGCCGCCGTAGCCGGACCCGTAGGACCAGATCTCCCGGCTCTCGGGAAAGTGGACGATGTACTTGTTGTCGGGGTTGCATGGCCAGGAGACGTCCTGCTCGCCCTCGGCCAGCGGCGCGCCGACGGAGTGCAGGCAGGGCACGAACTCGCCGTCGGTGCCGATCGCGTCGAGCGCCCCCTGTCCCATCCGGGTCATGATCCTCATCGACGTGGCGACGTACGCCGAGTCCGTGAGCTGGACGCCGATATGGGAGATGTGCGATCCCAGCGGCCCCATCGAGAATGGCACCACGTACATCGTGCGGCCCCTCATCGAGCCGCGGAAGAGTCCCCTCAGAACCTCGTGCATCTCGGCTGGGTCGCGCCAGTTGTTGGTCGCCCCGGCGTCCTCGCTGCGCTCGGAGCAGATGAAGGTGCGGTCCTCGACCCGGGCCACGTCGCCGGGGTCCGACCGCGCCAGGTAGGAGTTGGGGCGCTTGGCGTCGGAGAGCTTCTCGAAGGTGCCGCTGTCGACCAGCTGCCGGCAGAGGCGGTCGTACTCCTCCGCGGAGCCATCGCACCAGTGGATCGAGTTGGGCTCGGTCAGCCCGGCTACCTCCTCGACCCAGGAGATCAGCCTGGCGTTGTTGGTCGGGGCCTCGGTGCCTGCGCTCGTGGTCTCACTCAACGGTCAGGTCAACTCCTAGTGTCGCGACTAAACGGGGAACGCCCAACGGGATTCCCGCGGGGCGTGCAGACATTCTGCCGCACACCGCCCTGGCGGCGTGCACTGCCCCCCGAGGGCCCGCGGGAATCCACGGATTGCCCGGCGGTGGCGGCAACCGCTCGCAGACGGTGGCCGCGCTCTCACGCATCATCAGCACGCTGAAGAGCCGCGGATATCGCCTGGTCACGGCCTCAGCGCTGTTGAACGAACGCTTCCGCTGGAAGCCGTAGCCGGGCATCCCGGCGCCTGTGCGCGTACCCTGGCACGATGGCGGTCAGGGGACGGATCGGGCCGTGGTGCTCGCTCGCGGTAGCGGCCGGCGTCGTCGGGATGGCGCTCGCGACCAGCGCCTCGGCGGCGAGGACGCCGCTCGACGGCAGCGGGATGTGGATCTGGTACGTGAGCCATTCCGGGGGCTCGGCCGGGGCGATCGCCGAGCAGGCCCGCAAGCATCGCCTGCGCACGGTGCTGATCAAGAGCTCCGACGGCGCCAGCGCCTGGTCGCAGTTCACGCCGAGGCTGGTCTCGAACCTACACCGGCGCGGGATGCGCGTCTGCGCGTGGCAGTTCGTCTACGGAAACAGCCCGGTCGCCGAGGCTCGCCGAGGCGCGGAGGCGGTGGCCGACGGCGCCGACTGCCTGGCGATCGACGCCGAGTCCTCCTACGAGGGTCGCTACAGGTCTGCCGACCGGTACATCCGCGAGCTTCGCGACCGCATCGGCCACCGGTATCCGCTGGCGCTGACGAGCTTCCCCTACGTGGACTACCACCCTGCCCTCCCCTACTCGGTCTTCCTCGGGCGCGGCGGGGCGACGCTGAACGTGCCGCAGGTCTACTGGCGGGCGATCGGCGACTCGGTCACCACCTCGCTGAGGCACACCTACCGCTGGAACCGCCCCTACCACCGCCCGATCTACCCGCTTGGCCAGACTTACCAGGACCCCCCACGTGAACAGCTGCGCCGCTTTCGGCGCCTGACGACCGGCTACGGCGCGCGCGGCGTCAGCTGGTGGTCGTGGCAGGAGACCGGGGGGCGCGAGTGGAACGCGATCGGCAGGCGGATCCACGGCCCCTACCCCCACCCCAAGCGAACCTTCCCGAGCCTCGCCCAGGGGTCCCGGGGAGACACCGTCGTCCTGCTCCAAGAGCTGCTGCGCGCCGCTGGGCAGAAGGTGGGCATCACCGGCATCTTCGGCGACGGGACCGCCCGGGCGGTCCGCCGCTTCCAGAACGGCGACGGCATCGACCCCAGCGGGAATGCCAAGGCGGCCACCTGGCGCGCGCTTCGCCGCTTCCGGCCGGCGCGGGTGAACTGGAAGCGCAAGGGCAACCCGGCCCATGTCCGGGTGCGTCTGGCGCCGGCGCTGCCGCCGGCGCTGGAGCTGCCGTCGACGCCGGGACGCCCGTAGCCTCCATCAGGACCCGCGGATACACGCCGCCGGCAGCCGCGGTTTGAGTAGGGTTCCGCGCCGCGCCCCGCGCCGGTTGGCGCCGCGCCACCTCTGATGCGCTTCTACGAGTACGAATCACGCCGCATCGTCGAGCGGGCCGGTATCCCGGTCACCAAGTACGGCTTCTGCACAACGGCCGAGGAGGCGCGGCAGGCCGCCGACAAGATCGGCGGCCCGGTCGTCGTCAAGTCGCAGGTGCTCACCGGCGGGCGGATGAAGGCGGGCGGCGTCAAGTTCGCCGACTCGCCCGCCGAGGCCGAGGCCCACGCCGCGGAGATCCTCGAGCTCGAGATCGGCGGCCACATGCCCGTCGGCGTCCTCGTCGACCCCAAGGCCGAGATCGAGCAGGAGTACTACGCGGCCGTGCTCTGGGACGGCCGGGCGAAGCGGCCGATGATGCTGTTCTCGGACATGGGCGGGATCGACATCGAGCAGGTCGCGGCCTCCCACCCCGGCCACGTCGGGCGCGGGCATCTCTCGAACCTGCACCCGATCGCGGACTTCGAGGCCAAACAGGCGGTCGCCCGCTGCGGGATGACCGGCTCCGAGCTCAACCGCGCCGGCGCCGTGCTCGCCAAGTTGGCCCGCCTGCAACGCGATTTCGACATGACCCTGGCCGAGATCAACCCGCTGGCGCGCCTGGCGGACGGGTCGTTCGCCGCCCTCGACGCCCACATGGAGATGGAGGACGAGGCGGTCGGCCGCCACCGCAAGCTGCTGACCGAGATCGGCGTCGACCTCGACGAGCCGCGCGAGCTGTATGAGCCGAGCGACTTCGAGCGCAACGTCAAGGCGATCGACGCCGCCGACCACCGCGGCGTGATCCAGGGCAAGGACCACGGCTTCCACGGCAACCTCGGGCTGGTGATCGGCGCCGGCGGCGGCTCGCTGACGCTCACCGACGCGGTCCGCAGCCAGGGGGGCCGCCCCGCCAACTACGCCGAGATCGGCGGCAACCCGTCGGTCGCCAAGTCGAAGGGCCTGGCGATCGAGGTGCTGCGAAAGCAGGGCGTCGAGAAGATCGCCGTGATGATGTCGATCGTCTCCAACACCCGCGTGGACATCGTCGCCCGGGGCGTGATCAAGGCCTGCCTCGAGCTTGGCAGGGACCCGGCCTCCACGATCGCCGTCTTCCGCATCCCCGGCGCCTGGGAGGAAGAGGGCGCGAAGGTCCTCGGCAAGTACGGGATCGAGTTCTACGACCGCTCGGTCTCCATGTGGGACGCGGCCGGCACAGCGGTGGCAAGGATCCAGGGATCAGCGGACCCCGACACCCCCGGACGCGAAGCGGAGGAGGTGTCGGGATAGATGGCGATCCTGCTCAGCGAGGACTTCACCTTCATCGTCCAGGGGATCACCGGACGCGAGGCGGTCAACCTGACGCGCGAGTGCCTCGACTTCGGCTCGAAGATCGTCGGCGGGGTGACGCCGGGGCGCAAGGGCCGCGAGGTCCACGGCGTCGAAGTCTTCGACACGGTCGAGCAGGTCGTCTCAGACCACGGGTCGCCGCCCGACGGCGCGGTGGTCACCGTCCCTCCCGCCTTCACCAAGGACGCCGTGTTCGAGGCGATCGAAAACGGCATCAAGCTGATCGTGGTCGTCACCGAGCGAATCCCACGGGCCGACGTCGCCCAGATGGTCGAGCTGGCCAACGAGCGCGGCGCCCGCATCATCGGCCCCAACTGCCTCGGCCTGATCGTGCCCGGGGTGGCGAAGATGGGCGGCATCGGCGGGCCGGCCAAGGACGCCGCCAAGGCCTACTCGCCGGGCGCGGTCGGGGTGATGTCGCGCTCGGGCGGGATGACGACCGAGATCTCCTCGACGCTGACGGCCGCCGGCCTCGGCGTCTCGACCGCGATCTCGATCGGCGGCGACGCGATCATCGGCTCGACCTACGCGGAGCTGATGCCCCTGTTCGAAGACGACCCGCAGACCGAGGCGATCGTGATCTACACCGAGCCCGGCGGGCGGATGGAGGCCGAGCTGGTGGAGTGGCGCCGGCAGGCCGGCTCGCGGCTGCCGATCGTCGCCTTCATGGCGGGACGCTTCATGGACGAGGAGGAGATGCAGGGCATGACCTTCGGACACGCGGGCACGATCGTCGAGGGCAAGGAGGACTCCGCGACCGAGAAGATCGCCCGCCTCGAGGCCGCGGGCATTCCCGTGGTCGAACGGATCGACGAGATCCCCGCCCGCGTCAAGGAAGAGCTGGGGGTGGCGGGATGAGCGAGCTGCACGGGGTCTTCATCGACGTCGAAGTCGACGAGTCGGTCGCCTCCGACCCGGAGCTCGCCCACAAGCTTGAGGAGGTCTGCCCGGTCGACATCTTCGCCTCCGCCGGCGACCGGGTGCAGATCGTTCGCCCCAACCTCGACGAGTGCGTGCTGTGCAGGCTCTGCCTCGACGCGGCGCCTGCCGGGACCGTCCGAATCAAGAAGCTCTACGACGGCACCGAGCTGACCCGCTGACCGATGGGCGACGAGGACCTTCGCAGCGCCAACCCGCTGCAGGCATGCAGGCGCAAGCGCCGGTTCGAGACCGAGCGCGAGGCCGACGACGCCGCCTACCGGGCGAAGATGGAGGGGCGGACGCTGGGCGTCTACCAGTGCGAGTGGTGCGGCGGCTGGCATCTGACCAGCCGCCCCCCGCAGTCCTAGCCCTCCGGGCTCAGTCGTCGAACTCGCCCTCGAAGACGGCGAACGCAGCGCCCTGCGGGTCGCTCAGCACCGCGATTCGCCCCGCGGGCAAGTCCATCGGGCCGAACATCGCGCTGCCCCCGGACGTGCCCGCCTTCTCGACCGCAGCGTCGACCGACTCCACCGCGAAGTACACCAGCCAATGGGGCGGCATGGCGCCCTCCACCTGCTCCGGGGCCAGCTCTCGCATGCCGCCGTTGCGGCCGCCGCCCCCACCCTCGTGGCCGATCATCCAGTAGGGCGGCCCGTCGCCGGTGTCCACCGGCTCGATCTTCCAGCCGAAGACCTGCTCGTAAAACGCCCGGGCTGCCGGGACGTCGTTGGTCGCGAGCTCGTTCCAGGTGAGGCTGCCGGGCGCGTTGACCAGGGTGGCACCGATGTGGTCCCCAGGCTCCCACAGCCCGAGCATCGCGCCGGTCGGATCGGCGACGACCGCCATCCGCCCCGCCGTCATCACGTCGAAGGGCTCCATGTGGACCGAGCCGCCGGCCTGCTTGACGGCCTTGGCCGCCTCGTCGGCGCTCGAGACCGTGACGTAGTTGAACCAGTAGGGCGGGATGCCGGCGTCGCGCTGCTGCTGTTGCTGCGCCGAGATCGCGGTGACCGTCTGGTCGCCGAGCTTCATCATCGAGTAGACGCCGCCGTCGGGAATCGGCATGTCGTCGGCCTCCCAGCCGAACAGCCCTCGGTAGAACGCCTTCGCGGCCTCGGGATCGGTGGTTGCCAGGTCCACCCACGAGAATGCGCCGGGCTCGTACTTGCTGCGCCTTCCCACTGCTCCTCCTTCGATCTCGTCCTTCTCCGGCAGACTACGTGCCCGTGACGGCAGGGCTCCCCGGAATGAACTTCATCACCGACGTCCTTGAACGCTACCCGGCATCGAAGCCGGCGCTGGTCGCCCTCTCAGACGATGGCGAGCGGAACCTGTGGCACATGGGCGAGCTGGGGGCGCGGGCCGCGGGCCTGTCGGGCGCGATGGCCGCGCGCGGCGTCCGTCGGGGGGACGTCGTCATGACCCTGGTCGGAAACCGCGTCGAGTGGGTGCTGGCGATGCTCGCCTGCTGGCGGATGGGCGCGATCGCGCTGCCGTGCAGCACGCAGCTGCGCAGTGCCGACCTGGAGCACAGGATCGCGGCCGCCAACCCCGGGCTTTGTGTCGGCGAGGAGGAGCCACTGGCGGAGATGCCGGGCGGGGTCGAGTGCATGACGATGGCCGACGTCGCCTCGGCGCTCGACGAGGATCGCCCACAGGAGATCCCGATGGAGGTCGCCTCGCTCGACCGCTGCGACCCGGCGCTGGTGGTCTTCACCTCGGGAACCACCGGCCAGCCGCGGGCCGCCCTGCACACGACCGGCTACCTGTTCGGCCAGCGCACCCAGGCCGAGCACTGGCTCGGCGCCCGCGACGGCGATCTGGTCTGGGTGACGACCGCCACCGGCTGGTCGAAGTCGGCGCGCAACGTCTTCGTCGCCCCGTGGCTGATGGGCGCCGCGGCGCTGGTCAGCGACGCCCGCTTTGACCCCGGCGAGCGTCTCGCCGTCTGTGAGCACGAGGGCGTCAACGTCCTCTGCCAGGCACCGACCGAGTATCGGATGCTTGCGCGCACTGACCAGCTGCGGCCGCTGCCGGACCTGCGGCGCGCCGTCTCGGCCGGCGAGCCGCTGGGAGCCGACGTTGTGGATCGCTTCCGCCGGGCGTGGGGGCTCGAGATCAGCGACGGCTACGGTCAGACCGAGACGGGCCACGTCAGCGGCAACCTGGTCGGCCGCGAGGTCCGAGAGGGCTCGATGGGCCAGCCACTCCCCGGCATCGAGACCCGAATCGCCGACGACGAGCTCCAGGTCCGCGCGGCCACCTCCCCCACCTTCTTTAGCCGCTACCTGGACGCCGGCGGGCCGCCGCCGCTGATCGACGAGCAATGGTGGCCCACCGGCGACCTCGTCCGCGAGGACACCGACGGCTACCTCTTCCACGAGGGCCGCCGCGACGACCTGATCCTCTCCTCCGGCTACCGCATCGGGCCCTTCGAGGTCGAATCGGCGCTGCTCAGTCACCCCGCGGTTGCCGAGGCGGCCGCGCTCGGGGCCCCCCACCCCGAGCGCGGGTCGGTGGTGAAGGCGGTGGTGGTGCTCAACCACTCTGCGCGCGCCTCTGACGAGCTGGCGCGCGAGCTCCAGGACCACGTCAAGGCGGTTACCGCGCCCTACAAGTTCCCCCGCATCGTCGAGTTCGCCGACTCCTTGCCACGGACTGCGAGCGGGAAGCTGCGCCGCGCCGCGCTGCGCGGCTAGCTCAGTCCTCGCCGCTCGAGCGCTCCCTGACGATCCCGTCGAGCCTGGAGACCACGTCGGGATCCCGCAGCGTGGTCACGTCGCCCAGCTCACGGCCCTCGGCGATGTCACGCAGCAGGCGGCGCATGATCTTGCCCGAGCGGGTCTTCGGCAGGTCGTGCGCCCAGATGATCCGCTTCGGGCGCGCGAACTTGCCGATCCGCTCGGCGACGTGCCCGCGGATCTCGGCCTCGAGGGAGTCCGAGCCCTCGTCGTCGTCACCGGCGAGGGTGATGAAGGCGCAGATCGCCTGACCGGTGTCCTCGTCGCTTTGGCCGATCACCGCCGCCTCGGCGACCTTCGGGTGCGAGACGATCGCCGACTCGACCTCGGCGGTCGAGAGGCGGTGCCCGGAGACGTTGATCACGTCGTCGATCCGCCCGATCACCCACAGGTACCCGTCGGAGTCCTTGCGGGCCGCGTCGCCGACCAGGTAGATCTGCCTGCCGAACCGCTCGAAGTAGGTCTCGATGAAGCGCTCGGGCTCCTTGTAGAGCGTGCGCAGCATCCCCGGCCACGGCCTGCGGATCACCAGCATGCCCTGTTCGCCGGTGAGCTCGTTGCCGTCGTCGTCGACGACCGCCGCATCCAGGCCGGGCAGCGGTTTGCCCGCCGACCCGGGCTTAGTCGCCTGGGCTCCGGGGAGCGTGGTGATCATGATCTGGCCGGTCTCGGTCTGCCACCAGGTGTCGACGATCGGGCAGCGGTCGCCGCCGATCACCTTGTGGTACCAAAGCCAAGCCTTGGGGTTGATCGGCTCGCCCACGGTCCCCAGCAGCCGCAGCGACGAAAGGTCGTGCCTGGCCGGATGGGAGGCGCCCCACTTCATGCAGGCCCGGATCGCGGTCGGGGCCGTGTAGAAGATCGTCACCCCGTAGCGCTCACACAGCTCCCACCAGATGTCCTTGTCCGGATAGTCGGGGGCCCCCTCGTACATCACCGATGTGGCGCCGTTGAGAAGCGGCCCGTAGACGATGTAGGAGTGGCCGGTGATCCAGCCGACATCGGCCGAGCACCAGAAGACGTCGGAGTCGGGGCGCAGGTCGAAGACCATGCTGGTGCTGGTGGCGGCGGCGGTGAGATAGCCGCCGGTGGTATGCAGAATGCCCTTCGGCTTGGCCGTTGAGCCGGACGTGTAGAGGATGAACAGCGGGTGCTCGGCGTCGAGTGGCTCCGGCTCACACTCGGCCTCCGCGGCCTCCAGGGCCTCGTCGTAGTAGACGTCGCGGCCCTCCCTGATCTCGACCTCGGCGCCGGTGTTGCGCACGACCACCACGGTCTCGATCGACGGAACCTCGTCGAGGAAGGCGTCGACGGCGGGCTTGACCTCGGCCGTCTTGCCCTTGCGCCGCGCGCCGTCCGTGGTGATCAGGGCCTTCGCCTCGGAGAACTGCATCCGCTCCTTCACCGACTCCGGCGCGAAGCCGCCGAAGACGACGTTGTGGGGGGCGCCGATGCGGGCGCAGGCGAGCATCGCCACGGCGACCTCGGGGATCATCGGCAAATAGATCCCGACCACGTCCCCCTTGCCGATCCCACGCTCCCGCAGGGCGTTGGCGAGGCGCTTGGTGTCGCGCAGCAGGTCGGCGTAGGTGACCTCGCGCTCCTCACCCTCCTCGCCCCGCCAATAGAAGGCGATGCGGTCGCGGAGCCCGTTGGCGACGTGCCGGTCGAGGCAGTTGTGGGAGGCGTTCAGGCAACCCCCGGCGAACCACTTGTAGAACGGAGGATCGGATGCGTCGAGCACGGTCTCCCAGGGCTCGATCCAGTCGAGGTCGGCGGCCTTCGACTCCCAGTAGGCAACCGGATCGGCGGCGGCCTCCGCGGCGACGGAGTCGTCCTTGATCCGGGCCGCGGCGGTGAACTCCGCCGGCGGCTCGAAGCGCTCCTGGTCGAGCAGCTCGTCCAGCTCGCGCTCGAACTCCGAGCTTGCCTTCGCCTCGCTTCCAGCCTCCATGGTGCTCCTTTCCCGCTTTTCGCTGACTCTATCTGCGTCTAGGGTTCTGGCCCCCGACAGCCCCCTTGGGACTCTCCTCGCTTGCCCCCCTGCACCGATAGCGGCCGTTGAACCGACGACCTGCCATGGCCGCGTTCGCGGGCGTGTTCGTGGTGACGATGCTGGGGCTGCTGGCGGTCGGCGCGACCCTCCCCGTTCTGCCCCGTTACGTCAAGGGACCGATCGGCAGCACCGACCTGGCGGTCGGCGTGGTCAGCGGGGCCTTCGCGATCACCGGGTTGGCGTTTCGTCCCCTCGCCGGCCACATCGCCGACGCACGGGGGCGGCGGATCGCGGTGATCGCCGGCGCGCTGCTGAGCGCGCTCGCCGGGGTCCTCTACTTCGTGCCCGCCGGGGTGCCTGGCCTGATCGTCGCCCGGCTGTTCCTCGGCGCCGGCGAGGGGATGGTGTTCGCGGCGGGCTCGGCCTGGGTCGTCGATCTTGCCCCCCCGGAGCGCCGTGGCCGCCTGATCGGCCTCTATGGCCTGGCGATCTGGAGCGGCCTCAGCCTGGGCCCGCCGATCGGAGAGCTGCTGCTGCACGCTTCCAGCTTCGAGCTGGTCTGGGCCTTCGCGGTGGGGGCACCGCTGGTCGGCGCCGTGATCGCCTCGCGGATTCCGGAGCGATTCACCCCCACCGCGGGGTCGCGGCCGAGAGGTCCCCTGATCGCGCGTGAGTCGCTACGACCCGGCTCGATCCTGGCGCTCGGCGTCGTCGGCTTCGCCGCGATCTCGGCCTTCCTGGTGCTGCTGTTGGACGAGCGCGACATCGGCCATGGTGCCGAGACGTTCGCGGCGTTCGCGGCAACGGTCGTGCTCGTCCGCCTGCTCGGTGGTGATCTGCCCGATCGGGTCGGGCCGCTGCCGTGCGCGATCGGGGCAACGCTGGTCGAGGCCTCCGGCTTGGCGCTGATCGCCGCCGCCTCGACCCCGGCGATGGCGATCGTCGGCGCGATGGTGATGGGCGGCGCCTACTCGACCCTGTACCCGTCGCTGGCGCTGATCGCCCTCGAGCACGTGCCCGCCGAGCGCCGGGGGGTGGCGCTCGGCACCTTCACGGCGTTCTTCGACATCGGCGTTGGCCTCGGCTCGGCGCTGGTCGGGGTCGCAGCCTCCCTCGGCGGCTACGGCGCCGCCTTCTGGGTGGCCGTCGGCTGTGCGCTGTTGGCGGCCCTGGTCGCCGCCACCGGACTCCGCGGCGCCCGCCGCGAAGCGACGGTCGAAGCCGCCTAGCAGTCGAGGCTGAGGTCGCCCGGCTGGTCGCCGGGGTCGCAGCGGTCGCGACCCTCCCCCCCGAAGAGGCGGTCGAGCCCCAGATCCCCGACCAGCCTGTCGATCCCGGTCTCGCCGAACAAGCGGTCGTCGCCGTCGTCGCCGCGCAGGGCGTCGCCGCCCGAGCCGCCGAAGAGCGAGTCGTCGCCCTCACCGCCACGAACCTCGTCGGGCCCGTCGCCGGCGCTGAGGCGGTCGTCGCCCTCACCGCCGTCGATCTCGTCGTCGCCCTCGTCGCCGGCAATCAGATCGTCGCCGGGCCCGCCGAAAAGATCGTCGCCGGAGAAGTTGCCGGTGAGCCGGTCGTCTCCCTCCTCGCCGAAGAGGTGATCGCGCCCGTCCTCGCCGGCGATCACGTCATCGCCGGGCCCGCCGAAGACCCGGTCGCCGCCATCCCCACCGCCGACGATGTCATCGCCCTCCTCGCCGTAGATCTTGTCGCCGGGCCCGATCCCGCCGAGGAGGACGTCGTCGCCCGCGCCGCCGCAGATCACGTCGGCCCCGCCGAGCGTCTCGATCCTGTCGTCGCCGCCACCGGCGGCGATCACGTCACGTTCCTTGGTGCCCTCGATCACGTCGGCGTCCTCGGTGGCGTCGATCGTCACCTCGCGCCCGTCACATTTCGCGCCCGACTCAGCGGTGGTCTCGCCGGGGGTGGTCTCCGCGGGCGGCTCCCCGCCGTCGTCACAGCCCGCCAGCGCGAGGGCGATCGTGGCCAGGCCCAGCAGCGCGAGCGACCGCGCGCTCACGGCACGCCCTTCAGCTGCTCGCAGGCGCGGGCTCGGTCCTCGCCCCCGGCGCTGGTGCGCCCCGCATCGCTGGCGCCGCCGTCGCAGCGATCCTCCCCGGGGCCACCGTCGAGCAGGTCGGGCTGGGTGTTGCCGAAGAGCATGTCCATGCCCGTCTCGCCGTAGAGCTCGTCCGCCTCGCTGCCGCCCGAGAGCAGGTCGTCGCCCGCGCCGCCGTAGAGGAGGTCGAGCCGGCCGCCGCCGAACAGCAGGTCGGCGCCGCCGAGGCCGCGCATGGTGTCGTCGCCGCCGCCGCCGATCAGGACGTCGTCGCCGGGCCCGGTGGTCATCTCGTCCTCGTCGGTGCCGCCGAAGAGGATGTCGTTCTGCTTGCCTCCGAAGGCCGTGTCGAAGCTCGAGCCGACGTCGACGACGTCGGGGCCGAGCTCGCCCGAGGCGCGATCGTCCCCGGCGCCCGCGACCAGGAAGTCGTAGCCGTCGAACCCGTTGAGCTGATCGCTGCCGAGCTCGCCGACGATGAAGTCGTCGCCGTCGAGGCCGATCAGCTCATCGGCGCCCTCGGCACCGGTGATGTCGTCGGCGTCGGGGCCGCCGTTGGCGTAGTCGTCGCCGCTGCCGCCGACGATGAAGTCACGCCCGACCCCTCCGAACAGTGCGTCGTCGCCGGCCCCCCCGTCGATCTCGTCGGATGCCGGTCCGCCGCCGAGGCGGTCATCGCCCTCGCCGCCCAAGAGCACGTCGGCGCCGTTGCCGCCGCAGATCAGGTCGTCGCCGCCCAGCCCCTCGATCACGTCATCGCCACCGCCGGCGTCGATGACATCGTCCGCCGCCGTCCCGCGCAGCTCGTCAGCGGCGTCGGTGCCCTCGATCGTCACCGCCTTGGGAGCGCATTTCGGCGGATCGATCGGCGCCGGCGAGGCGGCGGCACTCGCCGCCGCCCCGGAAACCGCGATCGCCACCGCGGCGGTGGTGCGCAGCGCTAACCGCCCTCTGAGATCCCTGCCAGGCAAGGCTCGCAGGATACGAGACCACCCTGAAGAGCTCAGAAGAGGCTGGCTGCGGGCGGATCAGCCCCCGGCGAGCTCCTCGGTCGGGGCCTGGCGCGGGTTGGAGATCGGCACCAGGCCCGCCTCGATCTCGGCCCGTCGGTCCTCGAGGAACGGCGGCAGGATCAGCTCCTCGCCAAGGTGCCCGGGATCCTCATCCACGGCGAAGCCGGGGCCGATCGTGGCGATCTCGAAGAGCACGCCACTGGGCTCGCGGAAGTAGATCGAGCGAAACCAGAAGCGATCGATCACCGGCGTGGGACGGCCGCCCGCCCCGACCACGCGGGTGCGCCAGGCCTCGTGGTCATCCATGGTCGAGGCCCAGGCGATGTGGTGGACCGTGCCGGCGCCCTGCAGCGCCCGCTCGCCCGGAGGCGGGTCATAGGACCAGAGCCCGCCTCGCTCGCTGCCGCGTGCCTCCCAGCCGTCGTCGCCCGGCTCAAAGCCGAGCGCTTCGACGAGGATGCCCTCGCTGCGCTCGGGCTCGGCAGAGTAGGCCCGGGCCGCGTGGAAGCCCTGAAGGGCCGCCTCCGCCGGAACCTCGGGATGGTCGGCGATCAGCGGCGGGTCCGGGGTGGCGACCACCCGCAGCTCGTGGGCGAGCCCCTCGGGATCGGAGAACCGCAGCCCCGAGCCGGAGCGCCCGGTCTCGGTTCCGGCCTCGGCGAGGCGGCGCTCCCAGAAGCCGAGAGCCTCGTCCGAGCCGACGCGCCAGACGATCGTGTGCACCATCCCGGCGCCGGCGCGGCCTGGCGGGACCCCGCGGAACTTGAAGAAGGTGAGGTCCGCACCGGGGCTTCCGTCCTCGTCGGCGTAGAAGAGGTGATAGACGCTGGGCTCATCCTGGTTGACGGTCTTCTTGACCATTCGCAGGGCCATCCTGCCGGCGTAGAAATCGACGTTGCTCTGCGCGTCGCCGGTGATCGCCGTGATGTGGTGGATGCCCTCGAGCTTCATCGTGCCTTCGCCCACAAGTCTACGATCGTCCCGGCCGGGCCGCTACCCTCCCGGGACTGCCGGCGCCGCCGGATTGCCGCCCAAAATCATCTCACTGGGGAGTATGGATGACTGTTGAGACGACGACCACCGGAGTAGCTGGCACGATCGACCGGGGACGGATCAAGGAGCTGACCGACCGCGAGATGGCGAAGCTGGCCGAGCGCACGCCGAACTCCAGGCAGCGCTACGAGCGCGCCGTCAAGGTGATGCCGGGCGGAGTGCCGTCGTCGTTCCAGGAGAACAACCCCTGGCCCGTTTACATCGAGGGCGGCGTCGGCTCGCAGGTCGACGACGTCGACGGCAACACCTACACCGACTTCCACAACGGCTTCGGCGTGATGTGCATCGGCCACGCCAACCCGACGGTCAGCGAGGCGGTCAAGGCCCGCATCGACCGGGGCACCCACTTCGCCGCCCCCACCGACGGCTCGATCATCGTCGCCGAGGAGCTGGTCAAGCGCTTCAGGCTTCCTCAATGGCGCTTCACCAACTCCGGCACCGAGTCCACCATGGACGCGGTGCACCTGGCGCGCGGAGCCACCGGCCGCGACGTGATCCTCAAGATCGAGGGCTCCTACCACGGCCATCACGACGCGGTGATGGTCTCGGTGTACCCCGACCTGGAGGCGCTCGGCGAGCGTGATGATCCCCGCTCCGTCGTCGAGGGAGAGGGCTATCCCAAGGCCATCACCGACCTCACCCGGGCGGTGCCCTTCAACGACGCCGACGCGCTCGAGAGCGTGCTCGCCAAGCTCGAGGGCCAGGTCGCCGGGCTGATCATGGAGCCGGCGATGATGAACATCAACATCGTCCCGCCGGTCGAGGGCTACCTGGAGCAGGTGCGCGAGCTCTGCACCCAGCACGGGGTGAAGCTGATCTTCGACGAGGTGAAGACGGGGGCGACGATCGGCTACGGCGGCGCCACCCAGCGCTTCGGCGTCCAGGCCGACATGATCACCCTCGCCAAGGCCGTTTGCGGTGGGTATCCGGGCGGCGCGATCGGCATGAACGCCGAGATCGCCGAGCTCGTCTCAAGCGGCCGCGTGCACCAGTACGGGACCTTCAACGGCAACCCGCTGGTGATGGCCGCCGCGCAGGCGACGCTGACCGAGGTCCTGGTCGATGACGCCTACGACAAGCTGGAGGCCACCAACGACAAGCTGAAGGCCGCCTGCGCCGAGGTGATCGAGCGCTATGGCCTGCCCGCCTACACCCAGGGCATGGGCGCCAAGGGCTGCGTGATCTTCTCCTCGGAGCCCCTGCGCGAGTACCGTGACTACCTGACCAAGGTCGACGCCGAGCTCGCCACCTTGGGCTGGCTTTACCACATGAACCACGGCATCTTCATGACCCCGGGCGTCGAGGAGGAGTGGACGCTGTCCGTCGCCCATTCCGACACAGACGTCGAGCGCTACCTGGCCGCGTTCGAAACCTTCGCCCGCGACGTCACCGGCGGCTGAGCGGCGCCCGGCTCCCGGCTCCGGGCTCCCGGTGGGCGACGAGATCGAGGAGCTGCTCGCCCGGGTCGCCGAGCTCGAGCGGCGGATCGACGTCCTCTTCCAGCACACGGGGGCGATGGACATGGAGGCCGAGGCGCGCACGGCGCCCGCGGTCTCCGACGAGGTCCGGCAGCTGATCGCCGCGGGAAAGCCCCACGAGGCGCTCAAGCGCTACCAGGAGGAGACCGGCGCCGAGATGGCGGCGGCGATGGCCGCCCTCGGCGAGGCCGCCAAGGAGATGCGGGGCGACTAG
>JBDTSW010000018.1:0-25598 GCA_039930945.1 bacterium
ACGATGCGCGGCTCGACGTCGAAGTAGCGGCAGAACTTCTCCCAGACGACGTGCACGTCGCCGCCGAAGACGAGGTTCGGCTTGTCGATCGGCTTGCCCGCTGCCTGGCGTCGCTGGCGCCACTTCCACTTCAGCGACAGGGCCCCGAGCATGATCGCCTCCGAGGAGCCCTGGGTACGGGCGCCGGTCGTCTCGCCCGGCGCGTGAAAGAGGTCGGCGAGCATGCGGATGCAGCGCTGCTCGATCTCGGCGGTCTGCGGGTACTCGGCGTGATCGATGAAGTTGCGGTGCAGGTTCTCGGTGATGATCTGCTGCGCCTCGGGCTCCATCCAGGTGGTCACGAACGTCGCCAGGTTGCGCTCCGGTATCCCGTCGAGGACGAGCTCCTCGGTGATCAGGCGCATCGCCGGCACCGGCTCCATCGCGGCCTCCGGGAACTTGTGGTCGGGTACGCCCTCTGTCAGCCATTTGGCGGCGACGGCGTCCTCGAACGGTGGGGCCTTGCTGTCGTGCACTGCTGCCTCCTGGGGTCGGTGGTCGGATCTAAGCGTAGATAGTTCCGTCTGGTGTTCGCGTAGGTTCTTGCCGATGGATGGTCGCTCAATCGCCCTCGCCGCGGCCTTCTGCTTCGCCCTTGCGGCCACCCTGCAGCAGCGCATGTATCTCGGGGAGCAGCGCATGTATCTCGGGGTGCACCTCTATTACCTGAGTGGCGTCCTGGGGCACCGCCTCGGGGTCCTCCGGGCGTGGATCCTGGCCCGGTTCGGGGTGGTGGAAAACCGAGTGATCGAGGACATGCTGCCGGCGGCGGCGCAGCCGCGGACGGGCATCGTCAACAGCGAGCGGGAGTCGGAAGTCCGCTGATCGAGTCGCTGACAACGCTCGCCGTGTCCTCCCAGCTGCTGCCCGCGCGCCAGCAGATGGCGTTCACGCTGGGCTTTCACATCATCCTCGCCTGCCTTGGCGTCGCCTTTCCGGCGATCATGCTGATCGCCAACTACATCGGGCTGCGCCGCGACGACCCGGTCGCATTGGAGCTGGCCCGGCGGTGGTCGAAGGTCGCCGCGGTCACGGTCGCGGTCGGAGCCGTCACCGGCACGGTTCTCTCGTTCGAGTTCGGGCTGCTGTGGCCCGAGTTCACGAAGCGCTTCGGGGAGGTCTTCGGGGTGTTGTTCACGATCGAGGGGATCTTCTTCTTCCTCGAGGCGATCTTTCTGACGATCTATATCTTCGGCTGGAAGCGACTGACTGGCTGGAAGCATTTCTGGACGGGCGTGCCGGTCGCGATCTGCGGGATCGGGGGCGCCTTCTCGGTGGTCGCCGTCAACTCATGGATGAACCAGCCGCAGGGCTTCACCCTGGGCGCCGACGGCGCCGTCACCGACGTCGATCCGCTGAAGGTGATCTTCAACAACGCGGTCCCCTACGAGGTTCCGCACATGATCCTGGCCGCCTATCTGGTCACCTGCTTCCTGGTCGCCTCGGTCTACGCGGTCGGGATGCTGCGGGGCCGCCGCGACCGCCACCACCGCCTCGGCCTGCTGATCCCGCTCACCGTCGGCTGCATCCTGGCGCCGGTCCAGTTCATCGTCGGCGACACGGCGGCGCGCGAGATCGCCAAGGACCAGCCGATCAAGTTCGCGGCAATGGAATGCGTGCAGACGACATCGACCGACGTCACCGAATACCTCGGCGGCCGCTGCACCGATGACGGCGTCAAGGGCGGAATCGGGATCCCCGGGCTCGACTCCTGGCTGGTCGGGTTCAGCACCGACACGCAGGTCACCGGCCTCGACACCGTGCCCGCCAAGGACCGGCCACCGGCCAACACCCTGCTGCACTGGTCCTTCGACTTCATGGTCGGGGTGGGCTCGGCGCTGATCGGACTGGGGCTGTGGTTCGGGTTCGTCTGGTGGCGAAGGCGCGACATCCCGCAGACCAAGTGGTTCCTGCGCGCCGTCGCCGTCTCGGGGGTGGCGACGGTGCTGGCGATGGAGGCCGGCTGGATCGTGACCGAGGTCGGCCGCCAGCCCTGGATCGTCTATGAGGTGATGCGGACCGAGGACGCCGTCACCGGCGCCAGCGGGATCTGGGTGACCTTCGGCCTGGTCGTCGTCCTCTACGCGGCGCTCGGGGCGGCGATGATACTGGTGCTGCGCTCGATGGCGCGGCGCTGGCGCCAGGGGGAGTCCCTCGACGAGCAGGTTCCCTACGGGCCCGGAGAAGGCGCTCCCTCCCCGGTCGAGAGAGGCTCGGAGTGAGCACCGCCGACGCCGTCGCCGGCGTGCTCTGGGTCGGCGTCACCCTCTACGCGGTCTTCGGCGGCGCCGACTTCGGCGCGGGCTTCTGGTCGCTGTTCGCCGGGCGCAGTGAGCGCGGTGAGCGGGTGCGCTCGCTGATCGATTGGGCCATAGGACCGGTCTGGGAGTCCAACCACGTCTGGCTGATCTTCGTGCTGGTGGTGCTCTGGACCGCCTTCTCGGGCGCCTTCGCGGCGGTCTTCTCGACCCTCTTCATCCCGCTCAGCCTCGCCGCCCTGGGGATCGTCCTGCGGGGCTCCGGGTTCGCCTTCCAACGGCTCGCGCCCGGCCCTCGGGAGCGCCGTGTCTCCCGGGCCCTATTCGGGCTCTCGTCCCTGCTCACCCCGTTCTTCATGGGCACCGTGGTGGGCGCCGTCGCCTCCGGGCGGGTGCCGCTGGGCAACGCCGAGGGAGACCCGGTGACGAGCTGGGTCAACGCCGTCTCGCTGCTGACCGGCGCGCTGTTCGTCGCCACCAGCGCCTACCTCGCGGCCGTCTTTTTGGTCAGCGACTCGCGCAGGGCGGGCGACGGCGACCTCGAGCGCTACTTCACGACGCGGGCTCTCGGCGCCGCCGTCGTGGCCGGTGCCCTCGGTCTGGCCGGGCTCTTCGTCTTCCGGGCCGACGCGCGCTACATCTACGATGGCCTGGTCGGCGAGGCGCTGCCCTTGGTGATCCTCTCGGCCGTCTGCGGCCTCGGCGTGCTGGCGCTGCTGCGCCGCGGCGCGCACCGGGGCGCCCGCGTGCTCGCGGCGGGGGCGCTGGCGGCGATGATCTGGGCCTGGGGCGTGGCGCAGTTCCCCTACCTGCTGCCCGAGACGCTGACGGTCTCGGCCGGCGCCGCCGACCCGGACACCCTGACCGAGGTGCTGATCGTGTTTGCCGCCGCCGTATTGTTCGTGATCCCGTCGCTCGGCCTGCTCTACGCGCTCACCCAGCGCAGCGTCCTCGAGGGCGAGGTCGCCGCCCCCCGGCCGAAGGGGTCCGTCGAGGGCTGACCCACGGTCGGAGTAGCGGGCCGGGCTATCGGTCCGCTACTCCGTCTTGTGCCTGAAGCATTCCCGCGATCAGCTGCACGTACTCGACCAGGTGGCGGGTACTGAGGAACGATTTGCGCACTCGCTCGCGGCCGGCGATACCGATCGCCTCGGCGCGGTCGGGGTCATCGAGCAGGGTGTCGATCGCCTCCGCCACCGCCGCGAGGTCGGCCGGATCGTCCACCAGCAGCCCCGAAACTCCGTCGACGATCTGGTCCTGGATGCCGCCGATCCGGCCCGCGACCACCGGCCGCGCCTTCCACATCGCCTCGGCCACGGTGAGGCCGAACCCCTCCGCGAGGCTCTTCTGCAGGATGACGTCGGCGCGGCGCTGGATCGCGTTGACGATGGCCGCGTTCTCCTCGATGTCCTCCATCGGCAGGCAGGCGAGATGGACCCTCGCCCTGACCTCGGACGGGAGGCGCTGCCACTGATCGCGAACCTCGGCCAGGACCTCGGCGCCCTCGGGATCGTCTGCGATCTCGGCGACCGCCGGGCCCGCGAGGAGCAGATGGGCCTCGGGGTGGCGGCAGTGCTCGGCAAAGCAGCGCAGCACGCCGGTCGGGTCCTTGAGCCGGTCCCAGCGTGAGACCTGGACGACCAGCGGGCTGTCGTCGGGAATCAGCCCCTCCTGGTCGACCTCTGCGGCGCGGTCGACCCGGGTCCGGGTGCCATCCTCGCGGGTGAACATGGGCGCCTGGCCGTCAAGGTGGGCGAGCCCCGCCCGGGCCACGATCGCCCGGACCGCCTCCGCGTCGAGGTCCTGGTTCTTGGGGGAGAAGGCGTCGATCGAGGGTGCGACCAGCCAGAGCTTCTCCTTCTCCAACCCCTCCCAGGCAAACGTCCGCCTCGAGAAGACGTACGCGTCCGCGCTGCTGACGTAGTCCTCGAGGAACGCCCAGGCGTTCCTGGCCAGCTCGTTCGGGCGATCGAGCCCGACATGGCAGCGCCAGACGACGCTGACATCTCGCGACTTGATGTGGGGGGCAAGGCCTGCGGTCTGGGGGTCGTGCAGGTAGACGACGTCTCCCTTCTGGACCAGGGCCGTGAGCTCAGCGGCGCTCTCCAGCAGCCCCCGCTCGTAGATCTCGCGTTCCCGCCTGCCGAGCTCGCCGCCGTCACCGGGCGCGCCGTGGAGATGGTTGTGGATCCGCTTGGTGACCCGGAAGAAGTCCTCGTCTCCGTCGATCGTCACCCAGCGCAGGTCGACGCCGGCTCCGCGCGCGTAGGCCAGCAGCGACCGAAGCATCTCGGCCACTCCTCCGCCTCGGGCCGTGGAGTTGACGTGCCAGATCACGCGCCCGGCGAGCAGGCGCTCGGCCTCGCCGATCGCCGCCTCGACCTGTGAGTAGTCGGCTCCCAGCACGGCCCTGAACCGCTCCATCGAAGCCGGAGCGATCGGGACCTGGGTCAGCGCCGCCATGCCCTGCTCCGAGCAGCGCCGCCGTAGCCGGTGATGAGCTTTCGCTGGGCCATGGTGGCTGGGCCGGAGCCTACTGATACCTGGTGTCGGAGCCTCACCGCCAGCCTGCGGGCGGACGCTCACTAGAGTAGGTGAGCCAGGGGAGAGTGCAGCTACGAAGGAGGAGCAGATCTTCCAGATTCGTATCCATGGACGCGGCGGTCAGGGGGTCGTGACGGCGGCTGAGATGCTCTCGATCGCCGCCTTTTCCGAGGGTCGCCATGCGCAAGCGTTTCCCACCTTCGGATCGGAGCGCATGGGCGCGCCGGTGACCTCCTTCTGCCGCATCGACGACGCGCCGATTCGGATTCGCGAGCCGATCTCCGACCCCGATGCGCTGATCATTCAGGACCCCACGCTGCTCCATCAGGTCGACCTGTTCAGCGGGCTCGGCGACCACGGATACATCCTCATCAACAGCTCGAAGAGCTTCGACGAACTGGGCCTGGGGGAGTTCGTCGGTCGCTTCCCCCGCGAGCGCCTGCTGACCGTTCCGGCCACCGAGATCGCCCGCGAGCAGCTGGGACGGCCGGTGCCCAACACGGTGTTGCTCGGCGGCTTCGCCGCGCTCAGCGGCCTGGTCATGATCGAGTCGGTCGCCAAGGCGATCCGCGAGAAGTTCTCGGGGACCGTCGCGAAGAAGAACGTCCTCGCCGCCGAGCGGGCGTTCGGGTACGTGCAAGACGAGATCAAGGAGCTCGCCCGTGCGTAGGCAGGAGGAGGGGTCCCGCGCCGTTGCCGAGGCGGTGGCGCTGTGCCGCCCCGAGGTGATCAGCGCCTATCCGATCTCGCCCCAGACACATATCGTCGAGCACCTCTCCGACCTCGTGCGGACCGGGGATATCGAGCCCTGCGAGTACCTCATGGTCGAGTCGGAGTTCGCCGCGATGTCGGCCGCGATCGGCGCCTCCGCGACCGGCGCCCGCGCCTACACGGCAACCGCCAGCCAGGGCCTGCTCTACATGGTCGAGGCCCTCTACAACGCCTCCGGACTCGGCCTGCCGATCGTGATGACCGTGGCCAATCGCGCGATCGGCGCACCGATCAACATCTGGAACGACCACTCCGACTCGATGTCCCAGCGCGACTCCGGTTGGATTCAGCTCTACGCCCAGACCAACCAGGAGGCGCTGGACATGCACATCCAGGCGTTCAGAATTGCCGAGGAGGTGTCACTGCCGGTGATGGTCTGCATGGACGGCTTCATCCTCACCCACGCCTACGAGGAGGTGGACATCCCCGAGCAGAAGCAGGTCGATGCCTTTCTGCCGGCCTTCCGGCCGCGCCAGCTCTTGGATCCCGCCGAGCCGGTGACGATCGGGGCCATGGTCGGTCCCGAGGCCTTCTTCGAGGTCAAGTACCTGGCGCACGCCAAGCAGATGCAGGCGATGGACCTGATCCCTGAGGTGGCGAGTGGGTTCGCGCGCGAGTTCGGGCGCGAGTCCGGCGGGCTGCTGCGCCGCTACCGGACCGAGGATGCCGAGACGATCGTCGTCGCGCTGGGCTCGGTGCTGGGCACGATCGAGGACGTCGTCGACCACAGGCGGGAGGACGGAGAGGCGATCGGCGCCCTGGGAATCAAGTCGTTCAGGCCCTTCCCCCTGGAGGAGGTGCGTGAGGCCCTCGAGGGGGCCAAGCGCGTGGTCGTGCTGGAGAAGTGTCTCGCGGTCGGCGTCGGCGGCGTCGTCTCCGCCAACGTGCGCATGGCTCTCTCCGGGATCGAGCTGCGCGGCTACACCGTGATCGCCGGCCTCGGGGGGCGCTCGATCACTCGTGAGTCGCTTCACAGGCTCTTCGACGCCGCCGTGCGCGACGAGCTGAAGCCACTCAACTTCCTCGACATGAAGACCGACGTCGTCGAGCGAGAGCTGAGCCGCATCCATCAGGGCCACTCCTCCGGCTCGCATGAGCAGAACATCCTGCGAGACGTCGGGGTCGTGGCCGCCGAGCCGCATTAGGGGGACTTCGATGCCCGAGCAGAAGATCAAGCACTACCAGGCCGGCACCTTCGTGGTCGGCAACCGCTTGCTCGACCCCGAGCAGCGCTCGGTGCAGGCGCGGATGGAGCGCTCCAACTCGCTCACCTCGGGCCATCGGGCCTGCCAGGGCTGCGGTGAGGCGCTGGGGGCTCGCTACGTCGTCGACGCCGCGATGCGCGCCACCGACGACAAGCTGATCGCCACCAACGCGACCGGCTGCCTGGAGGTTTTCTCGACCCCGTATCCAGAGTCCTCGTGGCAGCTCCCCTGGATCCACTCGCTGTTCGGCAACGCACCGGCGGTCGCCACCGGCGTCGCCGCGGCGCTGAAGGCGAAGGGCCGCGACGACATCCGGGTGATCGGCCAGGGCGGCGACGGCGGCACCCTGGATATCGGCTTCGCCTGCCTCTCGGGGATGTTCGAGCGAAACGACGACGTGCTCTTCGTCTGCTACGACAACGAGGCCTACATGAACACGGGCGTGCAGCGCTCCAGCGCGACCCCGCCGGCCGCCCGGACGTCGAACACCAAGCCCGTGGGGGGTCAGCCCGGAAACGTCTTCGGCAAGGGCAAGAACGCGCCGCTGATCGCGATGGCTCACGAGATCCCCTATGTCGCCACCGCCACCGTCGCCGAGCTGCGCGACCTCGAGGCCAAGGTCGAGCGGGCGATGGAGCTTCGCGGGGCGCGTTACCTGCACGTCTTCGTGCCTTGCCCGCTCGGCTGGGGCTCGGCCTCCCACGACACGATCCGGCTCGCCCGCCTGGTCAAGGAGACGGGCCTGTTTCCCGTGTTCGAGGCCGAGGACGGTGAGGTCACGAGCGTCTCCAGGATCCGCAGGCCGGTGCCGGTCGAGGAGTACCTGAAGCTGCAGAAGCGCTACGCGCACCTGTTCGGCGATCCGCCCAACACCGAGGTGATCGGGCAGATCCAGGCGCGCGCCGACCGCAACATCCGCAACTTCGGCCTCTTGCCCGAGGGCGATCAGAGCGCTGATCTGCCCGGGAGCGCCGCTGACCTCGCCGGAGAGCGACCGGGCGAAACGGACCCGATCGGCACGGCCGAGGGAGAGACCAGCCTGATGCGCCTGCTCGCCTCCAGCCCGCACGGACCGCAGTGATGGAGAAGCCCTTCGCGATCACCCTCGACGTCGGCTCGAGCCTGGCCAACAAGACAGGGAGCTGGCGCACGGAGCGCGCGCAGTACGTCGATCGCCTGCCGCCCTGCAATCACGCCTGCCCCGCCGGCGAGGACATCCAGGGGTGGCTCTATCAGGCCGAGGAGGGCGAGGGAGGCTACGAGCGGGCCTGGCGCAAGCTGGTCGAGGACAACCCGTTCCCGGCGATCATGGGGCGGGTCTGCTACCACCCCTGCGAGAGCGCCTGCAACCGCGCCGAGTTGGACGAGGAGGTCGGGATCAACTCGGTCGAGCGCTTTCTGGGAGACGAGGCGATCAAGCATGGCTGGAAGCTCGAGGCCGGGGCGAAGCCGTCGGGCAAGCGAGTGCTGGTGGTTGGCGCCGGGCCCTCGGGGCTGTCGGCCGCCTATCACCTGACCCGGCTCGGACACTCGGTGACGATCCATGAGGCCGGCCCGATGACCGGCGGAATGATGCGCTTCGGCATCCCCAGCTACCGACTGCCGCGCGACGTGCTCGATGCCGAGGTGCGGCGGGTCCTTGCGATCGGCGTCGAGCTCGAGCTCAACCGCAAGGTCACCAACGTCGAGGAGAGCATGCGCGACGGCGCCTTTGACGCCGCCTTTCTCGCGGTCGGCGCCCACATCGGCAAGCGCGCCTACGTGCCGGCGGGAGAGGCGGCTCGAATTCTCGACGCGGTTTCACTGCTGCGGAGCATGGAGGGTGAGGAGAAACCGCTGCTGGGCCGGCGGGTGGTCGTCTACGGCGGCGGCAACACGGCGATGGACGCCGCCCGCACGGCAAAGCGCCTGGGCGCCACCGACGCGGTGGTGGTCTACAGGCGCACCCGAGAGCGCATGCCGGCCCACGAGGTCGAGGTCGAGGAGGCCGAGGAGGAGGGCGTGATGATGCGCTGGCTCTCGACCATCAAGCAGGTCGAGGGCGGCAAGGTCACGGTCGAGCGGATGCAGCTGGACGAGTCGGGCTTCCCCCAGCCCACCGGCGAGCTGGAGGAGCTGGAGGCGGACTCAGTCGTGCTTGCGCTCGGCCAGGAGGCCGACCTCTCACTGCTTGACGGCGTGCCCGGGATCGAGGTGGACGACGGGGTCGTCCGGGTCGAGCCGAACATGATGACCGGCCACGAGGGCATCTTTGCGGGGGGCGACATGGTCCCAGCCGAGCGCACCGTCACGGTGGGGATCGGTCACGGCAAGAAGGCGGCTCGCCACATTGACGGCTGGCTGCGCGACCAGGCCTACGAGCCGGCGCCGAAGCACGAGCTCGCGACCTTCGACAAGCTCAACACCTGGTACTACTCGGACGCCCCGCGCACCCTCCAGCCCCAGCTCGAGATCGAGCGCCGGCGCTCGACCTTCGATGAGGTCGTCGGAGGGCTGGACGAGTCGAACGCCCTCTACGAGGCGCGCCGCTGCCTCTCCTGTGGCACCTGCTTTTCCTGCGACAACTGCTACGGCGTCTGTCCCGACAACGCCGTGATCAAGCTCGGCGACCCGGGGGAGCTGTATGAGATCGACCTCGACTTCTGCAAGGGCTGCGGGATCTGCGTTGCAGAGTGCCCCAGCGGGGCGATTGAGATGATTCCGGAGACGATCTGACGATGGGATTCTCACTCAGGGCAGAGCGGTGGCAGATCGGCTGACGGCCCTCGATGCGACCTTCCTCGAGCTGGAGGAGGCCGATCAGGGAGCCCACATGCACATCGGCGGGGTGATGGTCTTCGAGCCGCGGCCCGACGGTGTCGCCCCTTCGCTGGAGTTGGTTCGCCGCCACCTCGGCGAGCGCCTCGGCGCCCTGCCGCGCTACTCCCAGCAGCTCTCCGAGCCGCACACCGGCGGCCTGGATTGGCCCGAGTGGCGCCCGCATCCGGACTTCGACGTCGCCGCGCACGTCTCCCGGGTGCGACTGCCCTCACCGGGTACCGACGACGAGCTGGCCGAGTGGGCGGGCGAGTTCTACTCCCAGCGCCTGGACCGCACCCGGCCGCTGTGGGAGGTCGTCCTGGTCGAAGGGCTGGCGGACGACCGCTGGGCGCTCGCCACCAAGACCCACCATTGCATGGTCGACGGAATCGGCTCAGTTGACGTTGCCTTCGTGATGCTCGACTCCGAGCCCGAGGGCCGCGGGGAGATCCCCGATCCCGAGATCCCCCCCGGGCCGGTGGAGCCCGTGGCGGCCACCACGGGGGGTCTGGTCCGCCGCGGCGCCGGGGCCGTCGGCAAGATCACCTCGCGTGGGACGAGCCTCGCGATGCGGCCGGTTCGCGGGGCCGTGGGCCTGGTCACCACCCCCGGCCGGGGGCGCGAGGCGCTGCATTCGGCCCGGGCACTGGTCGAGGTGATCATCCGCGACGAGATCATCGCCGCGCCCAAGACCAGCCTCAACCTGCCGATCGGGGGCAAGCGGCGGCTCGGAATCGTGACGATCTCGCTGGATGAGATCAAGCAGCTCAAGCGCGCGCTCGGGGGAACGGTCAACGACGTCGTCCTCGCGCTCACGGCCGGGGCGATGAGGCGGCTGCTGCTCTCGCGTGCCGAGGAGCCGCCGCCGGCGGGGCTGCGGGCGATGGTGCCGGTCAACGTGCGGACATCGGGCGACCACCTGGCGCTCGGCAACAAGATCAGCTCGCTGTTCGTGAAGCTGCCCGTCGCCGAGGAGGATCCCCTCCAGCGCTACCGGGCGCAGGTGCGCGAGGCCGAATCGCTGAAGTCCGGCGACGAGGCACTGGGGACGGCGGCCCTGGTCGACGTCAGCAGCCTGGCACCGCCGATCCTGCACAGCACCCTGGCGCGCTCGATGTATGCGACCCGGCTGTTCAACCTCACGATCACCAACGTGCCCGGGCCACAGCAGCCGCTGTACGCGCTGGGATCGCGGATGCGCGCCGTCTGGCCGCTCGTGCCGCTGGCCGCCGATCACGCGATCGCCCTCGCGGTGTTGAGCTACGACGGCGATCTCTTCTTCGCCTTCAACGCCGACCGCGATGCCGTCACCGATCTCGACGTGGTCCTCGAGGGTCTCGAGGAGTCGCTGGCGGAGCTGCGCGCGCTGGCCGACCTCGGCGGCAGTCCTCAGCCGTAGATGAATCGCGCTCGCTGCGCGATACTGGCGCCGTGAAGACAGCACCCGGCGCGATCGAGAGGCACCGCATCTGCGTCGGCGGAATCGTCCAGGGCGTTGGCTTCCGCCCCTTCGTCCACGGGCTGGCCTGCAGCCGCGGGCTGGGCGGCTTCGTGCTCAACGACGACGACGGCGCGGTGGTGGAGGTCGAGGGCGATCCCGATTCCCTGCGCTCGTTCGCCACGGCTCTGTCGAGCGAGGCGCCGGCGCTGGCCGAGGTCGGCGTCGTCAGCTCTGAGTCGGTGGCGCCTCGCGGCGATCGCCGCTTCCGGATCGAGGCGAGCTCCGGGGGGCCGGCGAGCGCCCAGATTCCGGCGGACGCCGCGACCTGCGACGAATGCCTGCGCGAGCTTTGGGATCCGGCCGATCGCCGCCACCGCTATCCGTTCATCAACTGCACCCAGTGCGGGCCCCGCTTCACGATCGTCCGCCGCACCCCGTATGACCGCGCCAACACGACGATGGCGTCGTTCGAGATGTGCGAGGCCTGCCGGGTCGAGTACGAGGACCCCGCCGACCGCCGCTTCCACGCCGAGCCGATTGCCTGCCCGGACTGCGGGCCGACCCTCTCCCTGTGGGTGGGCGGCAGGTCCGGAGATGGCTCGCCGACCGGCGAGCAGGCGCTTGCGGGGGCCGTGAAGGCGCTGCGGGGAGGACGGATCGTCGCCGTCAAGGGCCTCGGCGGCTATCACCTCGCCTGCGACGCGGTCGACGAGCAGGCGGTGGCGCGGCTGCGGTCGCGCAAGCGCCGCGAGGAGAAGCCGTTCGCGCTGATGACCAGCGAGCCCGATCGACTCGCCGCGCTAGACGATCGGGAGCGCTCGCTGCTGGGCTCGCGCCACCGGCCGATCGTCCTGGTCAGCGGCCGACCGCCGGCCCCGCCGGCCTCGGTCGCACCGGGCACCCGGTCGCTGGGACTGATGCTGCCCTACACGCCGCTGCATCATCTGCTCTGCGCCGACTTCGGCGGGCCCCTGGTGATGACCAGCGGCAACCGCTCCGATGAGCCGATCGCGATCGATGACGCCGAGGCCCGCGAGCGCCTCGCCGAGATCGCCGACGCCTTCCTCGCCCACGATCGCGAGATCCATCGCCGCTGTGAAGACTCGGTCGTCCGGGCGAGCTTGGTGGTTCGCCGCTCACGCGGCTTCGCTCCCGAGCCGCTGCGACTCCACCGGTGCGACCCGACCAAGCCGATCGTCGCCGCCGGCGCGGAGCTGAAGAGCACCTTCTGCGTGCTGCGCGGCGAGCAGGCCTTTCTCTCGCCTCACCTCGGCGATCTCGACAGCCCGCTCGCCTACGAGGCCTTCCGCTCCGACCTCGAGCTCTACCTCGAGATGCTCGGCGTCCGGCCGGAGCTGGTTGCACATGACCTCCATCCCGACTATCCCTCCACACGCTGGGCGCTGGAGCAGCAGGCCGAGCCGATCGGGATCCAGCACCACCACGCCCACGCCGCGGCCTGCCTGGCGGACAACGAGAAGAGCACCCCCGCGCTTGCCCTCGTCTTCGACGGCACCGGCTACGGCACCGACGGCACGCTCTGGGGCGGCGAGCTGCTGCGCTGCGACCTCGAGCGCTTCGAGCGCGTCGCCCACCTCGACCCGGTGCCGTTGCCCGGAGGTGAGGCGGCGATCCGCCAGCCCTGGCGGATGGCGGCGGCATACCTGGAGCGGGCCGGGAGGCCGGTGCCCTTCGGGCGCTGGCCCGAGGTCCGCCCGAGCCTGGAGGTGAACGCGCCGCTGTGCTCGGGGATGGGTCGCCTGTTCGACGCGGCGGCGGCGCTGCTCGGCGTGCGAGAGGAGGTCAGCTACGAGGGCCAGGCCGCGATCGAGCTCGAGCAGCTGGCCGCGGATGTGGACGCCGAGCCCTATGAATGCCGGCTGGAGGACGGCCGCATCCACGGCACCGACCTGATCGCCGCCGTCCACGACGACCTCGATGCGCGACGGCCCTGCGATCAAATCGCCGCCGCCTTTCACGAGGGCGTCGCCGCGATCTTCGCCGCAGCCTGTGCCGAGGCGCCCGAGCCGGAGACGGTCGTCGCTCTGTCCGGGGGCAGCTTCCAGAACCTGCGCCTGCTGCGGAGCGTCCGGCGCCGACTCGATAGCTTGGGGTTCAGCGTGCTTACGCACCGGCGGGTGCCCCCCAACGACGGCGGCATCAGCTTCGGCCAGGCCGCCGTCGCCGCGAGGAGGATCGAGACATGTGCCTAGGTATCCCCGGCCAGATCGTCGAGATCGTCGACACCCACAACCGCGTCGCCAAGGTGGACGTCTCCGGTGTGCGGCGCAAGGTGGACGTCGGGCTCCTCTGGGAGGGACCCGACGCCGTCGGCGTCGGCGACTGGGTGTTGATCCACGTCGGCTTCGCGATCTCGCGCATCGACGAGGGAGAGGCCCGGGAGATGCTCAGGGCCCTGCAGGCACTGGGGACCCCCTACGAGGAGGAGCTCGCCGATCTCAGAACCAGCGCGATCGACTGAGGCGGCGCCCGGCGCCGGCCTGGCGATGTCCGCCGCGCTGGCCGAGCGGGTCGCCGAGCGCGAGCGGGTCGCTCGCGCCTTCTTCGGGCGTGAGGCCCCGGAGCTGGCTCGTGCCTGCCATGCGATGGCGCGCGCCTTCGCCCGGGGCGGCGCCCTGATCCCCTTCGGCAGCGGTCCGGCCGCGACCGACGCCGCCCACGCCGCGGTCGAGTTCGTGCACCCGGTGATCGTCGGCAAGCGGGCGCTCCCCGCCGTCGCTCCCAGCAACGACCCGACCGGGCTCTCCACCCTCGATCGCTTGGCGCGCCCCGGCGACATCGTCCTCGCGATCTCCCACGATCGCAACGACCCGACGACGGCCGCTTTGCTTGATCGGGCTCACGAGCGCGGCCTGCTGACGATCGGGCTCACCGCCGGCCCCGGGTCCGACGGCGATCCGCCCAGCGGCCCGCCGCCTGGCGGCGACCACGCGTTCGCAGTGCCCAGCGACGATCCGGCGATCGTCCAGGAGGTCCAGGAGACCGCCTACCACGTCCTCTGGGAGTTGGTCCACGTCTTCTTCGAGCAGCCCGGCCTGCTCGAGGAGCACGGTGAGGCCTGCATCACCTGCGGCGACGTCGCCGTCGAGGCGACGGTGGTCGAGGTCAACGGCGCCACCGCGACGATCGAGGACGGCGCGGCGCGCGAGCAGATCGCGGTCGAGTTGATCGACGATGTCGCCGTCGGCGACCGGCTCCTCTGCCACGCGGGGGTGGCCCTGGAGCGCGTCGAGCGCGGCTCCGCGGAGCCGGCCGACCGCGGGGCGCGCAACGGCGATCACGCCACCGACTTCCTCTACCCGTTTCAGCGCCTGGAAAAGTCCGACGGAGCCGGGCTCGACTCTGTGCTCGCCGACGTCGAGGCCTCCACCCACCAGAAGGCCGAGGAGGTGATCGGCCTGCGCGCCCGGGTCGACCTCGACGCCGTCGCCCGCTGCGGCGCGGCCCTGCGCGAGCGCCTCGAGGCAGGCGGCCGCCTGATCGCCTTCGGCAACGGCGGCTCGGCCACCGACGCCCAGGACCTCGCTGCCGACGCCCTCGCCGGCGGCCGCCACGCCCTCGCCCTCGGCAACGACGTCGCCACGGTCACCGCCGTCGCCAACGACGTCGGCTTCGAGCAGATCTTCGCCCGCCAGCTGATCGCCCTCGGCACTCCCGACGACGTCGCCGTCGCGATCTCGACCAGCGGCGGTTCTCCCAACCTGATCACGGCGCTCGAGGAGGCCCACCGCCAGGGGATGCTCACCATCGGCCTCGCCGGCTATGACGGCGGCCGCCTTGCCGAGCTCGACTGGCTCGACCACCTCTTCGTCGTCGGCTGCGACCACATCCCCCGCATCCAGGAGGCGCAGGCGACGATCTACCACCTGATGCTGGAGGCGGCCCGCTGATGCGCTACGTGGACGAGTACCGCGACCCCGCCCTGGCCCGCCGGCTCGCCGCCGGGATCGCTCGGCTGGCCGAGCCCGGCCGCCGCTACCAGCTGATGGAGGTCTGCGGCGGCCACACCCACGCGATCTACAGGCACGGAGTGGAGGATCTGCTCCCCGACACCGTCGAGCTGGTCCACGGCCCCGGCTGCCCCGTCTGCGTGATCCCGATGGGGCGCCAGGACGACGCGATCGCGATCGCCGAGCGCCCGGAGGTGATCTTCACCACCTTCGGCGACATGATGCGGGTGCCGGCGTCGAACGGGTCGCTGCTCGACGCCAAGGCGCGCGGCGCCGACGTGCGCATGGTCTACTCGCCGCTGGACGCGCTCAAGCTCGCCCGCCAGAACCCCGACCGCGAGGTCGTCTTCTTCGCGATCGGCTTCGAGACCACCGCCCCCTCTACCGCGCTCACCCTACGCCGCGCCCGCGCTGAGGGGATCGGGAACTTCTCGGTCTTCTGCAACCACGTCACGATCGTTCCCGCGATCCGGGCGATCCTCGGCTCGCCCGACCTGCGCCTCGACGGCTTCATCGGCCCCGGCCACGTCTCCACCGTGATCGGCCTTCGCCCCTACCGGTTCATCGCCGCCGATCACGGCAAGCCGGTGGTCGTCTCGGGGTTCGAGCCGCTCGACGTGCTCCAGGGTGTGCAGATGGTTCTGCGCCAGCTCGCTGAAGGTCGCAGCGAGGTCGAGAACCAGTACCTGCGGGTGGTCCGCGAAGAGGGCAACCCGTTGGCGCTGGAGGCGATCGCCGAGACGATGGAGCTGCGCACCACCTTCGAGTGGCGTGGCCTCGGCTTCATCTCCAAGAGCGCGCTCAAGCTGCGAGCCAAGTACGCAGACTGGGACGCCGAGGCCCGCTTCGACGTTCCCGGCGTCCGGGTCGCCGACCCCAAGGCCTGTCAGTGCGGCGAGGTGCTGAAGGGGGTGATCCGCCCCTGGGAGTGCAAGGTATTCGGCACCGCCTGCACCCCCGAGCGCCCGATCGGCACCTGCATGGTCTCCAGCGAGGGCGCCTGTGCCGCGTACTACAACTACGGTCGCCACTCGGGACGGCGGAAGCTCACGGCGGCAAGCTGATGTCCGCCGGCAACGGCCGATCCGAGCGGGAGGTCCTAGACGCGATCGAGGCGCGCCGCCGCCGTCCCCGCCGCAAGGTCCTCGACAAGCTGATCACCCTCTCGCACGGCGCCGGCGGCAGGGCGAGCCGCGACCTGATCGAGGGCATCTTCCTGCGCGAGCTCCGCAATCCGCTGCTGGAACCGCTCGGCGACAGCGCCCTGCTCGGCGCCGGCGCCGAGCAGCTCGCCTTCACCACGGACTCCTTCGTCGTCCGCCCCCTGTTCTTCCCCGGCGGCGACATCGGCGAGCTGGCCGTGAACGGCACGATCAACGACCTGGCGATGTCGGGCGCGCGGGCGCTGGCGCTCTCGGCCGGCTTCATCGTCGAGGAGGGCCTGCCGGTCGCCGACCTGGAGCGAATTGCGGCCTCGATGGGCGCCGCCGCCGAAGCCGCCGGCGTCCCGGTCGCCACCGGCGACACCAAGGTGGTCGAGCGCGGCAAGGCCGACGGCCTCTACGTCAACACCTCGGGCATCGGAGTGATCGAGCACGGCCTGGCGCTCGGCCCCGCTGCGATCGAGCCCGGCGACAGGGTCCTCGTCTCCGGCACGATCGGCGACCACGGCATGGCGGTGATGATCGCCCGGGGCGAGCTCGAGCTGGAGGTCGAGCTGGAGTCGGACACGGCTCCGCTGCATCAGCTGGTCGCCTCCCTGCTCGAGGCGACCGACGGGGTCCGTTGTCTGCGCGACCCGACCCGAGGCGGCTTCGCCACGGTGCTCGCCGAGTTGGCGCTGGCGGCCGAGGTCGGGATCACGATCTCCGAGTCGGAGCTCCCGATCCGTCCCGAGGTGGTCGGTGCCTGCGAGATCCTCGGGATCGACCCGACCTACGTCGCCAACGAGGGCAAGCTGATCGCCGTCGTCTCAGCCGAGGCCGCCGGCGATGCTCTCACCGCGCTGCGCTCCCATCCCTTGGGCCGCGACGCAGCGGTCGTCGCCGAGGTCACCCCGGACCCTCCCGGCCTGGTCATTCTCGAGACCGCGCTCGGCGGCTCCCGCGTCGTCGACATGCTCGCGGGCGACCCGCTGCCCCGCATCTGCTGAGCGCGGAGGACATACACTCAGCCTCCCCACGCCTACGATTCTGGAGATCACATGGACCTTGGCTACGACGGCAAGCTCTACATCCTCGCTTTCGACCACCGCGGGTCGTTCAGCAAGCGGTTCGGGATCGGCGCTGACCCCACACCCGAGGAGACACGGCGCCTCGAAGACGGCAAGCACCTGATCTTCGAGGGCATCGAGGCGGCGCTCGCGCGCGGCGCCGACCCATCGGCGACCGGCGCCCTGGTCGACGAGCAGTTCGGGGGCCCGGCGCAAGTCCCCGAGCAGGCCAAGGCCAGGGGAATCAGGCTTGCGATGCCGGTGGAGAAGAGCGGTCAAAGCGAGTTCGACTTCGAGTACGGCGAGGACTTCGGGGCCCACATCGAGCGTCATGACCCCGATTTCTCCAAGGTGTTGGTCCGCTACAACCCCGAGGGCGACGCCGAGATGAATCAGCGCCAGGCCGAGCGGCTCCGGCGCCTGTCGGCGTGGCTGCATGAGCGGGGTCGCAGGTTCCTCTTCGAGCTGCTGGTGCCCGCCACCGAGGGGCAGCTGGCCTCGGTGGACGGCGACTCAGACCGCTATGACGCCGAGCTGCGTCCCGAGCTGATGTGCCGGGCGATCCCCGCCCTGCAGGAGGCCGGCGTGGAGGCCGACATCTGGAAGATCGAGGGCGTGGACGAGCGCGCCGACTGCGAGCGGATCGCGGCCCAGTGCCGCGCGGGCGGTCGCGACCGGGTCGTTTGCGTGGTCCTCGGGCGGGGGGCCGACAACGACAAGGTCGATCATTGGCTGCGCCAGGCAGCCCCCGTCGACGCCTATGTGGGCTTCGCCATCGGTCGCTCGATCTGGGGAGACCCGCTGGCGGGCTTCATCGACGGCAGCCTTTCCCGCGAGGATGCCGCCACCCGGGTGGCCGACAACTACCTGCGCTTCATCGAGGTCTACAACTCCGCCGAGGCGGCGGCCGGCTAGGACCACCGCGGGCCGCGGTCAGCTCGAGGCGAGGCCGAGCAGCCGCTGGCGCCAGGCCTCGATCCCCTCGCCGCTGCGGGCGCTCACCTGAAGGGTCTCGGCGGAGGGGTTGACCTGGTCGAGGCCGGCGAGGTAGCGGTCGAGGTCGAAGTCGAGGTGGGGGAGGAGGTCGATCTTGTTGATCACGACCAACTCGCAGCTGCGGAACATGAGCGGGTACTTGAGCGGCTTGTCCTCACCCTCGGCGACCGAGGAGACCATCCAGCGGGCGTCTTCGCCGATCCGGAACTCGGCGGGGCAGACAAGGTTTCCGATGTTCTCGACCACCAGCAGGTCGATCTCCCCCAGCGGGATCTGGGGGATCGCCGAGCGGACCATGTTGGCGTCGAGATGGCATTCGCCGCCGAAGGCAGGGTCGGTGTTGATCTGGGTGACCGGGATCTGTAGGTGGGAGAGGCGGTTGGCGTCGAGGCTGCCGCGGACGTCGCCCTCGAGCACGCCGACGCTGACGTCGCCGGTGTCGGCGAGGGCGCGCTCGAGCAGCGAGGTCTTGCCCGCTCCGGGGGCGCTCATCAGGTTGAGGACCCGGACCCCGGCGCGATCGAAGTCGGCGCGGTTGGCCTCGGCGATCGTCTGATTGGCGTCCAGGGCGCCCTCGGCCACCTTCACGGTCGTTTGGTGCATCAGGCCTCCCCGGCCTGCCCGGAGGCCGCCACGGCGGGCTCCTCGACGTCGATCGAATCGACGATCAGCTCGTCTCCGCTGACGACCGAATGATCGCTGCTCTCGCAGCTCGGGCAGCGAAAGCGAACGATCAGCTCCGCCTGGTCGTGCGCGGGCGGGGGTGCCGGGTCCCACTCCGTGCCGCAGCCGCCGCAGCGAAGCCGCGAGTCAACCCGCTCCCACTCCAGGGCGGCGCCCTCAGGCGAGGCAATCGGCTTCGCGGCGATCTCGAAGTAGAAGCGCAGCGACTCTCCCACGACTTGGCGAAGCCGGCCGAGCCGGACCCTGACCACCGTCACCGGGCGGCCCTCGGCGTAGCGCTCGGCGACGTCAACGATGGCCTGGGCGATCGCCAGCTCGTGCATCCTCAGCCGGCCTCCGGCGGCTCGCCGTGGTCTCGCGAGTCGCGCCCGCCCAGCTGCTCGCACAGCTCGGCCACCAACTCCTCCACCGCCGCCTGCACGGCCGGCGTCAGGCCCTCTCCGGCCTCGAAGTTCTCGCCCTCGATCCCGTAGACGGCGAGCCTCGGGGGGAGGCGGTCGAGCTCGCGGGCCAACTCGACGGCCTCGGCGACCCCGAGGGCATGGGTCGAGGACTTGAACAGCCTTGCCGGCAGCGCCCCCTCGGAGGCCTCGAAGCGGTGCAGCGTCCCCGGCTCGGCGCCGGAGCTGACGCCGTCCACCACCAGCGCCTCGTCGGCGTCGCTCCAGGCCTCGAGCAACGAGGTCGGCTCGCCCTCCCGCTCGAGCACCGTGACCCCGGGGGGCTGCGCCAGGCGGAGGCGACGGGCGACCTCCAGCCCCGCGGCGTCGTCGCGGCGGAAGCGGTTGCCGATCCCGATCAGGGTCTCGAAGCGCCCCACGGCTCAGCGATCCACCTCGAGCGTGAGGAAGTGGGTCGAGCAGGAGATGCAGGGATCGTAGTTGCGGATCGCCTGCTCGCACTCCCACTTGAGCCGCTCGTCCGACAACCCCACCCGGGGCCTGACGAACTCCCGCAGATCCTCCTCCACGCGGGCCTGGTTCTGGGAGGTCGGGGGCACGATCCGCGCCTCGGCGATCGAGCCGTCGTCCTCCAGGCGGTAGCGGTGCCAGAGCATCCCGCGAGGAGCCTCGCTCCAGCCGCAGCCGACCGCGGCCTTGGGCTCGACCACGGCGGCGGGCGGGTCGGGCGGCTCGTAGGCCTCGATCAGGCGAAGCGCCTCGTCGAAGGCGTAGAGGATCTCGACGGCGCGGACGATGATGCTCTTGAAGGGGTTGGCGCAACTCGCTCCCAGGCCCGCCTCCTCGGCCGCCTCCCGGGCCGGCGGCGAGAGCTGCTCGGAGTTGAGCGAGTAGCGGGCCATCGGGCCGAGGAAGTAGGTGCCCACGTCGCGAAGCTGCGAGTGAAGCGCGGTCGAGTGCTCGACCTGCTGCTCGGTGAAGTGCTCCTCGTAGGAGCCGGGGCCGATCTCGAGGCCGCTGCTGGAGACGAGCCGGCCGTCCTCGATCGCATAGGCATCTGGGCTGCGCAGGGCGACGTACTCGTAGTCCTGGTCGAAGTCGGGGAAGGGCAGCTTGGAGACCCAGCGCACCGAGTCGCGCGCCAGCTCGCGGGCCTCCTCCAGCCCCTCTACCAGCGAGCTCAGGTCCTGCTTGCTCGGCGCCTTGTAAAAGCCTCCGACGCGGACGTTGATCGGGTGGATCGGGCGGCCGCCGATCACCCGCAGCAGATCGTTGCCGGCCGCCTTGATCCGCAGCCCGCCCTCGACCACCTCGCGGTGTTCGCGCGCCATCGCCCAGGCGCTCTCGAAGCCGAGGAAGTCGGGCGCATGCAGCATGAACACGTGCAGCGCGTGGCTCTCGACCCACTCGCCGCAGTACATCAGGCGGCGTAGAGCCCTGATCTGGTCGTCCACCTGGACCGCGAGCCCGTCCTCGATCGCGTTGAAGGCGCTGGTCATGTAGGCGACCGGGCAGATGCCGCAGATGCGCGCGGTCATGTCGGGCGCCTCGCTGAAGTCGCGGCCGCGCAGGAAGGCCTCGAAGAAGCGCGGCGGCTCGTAGATGCGGAGCTTCACATCCTCGACCTCGCCGTCGCGGATGCGGATGTACATCGCGCCCTCGCCCTCGACCCGCGCCAGGGCGTCGGTCTTGATCGTCCGGGTCCGGCCGCTCACTCGTGCGCCTCGCTCTCGGTCTTGAACGGCTCGCGGGCGGCGTGGAAGGTGCGGTAGACGCGGACCACGTCGACCTCGTCCATGCCGCCGCCTCGTAGCCAGCCGCTCAGCGAGGGCGCGTTGGGCGACTCCATCGGCCCGAAGCAGCCGTAGCAGCCGCGGTTGTAGCTGGGGCAGAGGGCACCGCAGCCGGAGTGGGTCACCGGGCCGAGGCACGGGGTGCCGTGGGCGACCATCACGCAGACGTTTCCCGCTCGCTTGCAATCGACGCAGACGCTGTGGGATGCGATCGCCGGCCGGCGATCGTTGAGGAAGGCGCTGATCACCTCGAGCAGCTGGTGGCGGTCGACCGGGCAGCCCTGCAGCTCGAAGTCGACGTGAACGTTGGCCGAGATCGCGGTCGAGGTCTCCAGGGTCGAGATGTAGTCGGGCTCGGCGTAGACGACCGAGATGAACTCCTCCACGTCGGCGAAGTTGCGAAGCGCCTGGATCCCGCCCGAGGTGGCGCAGGCGCCGATCGTGACCAGCCAGCGCGACTGGCGACGGACCTCCTTGATCCGCTCGGCGTCCTCGGGGGTGCTGATCGAGCCCTCGACCAGGGAGAGGTCGTAGGGACCCTCGACCGTGGCGGAGGTCGCCTCGAGGAAATGGGCGACGTCGATCTGGCCGGGCAGCGAGACCAGCTCCTGCTCGAAGTCGAGCAGGCTGAGCTGGCAGCCATCGCAGGAGGCGAACTTCCAGACGGCGAGCTTGGGCCTGTCCGGCGGCACGCTCACAGCTCCCTCACCCCGAGCAGCGGCGCGACTCGCCGATAGGGGAAGACCGCGCCGTCCTTGCAGACGAACTGGTGCGCGAGCTGGCAGTGGCCGCAGTGACCGATCGCGCACTTCATGTTGCGCTCCAGCGAGACATGGATCCGATCCGATGCCACTCCCCGGTCGCGAAGCGCCGCCGCCACGAAGCGCATCATCACCTCGGGCCCGCAGACCATCGCCGTCGCCGCCGCGCCGTCGAAGCGCGCCGACGGGATCAGCTTGGTCACCAGCCCGACCCGCCCCGGCCAGCCGGCGGAGGCGCTGTCCACGGTGGATGCGACCTCGATTCCCGCCGCTCGCCACTCTTCCAGCTCCCGCTCGTAGAGGATCTCGTCCGGGGTTCGTGACCCGTACAGAAGCAGCGCGGCGCCGTAGCGATCGCGGTTCGCGGCGAGGTGCCGGATGACCGAGCGCAGGGGAGCGAGGCCGATCCCACCCGCCACCACCACCACGTCGCGTCCCTCGGCCTCGGCCAGCGGCCAGGCGCTCCCGAATGGGCCTCGGACGCCGAGGGAGTCGCCCGGCTCGGCGTCGCAGATCGCCTTGGTGGCCAGGCCCACCGACTGAACCGTGTGGGTCAGCGTTCCGGCGCCGCCGACGTCGCCGCTGATCGAGATCGGAACCTCGCCGGAGCCAAACGCGTAGAGCATGTTGAACTGACCCGGCCTGGCGTCGGCCACCGCGGCGGAGCCCGCCCCCGAGGATCCCTTCCCCGCGGGCTCGAGCTCCAGCGTCCAGGTGTCGGCCAGCTCTTGGCGCTTGTCCACCACGCGGTACGCGGTCGGCAGCATCGGATCGGGTCCAGAGGACGGTTCGAGCGGCAGCTCGCCAACCGACTCGGCCGCCGGGCGCGCGGTTGCCTCAGCCGGTCGCCGCATGCCCGTAGACGTCCAGGAGTCGGACCCGCGTTGCCTGCAGGCGCTCGACGATCACCGGGACGAAGCGTTGCATCAGCTTGTAGCCGAGCACCGGGTCGTCTTCGCATTTGCCGCGAAGGCAGGTGGCGTCGAAGGCGATCGCGTGCGTCTGCGTCCGGGCTCGGGCGTCGAGGTGGGTCCGGTACGGCGGGACGAGCCAGGACCAGCCAAGCAGGTCGCCGTCGTCGATCGTCTCCACCGTCAGCGCCCCGCGTTGGGGGATGAAGGTCTCCATCCCCACCCTTCCCCGGCGAATCACGTAGAAGCGGTCGGCCGGGTCTCCCTCCCGCAGCAGGTAGGCGCCCGGCTCGAACACCTCGTTACGGGCGCAGCCGGCGATCAGCTCGAGATGAGCCGTCCCCATTCCCTCGAAGGCGGGCGCCGCGGCCAGCAGCTCGTCAATCGCCTGCATCTATGCTTCTCCCCTGATCGCCGAGGTCGGTCGCCCGGATCGCGGCCGCCTCCTCAGTTATGTCGATTGCCACCGGACACCAGGTGATGCAGCGGCCGCAGCCGACGCAGCCCGAGGTGCCGAACTGGTCGATCCAGGTGGCGAGCTTGTGGGTCATCCACTGCCGGTAGCGCGACGGTGACGAGTTGTGGACGCTGCCGCCGTGGACGTGGGAGTGGTCGAGGTTGAAGCACGAGTCCCAGCGCCGGACCCGCTCGGCTTGGTCTCCGGCGAGGTCGGTGACGTCCTCGACGGTGCTGCAGAAGCAGGTGGGGCAGACCAGGGTGCAGTTGCCGCAGGTGAGGCAGCGCTCCGAGACCTCGTCCCAGCGGGGGTGCTCCATGTTGCGGTACAGAAGCTCCTTGATCCCGTCGGTGTCCAGCTCGCGTCCCATCTCCGAGGCGCAGCGCTCGCTGACCTCCTCGGCGGCCCGCGCGTCCGCTTCGGCGCCGGCGCCGGCGCCGACTTCGGCGAGCAGCTCGGCGCCGCGCTCGCTGCCCACCTCGACCAGGAAACGGTGCTCGCCCTCGAGCAGCTCGGTCAGCGCCAGGTCGAAGCCCTGGCGGGCCTTGGGCCCGGCGTCCATGGAGACGCAGAAGCAGGTGTTGGCGGCCTTGCCGCAGTTGACCGCGACGATGAAGGCCTCACGGCGGCGAGCCTCGTAGTCGGGATCGGTGTAGCCGTTGCCGATGAAGACCCGGTCTTGAACACCGATCGCGGCCAGGTCACAGGAGCGCACGCCGACGAAGGCGTAGTCGACCTGTTCGCGTTCCTCTTCCTCGAAGGCGATCTCGCCGTCGTCTCCCCGGCGGGCATGCCACAGCTTCAGGCTGGCCGGGAACAGGTGGCTCTTCCACGAGTTGGGCCCGACGTTGAAGCCGAACAGCGCCCCGTCCTCGCGACGGTGCAGGCGATAGGTGCCACCCTCCTGCTCATCGGTCCATCCCTCGGGGAGGTCGGCGGTTGAGGCGATCTGCTCGTAGAGGATCGCTCCGTCGCGGATTGTCGGGCCGATCACCTTGAACCCATGCCCGGCGAGGGCGGCGAGCAGGTCGTCGAGGCCCTTGCGGTCGATCACCGCCGCTGCTCGGCCCTTGCGCTGCTCGCCCGCCTCGCTCATCCGACGTCCCGCGGCTCGTAGGGGTCGAGCGCGATCGGCTCCTGGTGCCACTCCCTGGGAAACGCCACCTCGATGTCGAGGGAACGTCGGGGCGGCTCGGGCTCCGCGTGGGCGTCGCCGTGGTAGAGGAGGGGCGCGAGGTAGCGGGCGCTGATCTTGTGCGGCGGCCACCACAGGGCGTCCGGGGAGGCCTCACCCTCGCCGCCCCCGCCGGCGACGTAGGCACGGAGGTTGAGCGACTCATCGCCGGTGAGGAGCTTGCCGCACAGGATCGGCCGGAAGGGCTCCGGGACGCCGGTGGCTCCGAGCCGATGGGCGATGTGCTGGGCGGCGGCGTCGGCCTGTTGGGTCCCGAGCCCGCCCTGCTTGATCGGGAAGTTCGTCGCGTCGCCCGCCGCGTAGACGTCGTCGATCCCCTTGACGCGGGCGTGCTCGTCGATCGGGACGAAGCCCTTCTCATCGGCAGGGAGGCCATCGATCGCGGGTCCCTCCATCACCGGCAACGCAACAGCCTCGGCTGGGCCGAGCGCTCGGTTCCTCGGGCTGAGCGCAATTCCCGTCTCGTCGATCTCGCGCACCGTCGAGCTGGCGAAGAACTCGATCCCTCGCGCCTCCAGCAGTGCAGCGACGGCGGCACTCGCGACCGGCCCGAAAAGCGCCAGGGGGGCCGACTCCGGCGTGACGATCGCGATCTCCACGGCCGCGCCTCGTTCACCCGCGCGGCGCTGGGTCATCAGGGCGAGCTCATATAGCGGCAGCGACCAGCTGATGCCGAACGGGACGACGAACGCCAGGCGGCGGTGCTTGCCCTCTGCCCGGTCGAGGACCTGATCCACCCTGAACGGCTCTCCCCCCGAAGGGAAGGTGGCGGCGCCCTCGAGCGCGGGCTTGAACCGGCCGCCGGTGCAGACGACGAGATAGTCGTACTCCAGGGTCGAGCCGTCGTCGAGCTCGACGAGATGGTCGTCGGGTCGGACCGCCCTCACCGCGCGCTCTGCGAATCTCGCCCCCTTCGCCTCCGCGAGCGGGGCGAGCTCGTGGCGCTCTGCGGGCCCGAGGTCGAATGGCTCCGCTACGAGCAGCGGCTTGTAGAGGAAGTCTGGCCGGGGTGCCACCAGGGTCAACGCCGACCGGTCGCCCGCAAGGTCGTCAAGCGCGAGCAGGGCCTCGAGCCCCGCGACGCCGCCGCCCGCGACGACCACCCGCGGTCCTGCGCTCTCGGGCTGGTCATTCATCTCTGGCGCCGATCTCGCATCTCG
>JBDTSW010000019.1:0-25226 GCA_039930945.1 bacterium
GCCTGGCCTCGCCCTGCGCCGAGCAGGCGGCGTCGATCTGCTCGGGCGAGTGGGTCGAGAGGCCGACCAGCGCCGCCGGCCCCGCCTGCGCGCGCGCCTCGGCCACGGGCATGTCGTCCTGGCCCACGTGGACCCCGTCGGCTTCGCACTCGCCCACCAGCCCCGGCTCGTCGTTGAGGATGAAGAGCCCCCGATGGGCCTCGGCGGCCCGCCGGAACGGCGCGGCCAGTGAGATCAGCTCCTCGGCACAGCGCGGCGCCTTCTCTCGCAGCTGGATCAGCCCGGCGCCCCCGCGCAGCGCCGCCTCGAGCAGCTCGTCGGGCGGGTTCCCGCGGGGGAGCCCTTCGCAGACGAAGTAGAGGCGGGCGGCGTGCAGCCGGCGCAGGCGTTCGGAGCGGGTCATGCGGGTATCCAAGCAGGGCGGGAGTACGATGAGGCAGTAACGGGAGCCCTGTCGGAGGGCTGAGAGGGCGGCATCGCGGCCGCCGACCGTCTGAACCTGACCCGGATAATGCCGGCGCAGGGATGGTGGCGCGGCCCGCTCCCCCCGGAGAGGAGTCTGGCAATCGTGCCCAACCGAGCTGAGGATCAACTCGACGCGGTGATCGTCGGCGCCGGAGTAATCGGTTTGGCCTGCGCCTGGCGCGCCGCCCAGGCCGGCTTGCGTGTGCGCGTGCTCGAGCGCGGAGTTCCCGGGGCGGGCGCCTCACCGGGGGCCGCGGGGATGTTGGCGCCGGTCGGCGAGGTCAGCTGGGGAGAGGAGCGCCTGCTGCGCTTGACGCAGGCATCGCACGCGCGCTGGCCCTCGTTCGCCGCCGAGCTCGCCGCCGCCTCCGGCACCGAGATCGGGTATCTGGCAATCGGCTCGCTGCACGTCGCGCTCGACCGCGACGAGAGCGACGAGCTGCGCCGGCGTTTCGAGTTGATGCTGGATCTGAAGCTCGACGCCGAGTGGCTGCGCCCGCGCGAGGCGCGGGAGCTGGAGCCCGGGCTGACCCCGCGCTGCGCCGGCGCGGTGCTCGCCCCGCACGAGTCCGCCGCCGACCCGGGGATGCTGGTCGGGGCCCTGCGCCGCGCCGCCGAGGCCGACGGAGCCGAGGTGGTGAGCGGGGCCGAGGCCGTCGAGAGTCTGCTCGACGGCGAAGCGATCCGCGGCGTGCGGACCGCCGACGGGCATGAGCACCGCGCCCGGCACGTGGTCCTGGCCGCGGGCGCCTGGTCGGGAGAGGCCCGCTGGCTGCCCGAGTTCGCCCGCCCGCCCGTGCGGCCGGTCAAGGGACAGATCCTCACCCTGCGCGCCGAGGACGGCAGGACGCCCTGCGAGCGCGTGGTCGAATCCGAGCGGGTGTACTTGGTGCCGCGCGCCGGCGGCGGGCTGATCGTCGGCGCGACCGTGGAGGAGAAGGGCTTCGAGACCACGGTCACAGCCGGCGGCGTGCTGGAGCTGCTGCGCGAGGCGTATCGCGCAATCCCCGAGGTCGCCGAGCTCGAGCTGGCCGAGACCGGCGCCGGCCTGCGCCCAGGGACCCCCGACAACGTTCCCCTGATCGGCCCCGGCGCCCTCGACGGCCTGGTCGTGGCGACGGGCCACTACCGAAACGGGATCCTGCTGGCGCCGCTGACCGCCGAAGCGGTGGTCGGCGTGCTCGAGGGTGCCGGCCTCCCTGCCGGCCTGGAGGCGGCGGATCCGGCGCGCTTCGGCGCGATCGAGCGGGAGGCCGACGTGGGGGCGCGATGATCGTCGACCTCAACGGCCGCGCCACCCCGCTGCCGGAGGGGTCGACCCTCGCCGACGCGGTCGCCGCGGCGGGGGCCGGCGGCGATGACCGCGGCGTAGCGGTGGCCGTCGACGGCGAGGTCGTGCCCCGGCCGCAGTGGGACGGTCGCGCCTTGGCCGAGGGTGAGGACGTCGAGGTCGTGCGGGCCGTCCAGGGTGGCTGACGGCTTCGAGCTCGGCGGCAGGACCTGGGCCTCCCGCCTGATCGCCGGCACGGGCGGGTTTCGCTCGCTCTCCGACATGGAGCGCTCGCTCGCCGCGTCCGGCACCGAGATCGTCACCGTCGCCCTGCGCCGGGTGGACCCGCTCGCCCAGGGCTCGGTCCTGGACGTGATCGGGCGTCTCGGCCTCTTCGCCCTGCCGAACACCGCCGGCTGCTACACGGCGCAGGACGCCGTCAAGACCGCGCGCCTGGCGCGCGAGGCGTTCGAGACCGACTGGGTCAAGCTCGAGGTGATCGGCGACGACCGCACGCTCCTTCCCGAAGCGGTCGAGCTGGTCGGGGCGGCCGAGACCCTGGTCGGCGAGGGCTTCACGGTGCTGCCCTACACCAACGACGACCCGATCCTCGCGGCCCGCCTCGAGGACGCGGGCTGCGCCGCGGTGATGCCGCTGGGCTCGCCGATCGGGTCCGGGGCCGGGATTCGAAACCCCTACAACGTCCGCCTGATCGTCGAACGCGCCGGGGTGCCGGTGATCCTCGACGCCGGGATTGGCACCGCCTCCGACGCGGCCCTGGCGATGGAGCTCGGCTGCGATGGGGTGTTGTTGGCGAGCTCGGTCTCGCGGGCGAAGGATCCGGTGGCGATGGCGACGGCGATGCGCAAGGCGGTCGAGGCCGGCTACGAATCGCGCCGCGCCGGACGGATCCCGCGCAGGCTGCACGCCCAGGCCTCGACGCCCGACGAGGGCATGGCGAGCCTGGACTAGGGACCGGGGCCACTTCGACCAGCGTCTCGGCTAAGCGCCGGCGGCGCCTGCCGTCTCTCGGCGCACGTCGGTGGGATCGCGGTCGTCGCGCAGGCCCTTGAACGATGGGGCTCGCAGCGTCCTCGCCGCGGTCCACTGACGGAACTCGACCTCGGCGACCAGCCGCGGCTCGGCGAAGCGGGCCTGCTTCGGAGGCTGGCGGCCGGCGAACGGGCTCTCGGCGGTCTCGAGCTTGCCCAGCAGCCCGGAGAGGCGGCGAAGGGTGTCCTCGCGAAAGCCCGTCCCCACGCGTCCCGCGTAGCGCAGGCACAGCTCTCCGTCGGCCTCCTCGTAATAGCCGGCGAGCAGGGCGCCGAGCGTCTGCGAGCGGCTGCCCTCCCCGGGCATCCAGCCGCCGATGACGAAGTCCTGGCTCTCCACGTTCTTGACCTTCAGCCACGAGCTCGAGCGCCGTCCGGGCAGGTAGCGGCTCTCGGTCCGCTTGGCGACCACGCCCTCGAGCCCACGATCGGCGGTCAGCTTCAGCAGGGCCCGGCCGTCGCGCGGGCGGGCGGCGGGGGTTTGCCACGACGGCCCGTCGAGGCCGAGCGCCTGCAGCCGCTGCCGGCGCTCGGAGTAGGGGAGGCCGCAGAGGTCGTGTCCTTCGCAAAACAGCAGGTCGAAGATGACGTAGGTGACCGGGGTCTCCTTGGCGCGGCGGCGAACCGCCGCCTCGGAGCCGAGGTGCATCCGCCCCTGGAGCGCCTGGAAGTCGGGGGTGCCGTCCTCCGAGAAGGCGACGATCTCGCCGTCGAGGATCGTCTGGCGGGCCCCGAGGCTGGCGGCGATCGGGCGCACCTCCGGGTACTGCGAGGTGATCTCGCGCAGGTTGCGGCTCTCGAGGCGGAAGTGGCCCGCCTCGCAGTAGGCGATCGCCCGCACCCCGTCCCATTTGAGCTCGAAGGCCCAGCCCTCCTCGTCGCGGGGAAGCCGCTTCGAGAGCGTCGCCGTCATCGGCCTGATCCCGCCCTCGGGCATCGGCACGCGGTCGGGGTCGGTCGGGGGGTCCATGCGGTGGATCATCCAGTTGTCGCCCTTGGTCGGAAAGAGGGCATAGGTGCCCCGAACCCGCTCTCCGTGCAGGCTGACGATCACCTTGTCGTCGCGGAACTTCTCCGCGCTGTAGCTACCGCGATCCCAGATCGTCATCGTCCCGGCGCCGTACTGACCGGCCGGGATCCGGCCCTCGAACTCGAGGTACTCCAGCGGGTGGTCCTCGGTCCGCACCGCCAGCCGGTTCTCCTTCGGGTGCGGCGGGATCCCCCTCGGCAGCGCCCACGAGACCGCGACCCCGTCGCGCTCCAGCCGCAGATCCCAGTGCAGCCTGGTGGCGTGATGCTCCTGGATCACGAAGCGCCCGCCGCCCGTCTCACCGGCGTCGCCGATCTCCCCCTCCGGCTCGGGCGTGCGGTCGAACGAGCGCTTGCGCTCGTACTCGCTCAGCGTCTTCCTAGCCACGCCCCGATCCTAGGCGGGCCGGTCCACACCGGCCTTCGCTGAAGCATCTTCCGGGCTATTGGCCGTATGAAGCTTCAGCGAACCCGTCTGCGGGGGGGCAGCGACCCGGCGCAAGACGGACCGCACGTAGTCGGCCTCGAAGCAGACCTGCGCGTGGGTGAATCGGAGCGGCCTCAGCCCGGCGGCGGTGTGGGCCTGATCACGCCGCCGGTCCTGCGCCTGTTGCCCGGGCGTCCGGTGGTAGCGCAGGCCGTCGGTCTCCACCACGAGCCGCAAGTCCGGCCAGTAGAAGTCAACCTTGAAGCCGTTGAGCTTGCATCCGGTTTGCGGTCGTGAAAGCCCCAGATCACGAGCGATCGCAAGGAAGAGGCGCTCGAGCTCCGACTCGGTGAGGACGAAGGTCTGGCGGTCCAGAAGCCTTCGAAGCACAGCCAACCCAGGCCTGCGAGGTGTTCCCTCGATCGCGGTTCGCAAGCTCTCCGGGCTGATCAGCCCGCGCTTGTCGGCCGCGTTGATCGCCGCTTCGAGATCGGCGGGCGATACGCAGGCAGCGAGGTCGATCAGTGTGCTGGCCGGAGCCGTCACCGGGATGTCCTCTTGTCTGGTGAGTTCGTCAGGGGCGAGGTTGCTGCGCCGGTGAGCGAGAATGCCGTGCCGGTGTCTCAGGCAGGGACTGGGTACGGAGATGTGAGTCTGAGGCTGTTCCTCAGCTCGGATTCGCCAGAGCGCGGCCGCGCTCCCGTGACTCAGCGCCGCGCCGGGACCGCAGGCGAGCACCGCGCCCATCCACCGTCCGAACCGCGTTACCTGCGGGCGGCCGACCGCATACACGCCGGGCCAGAGCGGATGCAGACGCCCCTTGTCGATTCTATGCTGGATCGCATCCCGGCTGAAGCCGAGACCCAGGAGCTGACCCCTGCCGATCACGCCGTGCTGACGGCCCGCAATGCGCCAGGCCGCTGACGTTCGCTGAAGCTTGCTCCGGCCCATGTCCCGTAAGAGGCTTCAGCGAACCGGATCTGCCCCCGGCGAAATGCCCCCGGAAGGAGTCGAACCTTCGCCGCGCAGGGTAAAAACCTGCCGCTCTTCCGCTGAGCTACGGGGGCTGGGGGAATCGTATTCGCGCGGTCGGTCCTCCGCCTACGGCTGCGCGTCGGGATCGTCGCCGACGATGCCGCCGACCTCGGCGCGCCCGTCGCCCGCCGGCCGCACGTGGAGGACCGATCCACGGCCCTGGCGGATCTCGAGCGGGCGCCCGAGCTGCGAGCAGAGGATGATCGCCGCCGACCCGGTCGCCTGGTCCTCGGGGATTCCCTCGGCGGGGACGAAGACCCGAGCCCTGACCAGGCCCGCCTCCTCGTCCGTCCAGGCCCACATGCCGACGAGGCCGTAGCCCTCGGGCGGGCCCGGAAGGGCCTCCACCTCCGCCGGCGCGTCCAGCTGCACCCACTCGAACGGCGGGCACCAATCGGCCCGGGCGGTCACGTACGGTGAATCGCCCTCGAAGCGCACCGTCACCTCGCCCGCGGGAGGCCGCAGGACGTGGGGGGCGCGCCCCCGTTCGCGCAGCAGCCAGGCGGTGCCGACCAGCGGGTGTCCCGCGAGCGCCAGCTCGTCGGCCGGGGTGAAGATCCGCATCTCGCCGCGCTCGGCATCGTCTACGAAGACCGTCTCCGAGAAGCCCAGCTCGGTCGCGATCGGCTGGCGATCGACCTCGGAGATCTCCTCACCGGCCAAAAAGACGCCGAGCGGGTTCCCGTGTGAGCCGTCCGCCGCGCAGAACACACGCACCACCCGCAGGCCGGGGTGCTCGCGCGCTGTCATCCAGACCTAGTGGCGGAAGTGGCGGCGGCCGGTGACGACCATCGCCGCCCCGGCGGCGTCGCAGGCCGCGACCACCTCGTTGTCGCGGACCGAGCCGCCAGGTTGGATCAGGGCGCTGACGCCGGCGTCGATCGCCATCTGGGGTCCGTCGGGGAAGGGGAAGAACGCGTCGGAGGCGACGACCGAGCCGCTCAACCGGGAGTCGGCCTCGGAGCCGCGCGCCTGGCGCGCCTTGTCGATCGCAATCCGGACCGAGTCGACCCGGCTCATCTGGCCCGCTCCGATGCCGATGGTGGCGCCGTCGCCGGCGATCACGATCGCGTTCGAGCGCACGTGCCGGCTGACCTTCCAGGCGAACAGCAGGTCCGACCACTGCTCCTCGGTCGGCTGGGCCTCGGTCGCCGGCTTCATCTCCTCGCGGGTCTCGGTGACCCAGTCGGGGGTTTGCACCAGCGCGCCGCCGCGAACGCGCTTGACGTCCAGCTCCAGCGGCTCGTAGCTACGCCTCTCTGTGTCATCGAGGATCCGAAGGGCCTGTTTTTGGCGCAGGACCTCGAGGGCGCCGTCCTCGAAGCCGGGAGCCAGCACGACCTCGACGAAGTTGTCGTGCAGGCGCTCGGCCAGCCGGCGGTCGACCGGACGGTTGAAGATGATCACGCCGCCGAACGCCGACAGCGGGTCGCAGGCGAGCGCTTTGTCGTAGACCTCGCCGACGTGGGCGCCGATCGCCACGCCGCAGGGATTGTTGTGCTTGACGATCACCGCCGCCGGCTCCGAGAACTCGCCCAGCAGGCGTTGGCCGGCGTCGATGTCGAGGATGTTGTTGAACGAGAGCGCCCGGCCGTGGAGCTTCGCCACCCGCGAAAGCACGTGTGCGCGGGCGCCCGTCTCGACGTACAGCGCGGCGCTCTGCTGCGGGTTCTCTCCGTAGGGCAGGTCGAGGAACTTCTCGAACGAGCTCACCCAGTGGCTCGGGAACTCCTCGTAGCGCATCCCGAACCAGCGGCTGATCGCGGCGTCGTAGCGGGTGGTCAGGGCGAAGGCCTCGTTCGCCAGCCAGTGGCGGGTCTCGAGCGAGACCGACCCGGCCTGCTCCTGGAGCTCGGCCAGCACGGCGTCGTAGCTTTCGGGGCGAACGACCACCGCCACCCAGCGGTGGTTCTTGGCGGCCGCCCTGATCATCGTCGGCCCACCGACGTCGATGTTCTCGACCGCCTGCGACTCGGTCACCACCCGTCCCGCCACGACCTGCTCGAAGGGGTAGAGGTTGACGCAGACGAGGTCGATCGGATCGATCCCCTCAGACTCCATCGTCGCCTGGTGTGACTCGTTGTCGCGGACCGAGAGCAGCCCGGCGTGAAGTCGCGGATGGAGGGTCTTGACCCGACCGTCGAGGATCTCCGCCGATCCCGTCAGCTCGGCCACGTCGCGCACCTCGAGGCCGGCCTCGCGCAGCGCGGCGGCGGTGCCGCCGGTGGAGATCAGCTCGACGCCGAGCTCGGCGAGGCCGCGGGCGAAGTCGGCGACTCCGGTCTTGTCGGAGACCGAGATCAGCGCCCGGCGAACGCGGACCGAGCCCGGCGCCTCCGGCTCGGGCTCTCCGTCGCGGTGCGTTTCGGCCGGCGCCCCCATCGGCAAGCGAGTCTAGACGCCGTCGTGGCGACGATTCGGCCTACGGCTCGATCAGCACCAGTCGCGCGTCGTCCGGGTCGATCGTCACGCGTCCCTGCGCGATCATCCGGATCGCCTCCGGATAGAGCGCGTGCTCGGTGGCGTGAATCGCCTTCTCCAGCGCAGCCCGGTCGCGATCCGGCGGCACCGGGATCGGCCGCTGCACGATCACCGGCCCCGAGTCGACGCCCTCGTCGACGAAGTGGACGGTCACCCCGGTGATCCGCACCCCGGAGTCGAGCGCCTGCCCGATCGGGTCGAGCCCGGGAAACGACGGCAGCAGCGCCGGGTGAACGTTGACGATCCGGTTCGCGAATCGCCGCACGAACTCCGCCGAGAGCAACTCCATGTAGCCGGCGAGGACCACGAGGTCGACGGGCAGGCCCTCGAGCCAGTCGCCGAGGGCGACGTCGCGCAGCTCGCGATCGGCGTGGTCGGAACGCGGGAACTCGGCGGTCTCGATTCCGGCGTCGCGGCCGCGGTCGAGCGCCCGCGCCCCGGGTTTGTTCGAGCCCACGCCGACGACCTCGACCCCCCCGCGCCCGTGCAGCTGGTCGATGATCGCCTGCAGGTTGGTCCCCGTGCCCGAGGCCAGCACGGCGATGCGAAAGCGCTTGCCTGGGGGCACGATCGCTTCTCAGGCAGCGCGCTTTCCCACGCGCAGCTTCGGGAAGCGCCCGCCGGTGGAGGCCAGGCGGCCGCCGGCGATCAGCGCGTCGACCTCGTCCAGCAGCTCCTCGCCGCGCCACTCGTGCAGCGAGCCGTAACCGGGCAGCTCGTCATAGCCGTACTTGACGATCACCTGCGAGCGTCCTCCGCGGAGGATCTCGACCACCCGGGTGCGCCCGACGGAAGGCGAAGCCTCGGCGACGACCGCGAGAATCGCCTCGGTCGGGCCCGCCGCGGCCGAGGCGACAGCGGCTCCAGAGCCGGCGGCGCGCCCCGGTGCCGAAGCCCGCCCCACCCCCTCCAGCGGCCCGTCGCAGATGTCGCAACAGCGTCCCTCGGCATGCGGGGGCGAGCGGTCGCCGAAGTGGCCCTGAATCGCCGCCCGCCGGCAGTCGTCGCCCTCGACGAAGCCCCAGACGTCGCGGTACTGGCGCCAGCGATGGTTCTTGGCCTCGGGGTCGTCGATCTGGTTGATGAAGAAGACGTGCAGGCCCTTGTCTCGATTCTCCGCCAGGAGGACGCAGCGCGAGGGCAGGCCATCGCGACCCCCGCGGCCGGCCTCCTGGTAGTAGGCCTCGAGCGAGGAGGGGACCGTCTCGTGGATCACCGTGCGCACGTCGGCCTTGTCGACCCCCATCCCGAAGGCATTCGTCGCGACCACGACCGGCGTCTCTCCGGCCATGAAGGAGCGCTGCGCCTCGGCCCGGGGCTGACGGTCCATGCCCGCGTGGTAAGCCGGCACCTCGACCCCGAGCGCTCGGCCGATCCGTGCCGCCGTCTCCTCGGTCTTGCGGCGCGTCCCCGCATAGACGATTGCCGGCAGCGCCCCGGGCTCGCGCAGCAACGTCATCGTCGCCTCCCGCTTGGCCCGCGCGGACGCGACCGCAACGACGTCGTAGGAGAGGTTCGGCCGGTCGAACCCGGTCGTGATCCGCTCGGGCTCGCGCAGGCCCAGCCGGTGGATGATGTCGGCGGCGACGCGGGGCGTCGCGGTGGCGGTGGCGGCGAAGACCGAGCTCGCGCCCAGCGCCCGCGCGACCTCACCGAGGCGGAAGTAGTCGGGCCGGAAGTCGTGGCCCCACTGGCTCACGCAGTGGGCCTCGTCGACGACGAAGAGCCCGATCTCGGCCTCGCGCAGGCGGTCGACGAATCCGGGCGTGGCGAAGCGCTCGGGCGCGACGTAAAGCATCTCGGCCTGGCCGCTGAGCGCCCGCCGCAGCGCCTCGCGGTTGTCGGCCGGGTCGCGCTGGGCGTTGATCAGCTCGGCCCGCCCGTCGAGGCTTCCCACCTGGTCGATCATCAGCGAGACCAGCGGCGAGACGATCACCGCCAGTCGCTCGTCGCAGAGCGCCGGCAGCTGATAGCAGACCGACTTTCCCGCCCCGGTCGGCATCACCAGCAGCACGTCGCGCCCCGCCATCGCCGCCTCCACGGCCGGCTTCTGGCCCGGGCGGAACCGGGGATGGCCGAGGTGACGCCGCAGCGCCTCGGTGGGTTCGATCGTCTGCATCTGCCCCCTGACGCTACGCGCCAGGGGTGACGGGAATCTGCTCGAGCGCGAACTTGCCGTTGCCGTCGCCGCCGTCGCCGAGCGGGTAGGAGCCGGTGAAGCAGGCGTCGCAGTGGTGCTCGCGCGGGGTGCCGACCGCCTCGTAGACGCCCTCCAGCGACAGATAGGCGAGCGAGTCGGCGCCAAGCTCGGCGGCGATCTCGGAGACGTCACGGCCGTGGGCCACCATCTCCTCGCTCGTCGACATGTCGACGCCGTAGTGGCATGGGTGGCGGATCGGCGGCGCCGAGATCCGCAGATGGACCTCGGTCGCGCCCGCGTCGCGCAACATCCCGACTATCTGCCGGGTGGTGTTGCCGCGGACGATCGAGTCGTCGACGACGACCACGCGCCTGCCGGAGACGATCTCGGGCAGCGGATTGAACTTCATCCGCAGGCCATGCTTTCGCAGCTCCTGGCCGGGCTGGATGAAGGTCCGGGCGACGTAGCGGTTCTTGATCAGCCCGTCGTCTTTTGGCAGCCCGGACTCGCGGGCAAAGCCGTTGGCCGCCGGGTTGCCGGAGTCCGGGACCGCGATCACGAGGTCGGCGTCGACCGGGGCCTCGCGGGCGAGGAGCTCGCCCATCTTGCCCCGCACCTCCTGCAGCACTCGCCCCTCGAGGCGGCTGTCGGGGCGCGAGAAGTAGATGTGCTCGAAGACGCAATGGGCGGGCCGGCCAGAGGGAACGACCTGGCGCGTCTCGATCCCGCGCTCGCCGATCGCGACCAGCTCGCCTGGCTGGACCTCGCGCATCAGCTTCGCCCCGATGATGTCGAAGGCGCAGCTCTCGGAGGCAACGCAGTAGCGGTCGCCGAGCCTGCCGAGGGACAGCGGGCGGACGCCGTGCGGGTCGCGGAAGGCGACGATCGCGCGCTTGGTCATGACCACGGTCGAGTAGGCGCCCTGCAGCCGGGGCATGACCGCGGCGACGGCGTTTTCGATCGGCCGCTCCTCCTCGATCGAGAGCAAGGCCGCGATGATCTCCGAGTCGGATGTCCCGCGGAAGCGGATGCCACGCTCGCTCAGCTCGTTGTAGAGCTCGACCGCGTTGGTGAGGTTGCCGTTGTGGGCCAGCGCGACCTCGCGACCGTCGTCGCGCCAGACCGGCTGGGCGTTGTCCCACGAGCCCCCGCCGGTGGTCGAGTAGCGGACGTGGCCGATCGCCATGTCGCCGTCGAGCGCTCGCAGCTTCTGCTCGTCGAAGACCTGGGAGACGAGACCGGTGTCGCGGAGGGTGGTGATGTGCCCGCCCTCGCAGGTGGCGATCCCGGCCGACTCCTGGCCGCGATGCTGGAGCGCGTACAGCGCGAAGTAGGTGAGCCGAGCAACCTCGCTGGCGGGCGCGTACACGCCGAAGACCCCACACTCGTCGCGGGGGCCATCACGATCGGGAATGCCGATCGGATCGCGGTCCCCGGGGGGCCGCCTGATCGAGGTCGTCTGGCTTCTCAAGGGAAGAAGACGGGGGTGAGAGGCAGGCGGCCGATCCGCCTACATGCGAAGGCTAGCAGCGGCCGGGGCGCGACCCGCCCGGTTTGATCGGGGCCTCGGCCCGGCACCGTCGCCTCAGACGGCGACCGGCTCGCCCATGCGATCGCCCAGCGAGCCCCAGGCGCGCCCGGCGGCGTCGAGGCTGAGATCGAGCTCGGCCTCGGCGGCGCCCAGCTCGACCGCTCCACCGCCGACACGACCGATCGCCAGCGCGCCGATGCCCGCCGCCTCGGCCGAGGCCAGAAGCCCTTCGATCGTCGCCGGATCGGCGGCGACGACGAACCCTCCCGGGCCTTCGCCGAAGAGGGCCGCCTCTCCGGAACAGCCCCGCAGCTCGACCAGCGCGTCGAGGTCGGCTTGGGCGCCCACGCCGCCCGCGATCGCGGACTCGGCGATTGCGGTCGCGAGGCCACCGTCGCTGACGTCGTGGACCGTGGAGAGGTTGCCCGCGCGCACCGCCGCGCGGACGAAGGCGAGGGTCGCGGCGACCGCCTCGACGTCGGCGCCTGGAAGGCCCGCCCCCAGCTCGCCGCGGAGCTTCGTCAGCTCCGAGCCGGCCAGCGACGGCGCGAACGGGCCCAGCAGGGCGAGCGCGTCGCCGGCGCGCAGCGCCGCGCCCGCCCCGGCGCCTGCCTCGGGCAGCTCGCCGACGAGGCCGATCACGGGAGTCGGGTAGATCGGCCCCCGGTCGGTTTCGTTGTAGAGCGAGACGTTGCCCCCGACGACCGGGATCCCGAGCGCCTCGCAGACGTCGGCCAGCGCCTGGGTCGAGCGCTCGAGCTGCCAGGCGACGTGGGGCCTTTCGGGGTTGCCGAAGTTGAGGCAGTTGGTGAGCCCGAGCGGCTCCGCCCCGACGCAGGCCAGGTTCTGCGCGCACTCGAGCACGGCCTCGACCGTGCCCCGGTACGGGTCGCAGGCGACGCGGCGCCCGTTGCCGTCGATCGCCACGGCGATCGAGGTGCCGGCCTCTGAAAGCCGGAGCACGGCGGCGTCGGCATCCCCGGGTCGCCGCACCGTGCGCGAGCCGACGATCGAGTCGTATTGCTCGAAGGCCCAGCGCTTGCTGGCGATCGTGGGTGAGGCCAGCAGCCGCTCGAGCACCTGGGCCGGCGAGGCGCCTGGGTCGATCGTGGCGCGGTTGCCGTAGATCCAGCCGCCGGGCTCAGCCGGCTCGAGGTCGTACAGCGGGCAGCCGTCGACGAGCGCCGCCACCGCCACGTCGCCGACCAGCTCGCCGCCGCGCAGCACCCGGATGTGCCCGCTGGAGGTGACTTCGCCGACCGCCGCCGCGCCCGTCTGCCAGCGCTCACAGACGGCGACCACGGCATCGACGGCGTCCGGCTCGACCACGGCGAGCATCCGCTCCTGGGATTCGGAGACCATGATCTCGAAGGGCTCCATGTCGGCCTCTCGAAGTGGCACCCGGGCGACGTCGAGGTCGATGCCGACGCCCCCGGCGGCCGCCATCTCCCCGGCCGAGGAGGTGAGCCCGGCGGCGCCGAGGTCCTGGAGCGAGACCAAGAGCCCGCGATCGAGCAGCTCGAGACAGCACTCGAGCAGCTTCGACTCCTCGAACGGGTCGCCGATCTGGACGCTCGGGCGCTTGTCGTCGCCGGCGTCGAGCTCGGCCGAGGCGAGCACCGAGGCCCCGCCGATCCCGTCGCGGCCGGTGGAGGCGCCCATCAGGACGACGACGTTGCCGACGCCGGCGGCGGCGGCGCGGATCATCCGCTCCGAGCGAGCAAGCCCAACGCACATCGCGTTCACCAGGCAGTTGTGCTCGTAGGGCGCCTCGAAGGCGACCTCGCCGCCGACGGTGGGGACGCCGATCGAGTTGCCGTAGTGCCCGATCCCGGCGACGACGCGATCGAACAGGTAGCGCGAGCGCTCGGAGTCGAGCTCGCCGAATCGAAGCGAGTCCAGCACCGCGATCGGCCGGGCGCCGAGCGCGAAGACGTCGCGCAGGATCCCGCCGACCCCGGTGGCGGCCCCCTGGAAGGGCTCGATCGCGCTCGGATGGTTGTGGGATTCGACCTTGAAGGCGACCGCCCAGCCCTCGCCGACCGAAACCGCACCCGCGTTCTCGCCCGGGCCCATCAGCACGCGCTCGCCCTCGGTCGGCAGTCGGCGCAGCAGCTTGCGCGAGTGCTTGTAGGCGCAGTGCTCGGACCACAGCAGCGAGAACATCGCCAGCTCGACGCCGTTGGGCTCGCGCTCCATCAGCTCGGTGATCAGCTCGTACTCGGCGTCGCTGAGGCCGAGCTCGCGGTGCCGCGATTGGCCCGTGGCCGGGGGCGTCATCGGCGTCAGCCTAGCGAGGGCGCCCGAAGGCTCAGCGCCGCGGCGCCCGGCCTAGATGGGTGATCCCACGACCCCGCGCACGCGGATGACGCACGGATACCGTCGCCGGACCGCGCCCGTCGGGACTCGCCCGTACCCAGGGGTACGGCCTTCGCCCGCCGACCACGACCGGCTCGGTCCCGCGCCGCCCCGCGCACGCGCTGCCGTGGAATCAACCATCTACTCGCAGTAGTGGCGCCCGGGCGGCGGCGCCGGATCGCGACCGGCGATGCCGGTGCAGTCGCTGAGGTGGTTTTGCCGCTGGACCAGCGCCGCCGAGGCGGACCCGGGCCCCAGGTTCCGCAACTGGTGGGGGTCGTCGCCGAGGTCGTAGTGCTCGATCGTCTCGTCCTGCTCGCAGCCCTGGGTGCGAGTCGGGTTGATCGGCACCGACTTGTGCACGACGTAGATCTGGTCGTCGGCGACGATCCCCGAGTAGCGGCAGTTGTGCATCTCGACGCCGACGCCGCGATCGGCGGGCCAGGCGCCGTCGTCGCCCTGCAGCAGAGGCACGATCGAGCGCCCGTCCATCGTCCGGCAGTCGCCGGGCGCCCGGCAGGGCTCGGCGCCGGCGAGCTCGAGGAAGGTCGGCGCCAGGTCGATGTTGGCGATCGGCTGTTTGAGCTTTCCCGGCACGTTTGCCCCGACCACGTCGTCGGGGATCCAGGCCGCCGTCGGCACCTCGATCGCTTCGCGATAGGGAAGACGCTTGCCGCCGGCGAGGCGGTGCTCGCCCTCGAACAGGCCGTTGTCGGAGGTGAAGACGATCACCGTCTCGTCGAGCGCGCGCTTGCGCTTGAGCGTGTGGAAGATCTGCTTGACCCCGCGGTCGACCTCGCGCAGCGAGGCAAGCCGACAGCGACTCGCGTGGCGGAGCTTGGCGATCTGCGGCTTGTGAAGCCGCGGCAGCTGACGCATGAAGGGTGGTTTGTCGGAGATCTTGCGCTCGTTGAACGAGGCGCCGTGAGGAAGCCGCCCGTCGAGGAACAGGTCCTCGTCCCCTGGGGCGGGCACCGCCTTGCCGGAGCAGGGTCCGCCGCTGTGGCCGTTCTCGCCGTGCGGTGCGTGCGGCGTGAGCCAGAGGAAGAACGGCTTCTGCCCGCCCGCCCAGTTGCGCACCAGGTCGTCGGCCTCGCGATTGAGGTAGGTCGTCTGATAGGCGCTCCGGCGATCGCCACGGTGGACGCGCCTGCCGTTGACCGAGACGCTGTAGTCGTAGTAGGTGAGCGGCGGCAGCAGGTGGCGCCACTGGCTCCACCCCTTCTCGGGGCGCGCCGGCGGGTCCACCGCATTGTCGTAGTGGTTGAGGTACTTGCCCACCATCGCCGTGCGATACCCGTCCGCCTTCAGCCAGGAGGCGAGGGTGCTGTTTGGCTCCGAGAAGGTCGCGTAGGAGTTCCAGGCGCCGTGGTTATGGGCGTACTGTCCGGTCAGGGTGCCCCCGCGGGACGGACAGCAGAACGGGCTCGTGACCATGAACCGGGTGAGCTTCGTTCCGCGCTTTGCGAGCCGGCGCTCGGTGAAGGGCATCACCCCGCGCCCGAACTGGTGCACGGTCTGGTCGTCGGTCTCGACGACGACGAAGTTGGGCCTCGTAGCCGCGCCCGCAGCAGCAGCCTCGGCCTCGTTGGCCGAGTCTGGGGTGGCGAGCCACCAACCTGCGAGCACCGCCACCGTCGCCCCACAAAGCGCAGCACCGAGCCGCGCGATCGTGCCCCCTCGCCGGGCACGGGGTGCGGTCTGCATGCGGAAATCGTAGTGGGTCGGCCTGCGGCTTCGCCGCGCTATCTAGACTCCTGCCGATGCTTTGGCTTCGCCGCGCGCCCGGGGCGGCGCTGGCCGTGGCGCTGGCGTCGATCGCCGTCGGGCTCTCTGCCTGTGATGACGAGGACTCCGAGACCGTCGCGCTGCCGCCGCCGCCCGAGTGTGCGCCACCCCTCTACGACTCGATCCGTAAGCAGGAGGCCTACCCGGACTCCGCGCTGGCGGCGGCCACAGAGGAGCAGACGTTCAACCTCCGGGGGTTCAAGCTGCGCCTCGCCCCGGCGATCGACTGGGGCCAGAACCCCGACGACAGCACCGCCTTCCAGGGCAAGCTCCAGGGCTTCACCTGGCTCGACCTCCTGATCTACGCCTACCGGACGGGCGACACCAAGGCGCTCGCTCAGGCACGGGACATCTCGCTCGACTGGATCCGCGCCAATCCCTTCGCCAACCCCTACCTGGAGGGGCGGGATCGCGGCGACTCGAAGCCGTGGATCGACAAGGTCACCGCCGCCAGGGTCCAGTTCATCGCCTACGTCGCCGCCGCGGCGGATTGCGAGGGCATGCTCAGCGCTCGCCAGCGGCGGACGCTGGAGAGCTCGCTGCAACAGCACGGCGCCTTCCTCGCCGACCCGGCCGCCTACCACGAGACCAACCACGGCCTCTACGCGGACCGCGGCCTCTATGTGCTCTCCCGGCTGTACCCGGACCTGCCCGCGGCGAAGGCATGGCGCCGGCTGGCGATCGACCGCTTCACCCGGACGCTGCGCCTGCACCTGACCGGCGGGGAGGGGTTCTGGCTCGAGCATTCGGCCGGATACCAGCTGGCGATCAACCGCCTGGTTGACGGCTTCCTCGACCTGATCTCCAACGAGGACCGCAGGCTCACCCGGATCGCGCGGCAGATGAACGAGGTGACCGGCTGGGTGATCGAGCCCGACGGCGAGATCGCCCTCTCGGGCGACTCGAACCTGAAAGCCGTGACCCCGGAGGAGCTGGCGAGCTCGCAGGCGGGCCAGGGGCTGCGCTGGCTGCCGAAGACCGGCCTCGCGTTCGTCCGGCGCCAGGACCCCGCCGCCTATCTGCAGATGATGGCGAGCTTTCACAGCACCACGCACCACCACGCCGACGATCTCAGCTTCGACCTCTTCGACCGCGGCCATCGGATCGTCAGTGACACCGGCCTCTACCACAAGGACCTGGACCGCTTCCAAGCCTTCCAGGAGTCGCCGCAGGCCCACAGCGTGCTCTGGGCGGCTCCCGGCGGGATCGCCCGCGGCGACTCGGCCGCCTACGGCAGCGGCCTCGACGCGGCCGGCCGGGGTGACGGCTGGTACGCGGTCTTGGGCCACGACCCGCTGCAGCAGCAGATCGGCGTCGCCCACAGCCGCCTCTTCCTCTACCGGCCCGGCTACGCGCTGGCGGTGGTCGATTGGGCGCGCTCGGACTACCCGCGCCAGTACCGGCGCTACTTCCAGATCGATCCAGGGGTCGAGGTCGAGCGCGAGGGCGGGTCGCTGCGCCTGCTCGCCGACGGGCTCGACGCGACGCTGACGTCGAGCGCGAACACCAAGGAGCACCTGCGCCTCGCGCGCGCTGAGAAGCATCCACTGGCGGGGTTCGCCTTCCTCGGCTTTCGCCAGGCCGTCCCCCGCTGGACGGTGACCTTCCAGAACGAGACCGACGACCTCGACGCGGTCGCCACCTTCGGCTTGGACCCGGCCCAGCAGGTGACCGCGCGGCTCGTCGGCGAGCCGACGAGCGAGGGCTTGGCCCTGCGGATCCTCTCCGAGGGCGCCGACCTCGGGACCATCCTCGTCATCCGCAAGGGCGATCGCCTGCGGGTCCTGGCCTCGCCCGAGCTCGAGGGCGAGGAGATCCCGGAGGAGCCGGTCCCGCTCGACCAGCCCTAGCCGGACTCAGGCGGGCCGGGCCCGCGCGTAGCCGAGATCGTCGAGCGTCTCACCCGCTATCCGCTCGAATCGGGCGAGGTCGGCGGCGCTCATCTCGGAGCGCCAGCGGGCGGCGCGGCTCGCCTGCAGCGGCTTCGACACGTTCGCCTGGTGGCCGGCGCGAACCTCGGCCGGGACGGCGTCGCCCGCGGCGCGGTCGAAGTCGCGGGCGATCTCGGCGATACGCCCGCCGGCGCGCTCCTGGTAGTTGAGGATCGCGTCGTCCCAGGGCAGCGCCATCGCCTCGCATACCGAGCGCAGCATCGGCTCGGGGTCGGCGACCAGCTGCTCGTAGCGGACCTCGGTGTAGTGGGGCAGGCGCCTTGACTGACGGCGGGCCCTGGTGATCTCCGAGCTCCATTTCTCGGCGGCGCCGGCGATGGTCTCGGGGCCGAAATGCACATCGACCAGCGACAGGGCCACGTCGCGGCCGTCGCGGATCAGGTGGACGTAGCGCGCCTCGGGCAGGACGCGGGAGATCGGGCGCATCTTGCGCACGTAGTTGGTCGACTTGTCACCCCAGCGTCGCTTCTGGTGCTGCGCGGCGTAGAGGCCGTAGAAGGCGCGCAGGGCGTCGCCGGGGCCGAGATCTCGATGGCTCTCCAAGCGCGCCCGCAGCTGTTCGGCGTCGAGGCCGAAGTCGGGCCAGCGCCGGTGGGTGGTGATCACCTCGAGGGCGGCGCTCGCCGGATCATCCGAGCGCTCGCAGGCCCTGATCACCTGGGGGATGAAATGGGTCTCGGGCGGGATCGCGAGATCGGGATGGGCGTCGAGCATCAACCGCAGCAGGGTCGTTCCGGAGCGGGCGACGCCGACGATGAAGATCGCGGGCTCGGCGTCGCTGGGCGGCGCTTCGACCCGGCGCCGGGCAAACCGTGGGCGCATGGCGAATACTCTGCCAGCTTCGACCGCCGTGTTCGGACGACGCAAGCACACCCCCAAGGGCAAGGAGCGCCCGCTGCCCCGCTGGGCCAGGCCGCTCGAGATCCCCGCCTGCCCGCCGGGCTGGCGCGTCGGGCCCCCCGACTTCGTCGGCATCGGCGCGCAGCGCTCGGGCACGTCGTGGTGGTACCGGGGGGTCGAGGAGCATCCCGCGATCGCCGCCGTCGAGGGCCAGGCGAAGGAGCTGCACTACTTCAACCGCTTCTGGCAGGGGGATGTCCCGGCCGACTTCGCCGCCACCTACCAGCGGCTCTTCCCCCGACCGCAGGGCTCGCTTGCGGGCGAGTGGACCCCGCGCTACATGCAGGACTTCTGGACGGCCGGGCTCCTACGGCAGGCTGCGCCGAGGACCAAGGTGCTGGTGATCCTGCGCGACCCGGTCGAGCGCTATCGCTCCGGCGTCGAGCGCACGATCCGCCGCTCGCCTCGAAACCGGCCGATCGACCTGGTGCACGTCTCCGACGCGGTCTCGCGGGGGCTCTACGCCGCCCAGTTGCGGCGTGTGCTCGATCACTTTCCTCGCGAGCAGATCCTCGTCTTGCAGTTCGAGCGCTGCCGCGACGAGCCGCTGGAGATGCTCGCCAGGACCTGGGGCTTCCTCGGGCTGGACCCGCTGGACGCCCTTCCGGCCTCGATGGCGAAGCGGGGCAAGTCGCGCCAAAAGCCCGACCTCCCCGACCGCTGGCGCTCCGAGCTCGTCGCCCGGCTCGCCGACGACGTCAACGACCTGGCGGGCCTCTTTCCGCAGGAGATCGACCTCGACCGCTGGCCGAACTTCGGCGCCAGCCCCTAGCCGGAGTCCGCTCAGGACCCGAGGTAGCGCTTCACTCGCAGATAGCCCCCGCGCCGGATCTTCGCCTCCTGCGCTCGCTTCGGCTGGGCCTCCTTGATCAGGCCGCGGCAGATCAGGTTGACGAACAGGGGCACCGGGCGGCCGCGGCTGTCGGCAGGCGTGCGCTTGATCTCGATCTGCCCGACCTTGCGCGAGACGCAGGGCGTGCGGTAGGCGCTCGGACCCTGGGTGCAGTTGAAGCCGTTGGCCTCGTCGAGCGCCGGGCCCGGTTTGGCGCTGCGCCGCGCCACCGGGCCGGACCCGACCTTTCGCGGCCCCTGGGCGAGGACGATCTGATTCGAGTCGAAGACGGCGTTGCCGAGGCCGCGGATGTCGAGGCGCTGGCGGGCTCGCGCGGTGATCACGTCCCCCTTGCGCAGGTTCGGCAGCTTCACCGAGTAGACGGAGACCCAGCCCCCGCCGCGGTTCGGGCTCATCGGCACCGAGCGGTGGATGCGCCGCGAGGAGGTGGGGCTCCGCGTCTCCGGGTCCGCTCCCGCCGCGATCGCCAGCGCGCTCACCCGCCCCTTGCCCTGCTCGACGCTGCCGTCGGGTCGGTCGGCGCCGATGATCAGGCGGTTGCCGTGCCGGGCATTGGGGTGGTGGGCGGCCACGACCAGGTTGAGGAAGCACGTGCGGGGCCGGCAGGGAAGGCGCCCCGCCCCCGGCACGGTCATCTGTGCCTCGGAGATGACCAGCACGCAGTGGTGGTTGCGGTTGGGGCGGCGCTGGCCGCAGGTGACGCGCTCGCGAGCCGAGACCCGCTTCGCCCCCGGGCCGCCCGCCACGGCCCTGCCTCGGGCCAGCACCAGCCAGGCGCTGGCGCGCGGGCTGAACGAGTAGCGCCGGCCGATGCAGCGACGGTCCGGCTCGACGCAGGTGTTGGTCACCTGCACCTCCCCGAGGCCGCGCAGGCGGTCACCCTCGCCCAGCTTCGGCATCGGACCCCGCCCGAGCGAGATCGCGACCCGCGGCTGCGCTCCGGCCGTTCTCGTGATCGGGATCGTCTCCCTGGTCTCCGAGTGCCCGGACGTAGTGGCAGCCCGCAGCGGATCGACCGCCCAAGCCTGGGCTGCACCCAGCCACAGGCACGCCGCCGCCGCGACCACCGCCAGCCCCCACCGCCGACCGGACCTCACGAGGTGGTTACCCGTCGCGGTCTCGACCGCGGGGCGGTAGATGAGGATGCCGATGCCGTCATCGCCGACGGGCCTCGACTCCGCCAGCCTCAGCGCGCTCGCGGCAATCGTCTCGCCGAACAGGCGCTTGCCGGCGCCGAGCACCGTCGGGTAGACCATCAGCCGGCACTCGTCGACCAGGCCCTTCTCGTGCAGCGTCTGGACCAGCTGGACGCTGTCGTTGACGAGGATGTCGCCGCCCCCCTGCTCCTTCAGCTTCTCGATCTGGACCGCGACGTTGTCCCGAATCACGGTCGAGTTTTTCCACTCGGGGCCCTCCATGTCGTTCGGCTCGTTCGCTCAGCCTCGAAGATAGAGACGGCTCCAAGTCTGGAGAAGGTGCGCCGGTTGACCGCGATCGCAGGCTAGCGTATGGTGGCCCGGAGGTGGCCTCGTACTGATGAACGCTCGCAGGATGACACCGATCATCGTCATCCTCTGCGCATTCGCCGCACCGCCGGCGGCCATGGCGCGGTCGGTGGACGTAGTCGACCGGCTCAAGGCCGACGCGGGCGACGGCGTGACCTTGTTCGCCAACGACGACTTCAAGGTCACCGGCAAGTGCGAGGACAACGGCGGCGGCGACTTCACCGCCAACACCTTCCTCGCCGCCAAGCGCGCCAACCTGGCCTATGACCTCTACGGCGCCGGCGTCGATCCCGACTTCGACCCCGCCGACGGCAAGATCGACATCACGTTCGGCGATGCCACGGGCACGATGCCGGTCTACGAGGCTGCGGAGTACTACGACTTCTATGCGGAGGGCCGCAACGGGCGGCCGCTGAACGGGCGGCTGGTGACCGGGGTGCACGTCAAGGGTGCCGATTGCACGTTCTCGGGGACGGTCGTGGGCGCCGAGAGCAAGGGCGCGGTGCACGCTCCCAAGCGGGTCAAGGCAGATGCGGGCGAGTCCGTGACCATCTTCTCGAACGACGACTTCAAGGTCACCGGCGAGTGCCAGGACAACGGGGGCGGCGACTTCACGGCGAACACTTTCCTGTCGGCGAAGCACAAGCATCTCGTCTACTACCTGACCGAGCTCGATCAGTTCGACACCGCCTTCGGCCCAGGCGACGGAAAGATCGACTTCGTCAAACCGAGCGACGACGCGAACGGGACAATCGCCGAGTACATCGGCGAGTCGTTCACCCACGACCTCTGGACCGAAGGCGCCGGGGGTAAGGTCCTTCAGGGCCGGGTTGCGACAGGCGTCCACATCAAGGGTGCCGACTGCACGTTCTCCGGCCTCTTTGTCGGCTACGGCACCTCGAAGCAGATGAAGGTGGTGGACAGGATCAAGGCCGACGGGGGCGACGGCGTGACCGTGTTCGCCAACGACGACTTCAAGGTCACCGGCAAGTGCGAGGACAACGGCGGCGGCGACTTCACCGCTAACACCTTCCTCGCCGCAAAGCGCCAGAACCTCATCTACTACGCCTACGACGGCGACCCTTTCTTCATCCTGGATTTCGACCCGGGCGACGGCAAGATCGATATCTCCGAGGGTTACGACGCAACCGGGACGGCCCCGAGTTACGCCGCGGAGGACGACTACGCCGACTTTGTTGGAGAGGGCAAGAGCGGTCGGATCCTGGCCGGGCGCGTCGGCACGGGGGTCAACATCAAGGGCGCCGATTGCACCTTCGCGGGCATCTTCATCGGCTAGGTCCGCTGCCTCCTTGCGGCAACGCGAAACCTCAGCGCGTCGCCAGCTCGTAGTCCAGTTCGGCGAGCAGGTCGCCCGCGACCCGCTCGTAGGCGGCGACGTCCTCCTCTGACATCTCTCGCTTCCAGCGGCCGACGCGGTCGGCCTGGGGCGGCTCGCTGGCGAGGGCGTGGCTGGCGATCCGCGCCGCGGCGGGCTGGGCGCGGCCGCCGGGCTTGGCCAGGTCGCGGGCCTTCTCCTCCAGGCGCACGGCGGCGCCCTCGTGGTAGGCCAGCATCGCCGGGTCGAAGTCGAGCTCGATGAAGTCGCAGAGCTTGCGGAGGGTGCCCTCGGTCTCGAGGATCAGGTCTTCGTAGAAGACCTCGGCGTAGTTGTCCATGTTGCGTGACTGGTAACGAGCCCAGCCCACCCGCTTGCGCCAGAGCTCGGCGGCTTCGGTGATCGTGCTGGGACCGAAGTTCAGCGGGATGACCGACAGGGCCACGTCGCGGCCGTCGCGGATCGTGTGCACGAAGCGTGCCTCCGGCAGCACCCGCTGGATCCGCCGCGTCTGGCGGAGGTACCCGGGGGTCTTGTCGCCCCAGCGGGTCTTGCCCTGCTGTTCGGCGTAGAGCGTGTAGAAGGCGCGGACCGCGTCGGCGGCGTTGAGCGGATCGATTGCCTCGAAGCGCCGGCGCAGCTCGTCGGCATCAAGGCCGAAGTCCCCCCAGCGGGCGTGTCCGGTGACGATGCCGGCCAGCTCGTCCGCGTTCACGGGGCCCTCGATGCAGCGAACGATTACGTCGGGGACGAAGTGGGTCTCGGAGGGGATCGCCATCTGCGGGTGGGCGTCCAGCATCAGCCGCAGCAGCGTCGTGCCGGAGCGGGTGGCGCCGCAGATGAAGGGAGCGGGCGGCCCGGGCGGGGCCCCGTGGATGCGGTGCCGGGCGCGGTGCAGGCGCCAGCGCCGGCGCAGGCGGTCGAGGCGGCGGCGCTGGCGGCCGATCAGCGAGAGCTGGTGCTTGCGCCGCTGGGCTGCCTCGCTCACGCGGGCCGGTCCTCGAGCAGCGCGCCGATGCCCTCCACGGTGTGGGTCCAGGAGCGCTCGCCGTCGCGCAGCGCGAGCTGCCCCTCGCCGAGTCGGCGCCGCAGCTCCGGATCGGCAAGGCGCTCGATCGCCGTGGTCAGGTCGCCGACGTCGGGGGTGTGCACCGGTATCCCCGAACGGGTGGTCTCGCCGTCGGTCGTCGAGCCCACCAGCAGCCCGTTGACCTCGTCGGTGATCGCCTCGTTCAGGGGCGGGTCGTCGTTGGTGATCACCGGCATCCCGAACGCCATCGACTCGTACAGGGGCAGCCCCAGCCCCTCCCAGCGTGCGGGGGCGACGCAGACGTCGTTGGCGGCAAAGCCCCGCAGATGGTCGGCGGTCGCCTCGTCGTCGACCAGGATCTCGATCCGCCGGTCGTCCCTGGCGGCCCGGCGCACGGGTCGCAGCTGCTTGCGCTTGACCTGGGTCTTGACCAGCAGGCGGACGTCGGGGTTCGTGGTCCCGGTGAAGGCCTCGATCACCGGCTCGATCGGCTTGCGATGCCCGAGGAAGCCGCCGGGGAAGACGAATCGAACAACATCACCCGCCACCTCCTCCGCTTCGCGTCCGGGGGTGCGGGCTGCAAGCTTGGCGTCGCCGACGGCGACCAGCTCGGGGTGACATCCCCAGGTCACATAGGGGCTGGAGATCCCCATCTCGGCGTAGCGCGCCTGCTCGGCGCGGGTGAACGAGTAGACGACGTCGTAGGCCGACCTGGCGTCCTCGACGTGCTCCGGTGAGAAGTGCTCCCAGACGAAGCGCCCGATCGTCCGCACGCCGTGCTCGCGCAGCCGACGGATCTCGTCGAACTGGTAGTTCTGGTCACAGAAGACGACCTCGATCCCGTTCGCGGCGACCCAGGCCTCGTACTCGTCGCCGGGGATCTCGTAGCTGGAGCCCTCGGTCACCCCCGGCTGGTCCCAGACGTCGTCGCTCGACAGCGCCCCCGGCATCGGTCCTCGCTCCTTCTTCGGCCGGGCAAGGATGAAGGTCTGGTGGCCGAGCTCGTCGAGGGCGGAGCGCAGGTAGCGGGCAACGACCGGCTGGCCGCGGTTGAACCACTTCGTGACCACGCCAATCCTCACGGGCCCGTCGCCTCCTCCGGAATCACTCCGCCGCCTCCTCCGCTTCGCGTCCGGGGGCGCCGGGGTCTGTGGCAGGCTCGCCGACGGGGTATCCGAGCTCCGCCAGCAGGTCGCCGGCCTCGGCCTCGAAGGCCGCCCGGTCTTCCACGCTCATCTCGGTTCGCCAGGCATAGACCTTGTCGCGCTGCGGCGGCGCGGCGGTGAGCGCGTGCTTGGCCTGGCGGTGGCCGGCCTCGCGCGCGCCCTTGCCCTCCTTGGCGGGCAGCGACTGGTCCATCTCGCGCAGCCGATCGGAGGCGCGCTCGTGGTAGTCGAGCATCCCCGGCTCGAACTCCAGCCCGCAGTGGGCGCATACCCGGCGAAGGGTCGGCTCGGTGTCGGTGACGAGATCCTCGTAGCGGACCTCCAGGTAATGGCCCGCCCGCTGGCCCTGCTCGCGGCCGTCGGAGATCCAGCGCTCCCACTGGCTCGCCCAGGCTGCGATCGGGCGGGCCCCGGCTCCCGCCCGCTGACGCCAGCGGCGGCGCGAGAGGGCGACGTCGCGCCCGTCGCGGAGCAGGTGGACGAAGCGGGCCTCCGGCAGCGTGCGGGCGATCCGCGCGATGTGGAGCAGGTAGTCGGGCGTCTTGTCGCCCCACCGGGGCTTGCCCTGCGACTCGGCGTAGAGCTCATAGAAAGCGCGCAATGCGCGCCTGGCGTTGGTGTGGCCCTCGGCGTTGGCCATCCGCTCGCGCAGCGCCTCGTCGTCGAGGTGGAAGTCCTGCCAGCGGCGACCGGCGGTGAGCACCGCGGTCAGCTCCTCCGCCGTCGGCTTGCGGTTCCGGTCCTTGCGGATCTGACGCGCGGCCTGGATCACGTCGACGATGAAATGCGTCTCCGGTGGAATCGCCAGCTCGGAGTGGGCGTCGAGCATCATTCGCAGCAGGGTGGTGCCGGATCCCGGGTTGGCGACGATGAACGGGGCGCCCAAGATCACTCCACCGCCTCCTCCG
>JBDTSW010000020.1:0-25028 GCA_039930945.1 bacterium
GCGGTCCTGCGCTCTCGGGCTGGTCATTCATCTCTGGCGCCGATCTCGCATCTCGTTCCGCACCCGCTCACGCTATCGCGGCCGCGCCCAGCGCCCGATCCTCGGGGAGGAGGGGGGCGCGTCCGTGTTCACCTCCTCGGCGACCAGCGCCCCGGGCTACTTGGAGAGAACCTTGGACATCGCCCGCAGGCCGGTGTCCATGCCCCGCCAGAAGAGCCCGCCGTGGAAGGGCCGCCCGTTGCGAAAGCGCCAGGGAACCGAGAGGCCGAGCATCTTCTTGCCGGCTCGCCAGGCCTTCGAGGAGCCGACCCGGTAGTCGCCGTCGGCGTCCGGGCGCACCTCGATCGGCCGCGCCGGGTCTCCGGTGAGGCGCAGCGGCACCTGGGCGAAGGTCGCCTTGTCGAACTGCTCCATCACGCACATGCTGACCGGGTCGAAGCTCTGCTGCGGCGCCTTGCCGAGGAGCTCCGCGGCGACGTGAGAGGCAGCGGCGTCGGCCTGGAGGAAGGCGAGGAAGGCTTGCTTGACCGGGAAGTCGCCGGCGTCGCCGACGGCGAAGATCTCTGGGTGGCCGACCACTCGCCTGCTGGCGAGGTCGGTCGCCAAGAAGCCCCGGTCGTCCGCCTGCAGCCCCCCGAAGACGGTCGAGGCCACGTAGGGGGGAAACGCCACCAGCAGGTCGTAGCCAAGCTCCTCGCCGCCGGAATAGTGGACGCGATCGGCCTCGATGCGGTCCACATTCCAGCCGTGATGGCCGCTGATCCCGCGACGCTCGAACTCCTCGGACACGACCTCGTGGAGCCTGGGCCCGAAGGCCTGGATGTAGGTGTCCTCGTAGGTGGTCCAGACGATCTCGGTCGTCTCTCGCGCATGCTGGCGCCGCAGCCAGGTCTCGAGCATGAGCACGATCTCGTACAGCGGGCCGGCGCACTTGTTGTTCGGCGGCACCAGGAACAGCACCCGCCGGCGCTGGCCCGCGGGCCCGGCCTGGTCAACCAGGCTCCGGAAGCCGGCGCGAAGGCGCAGCATGTCCTCCGGGGTCCAGGTGCTGATCGCGTGCTCGGCGAGCCCCGGGATCTCCTCGGCCCGCATTCCGGAGCCGGTGGCAACGACCAGGAAGTCGTAGGGGAGGGTGCGCCCGTCGAGTTGAACCCGGCGTGCGTCGGGATCGATTTCGTTGGCCCTCGCCTGGACGAGCTCGATCCCGCGACGGCGCGCCGGCTTCGCCAGGGGGACGCGCAGCCCAGCCGGATCGAGGCCGAAGGGGACATAGATCGAGTTCGGCTTGAAGAGGAAGTGGTCCTGGTCGGAGACGAGGGTGATCTGGGCGCGGTCGCCAACGAGCATGTGCAGGTCGAAAGCGGTCTCAAGTCCTCCGAAGCCGCCGCCGAGGACAACGACCTTCGCTCCGCTGGTCGAGGTGGTGCTCATGCCGGCAGGATCCTAGCGGCAGAGTCCGGGCGCATCAGCAGTCACTACGGAACCCGATCCGCAGTCAGTTCCCAGTGCTCGTAGAGCTCTGCGAGCGCGCGCTTGGCGGCCTCGTGGCGGTCTGCGGCCTGCTTCGCCTTGGCGGGGCTCGACCAGGCGGCGGGATCGGCCAGCTCCTCCTCGAGCCCACGCAGATCTGACTCGGCCCTCTCGATCTGCTGTTCCAGCTCGCCGACCTTCCGCAGCGCGTTCTTCGACGGCCCGGCGGGGCCGCGGCGCTCGCCGGCCCCGCCGGCGCGGGCCGGCCTGGCCGCCGAAACGGCCTCGCGCTCGGCCGCCTCGCGCTCGCCGCGGGTCCGCTCGTAGTCGGCCCAGCCCCCGGGGTGGCTGCGCAGCTCGCCGCCCTCGCAGACGAGGGTCCGCGTGCCGACGGCCTCAAGCAGCGCCCGGTCGTGAGAGACGAGGATCACCGCCCCCTCGAAAGCGGCGAGCGCGTCCTCCAGCGCCTCGCGGCTTTCGATGTCGAGGTGGTTGGTCGGCTCGTCGAGGATGAGGACGTTGGCGCCGGAGGCGACGAGAATCGCCAGCGACAGCCTTCTCTGCTCACCGCCGGAGATGTCGTTCAGCGACTTGTTGACGTCGGAGCCGCTGAAGAGGAAGCCGCCGAGCAGATCGCGCACCTTCTGCCCGCTGAGGCCGGTCTCGCGCTGCGCCGCCTCCAGGACCGTGCCGTCGCCCGCCCCGGTGTCCGAATGCTGGGAGAGGTAGCCGAGCTGGACGTTGTGGCCGACTCGAACCGTGCCGGCGGCGGGCTCCCTGCGACCGGCGAGGGTGTCGATCAGCGTCGTCTTACCGGCGCCGTTGGGGCCGACGAGGACGACGTGCTCTCCACGTTCGAGTTGCAGGGCGGCCCCGGAGAGCAGGACCCGGCCGGGAACCTCGATGCGCGCGTCCTGCATCTTCAGCACGAATCGGCCGGCCCGCTGAGGCGGGTCGAAAGAGAAGCGCAGGCTGCGGCGGTCCCGGGGGTCGCGGCTGACCGCGTCGCGCTTGACCCTCTCGATCTGCTTCAGCTTCGACTGCGCCTGCTTGGCCTTGGTCGCCTTGTAGCGGAAGCGCTCGACGAAGCGCTCCATCCGCTCGATCTCGGCCTGCTGGCGTTCGATCGCCCGGCCGAGGGCCAGCTCGCGCGCGGCCTGCTCCTTGCGCCAGGCGTGCCATGGGCCCTTGAAGAACCTGGCGCGCCCGGCCTCCAGCTCGAGAACCGAGGTTCCGACGGCCTCGAGGAACCAGCGGTCGTGGGCGACGAGGACGATCGCGGCATCGAGGCCACACAGGTATCCCTCCATCCACTCCAGCGAGGGGATGTCGAGATGGTTGGTGGGCTCGTCGAGCAGCAGCAGGTCGGGCCGCGTGGCCAGCGCCCGCGCCAGCGAGGCTCGCGTCAGCTCACCTCCGGAGAAGGTCTCCAGCGGCCGCTCGGTCTGTTCAGGTCCGAACCCGAGCCCGCGCAGGACCGCGAGGACGTCGTCGCGCCAGCGGTATCCGCCGGCATGGTCGAGCTGCTGCTGCGCGCCGGCATAGGCGCTGAGCGTGTCCTCATCGTGGCTGCCGTTCGACATCGCCAGCTCCAGCCGCTCGAGCTCTGCCTCGATCAAGAGCATCTCCTCGCGGCCGCTGAAGACGTAGGAGCCGAGCGAGAGCGTGCGCTCTCGTGGCGGCCGCTGGTCGTGCAGCGCGATCCGCGCGCCCTTCTGCAGCACGAGGTCGCCCGATTCCGGGGAGAGCTCGCCGTTGAGGACCCGCAGCAGCGTCGACTTTCCGGCCCCGTTTCGCCCCGAGAGAGTCATCCGCTCTCCGGGCTCGAGCTTGAAGGAGACATCGGCGAACAGCGGCTTTCCGCCGACGTAGACGTCCAGCGTGGATGCGATCGCGATGGCCACCGTGAGAGGGTAGGGGGGCAGACCCCTACCCGAGGAGGAACCAGATGGCAGACAGCGTCTACCGCGTCACCGAGGTGATCGGCGTCAGCTCCGATTCATGGGAGCAGGCGGCCCGCAATGCGGTTGAGGCGGCCGGCCAGTCCGTGCGCGGGCTGCGGATCGCCGAGGTCGTTCGCCAGGACGTGACGATCGAGGACGGCAAGGTCTCCGAGTTTCGCGTTCGCCTGGGCATCTCGTTCAAGTACGACCGAGGCGAGTAGGACCCGTAACCGGCTGCGCGATTTCCTCATCAGGATCGCGCAGCCGTGAACCGGGACGCTCGCGCGTCGCTGGGGGATCGGGTCGAGCGGGCGCTGGAGGAGCGCGCCGACGCCGAGCGCGAGATCGAGCGCGGCGAGGCCGAGTCCGGTCGCGCGGCGAGCCTTCGCCAGACGGCATTCTGGCTGGCCGTCACCGGCATCTCCCTCTACCTCGTCGCCCCGAGCCTGATCGACGTATTCGGCTCGGTCGATGAGCTCAACCGGATCCAGCCCGCGTGGCTGGCGGCGATGGCGGCGCTGCAGGCGCTGGGGTTCGGCTTCCTCTGGGTCGTGCAGCGCCTGGCGCTTCACGATCCCCCCTGGCGCCCGGTGATCGAGTCACAGCTGGCCGGCAACGCGCTCTCGAAGATTGCGCCGGGAGGGGGCGCGCTGGGCGCGGCGCTCCAGTACCGGATGCTGGTCGAGACAGGGCTCGAGCGCGCTCGCGCTGTGGCGGGGATCACCGCGGTCAACCTGCTCACCTTCGCCGTCGTCCTCGCCCTGCCGGTGCTGGCGCTGCCGGCATTCGCCCGCGGAGCGGTCAGCCGCGGGCTGGTCGAGGCCACCCTGATCGGGCTCGGCGTGTTTGCCGTGCTGCTGGCGGTGGGGACGTTGATGCTCGCCTTCGACCGGCCGCTGAGCTGGGTCGGCCGCCAGGTCCAGCGGCTGCGCAACAGGATTCGGCACAGGGCCGAGCCGCTGCGCCACCTTCCACAGCGCCTGCGGCGCGAGCGGGATCGCCTACTGGCGACGCTTGGGCCGCGCTGGAAGGCCGCGGTCGCGGCGACCGTCGCCCGCTGGGCCTTCGACTACGCGACCCTGCTCGCGGCGCTGGCCGCCGTCGGCTCGACGCCGCGCCCGGCGCTGGTCCTGCTGGCGTTCTGCGCCGCCCAGGTGCTGGCACAGGTTCCCGTCACCCCGGGAGGCCTCGGCTTCGTCGAGGCGGGGCTGACCGCGACCCTCGCCCTCGCCGGAGTCGGCGCCTCGGACGCGATCTTGGCGACGCTCGCCTACCGGCTCTTCTCCTACTGGCTGCCGCTGCCCGCGGGACTCGTCGCCTACACGCTGCACCGACGACGCCTGGCCGGGGCGACGCCGTGAGCGACTCGGTCACCTGGGTGGGCCACGCGACGGTGCGCCTCGAGCTGGCCGCAACGACGCTGCTCACCGATCCCCTCCTGCGCGGGCGCTTCCTCCACGTTCGCAGGCACGCCGCGAAGCCCGCCCCCGGCACGCTTTCCGACGTCGACGGGGTGCTGGTCTCACACCTGCACCCGGACCACCTCGACTTCGCCTCGATCCGGGCGCTCAGCCGCGAGACCGAGCTGATCGTTCCCGCAGGCGGGGGGCGGATGCTGCGCAGGCGGGGGTTCGGGCGGGTGACCGAGCTGCGGCCCGGCGAGACGACGCGCGTCGGCTCGGTCGAGGTCGTCGCCACCCCGGCGGCCCACGATGGCCGTCGCTACCCGCTCGGGCCCCGGGTCGAGGCGCTGGGCTTCGACCTCCGGGCGCCGGCCTCACGCGTCTACTTCGCCGGCGACACCGACCTCTTCGAGGAGATGGGCCGGCTCGCCGGAGGAGTCGACCTGGCGCTGCTTCCGATCGGCGGCTGGGGGCCGCGGCTGGGGGCCGGCCACCTCGACCCGCGCCGGGCCGCCCAGGCGGCGGCGATGATCCGCCCGCGGATCGTCGTGCCGATCCACTGGGGGACCTACCTGCGGGCCGGGCTCGGGTCCGGCCGGCTGGGCGATGCGCCCCGGGAGCTGGTGGCCCAGCTCGCCGAGCTGGCGCCCGACGTCCAGGCGCGGGTGCTGTCTCCGGGAGGGTCGCTGGCCCTCGGCTAGCGGGGCGAAAGTCCCGCCGCCGGGCCGGGTACGTTCCCGCTCGAGGCACCCACCCAGGATCGAATGGAAGGGGTAGGCATGGAATGAAAGGGGTAGGCATGGAAAGCTCGATCACAGGGGGCTCCAGCACGGTTCCGCCGGCCGAGGCCGCGGAGGCGCTGCGCGGGGTCTCGCGGCTGTGGTGGCTGTGGATCGTCTTCGGCATCTTCTGGGCCGTGGTCGGCCTCTCCATCCTGCAGTTCGACCAGGCCTCGGTGACGACGGTCGGCGTGCTCGTCGGGTTGATGTTCCTGATCACCGGCCTTCAGCAGTTCGTCATCGCCGGCCTCGTCGACGAGCACAAGTGGTTCTTCGTCCTCTTCGGAGCACTGTTCGTGATCGCCGGCGTGGTCGCGTTGATCAGCCCCGAGAACACCTTCGCCGCCCTTGCGGACATCCTCGGCTTCCTCTTTTTGATCGTCGGCACCTTCTGGGTGATCCAGGCGTTCGCCTCTCGCGAGGGCAACGAGCTCTGGGCGTTCGGCCTGATCGCCGGGATCCTGATGCTCATCCTCGCCTTCTGGACCGCGGGGCAGTTCTTCATCGAGAAGGCCTACGTGCTCCTGGTCTTCGCCGGGATCTGGGCGCTGATGACGTCGGTCACCGACTTCATCCGCGCCTTCCAGATCCGCAAGCTGGGAAAGATGGTCTAGCGGGGCGAGCCCGGTCTTAGGGCCCGCGGTCGGCTGCGTCGCGCTCGGCGCCCGGGGACTCCGCGTCGCGGCGCCGGAAGTACTCGTCGCCCTCGATCCCCAGCCGGGGAAGGTGGCGCTCGATCGGTTTCGGCAGCCACCACGACGCCTTCCCGACCAGCAGCATCAGCGCCGGTAGGACCAGACAGACGATCACCGCGTCGACGGCGACCGCGACAGCCAGGCCGACGCCGAATTGCTTCACCGTCGGGTTGCCGTTGATGATGAAGCTGGAGAACACCAGGATCATGATCAGCGCCGCGGCGACGATCACGCGCAGCGCCCGGCCGAGCCCGTCGATGATCGCCTGGCGGTGGTCGCCCCCGAGCTCGTACTCCTCGGAGATCCGGGTGAGCAGGAAGACCGTGTAGTCGGTGGAGAGGCCGAAAAGGATCGCGAACATCATCAGCGGAACGAAGCTGACGATCGGCACGGCGTGGTCGAGGCCGAGCAACTCGACGCCCCAACCGTCCTGGAAGATCGCGACCAGCACGCCGTAGGCGGCGGCGACGGCGAGCAGGTTCATCGCCGCTGCGAGCGCCGGCACCACCATCGTTCGGAACGCCAGCGTCAGCAGCACGAAGCTGAGCCCGACGATGATCAGGATCACCAGCGGCAGCTTCTCCCCGATCTTGTCGGCCAGGTCGATGTTGGCGGCGGTGGTGCCGCCGACGTAGGCGGTCATCTCGGTGCCGGCCAGTGCCTTTGGGATCACCTGGTCGCGCAGCGTCCTGACCAAATCCCGGGTTCGCTCTGCCGACGGCGCCGAGTCGGGCACGGCGCTGAAGGCGGCGGCGGTGCCGGCCTTGTTCAGCGAGGCCGGCGAGACGTCGTCAACGTCGTTGGCCTTCGAGATCTGGTTCTGGAGCTTGACCAAGCGGGGGTCGCTGGCGGGCGACGAGTAGAAGTCCTCCTGCTGGGCCTGCTGCTGCTGTTGTTTTTCGCTGGGTCCCTGCGCCTGCACCTGCTGGGTGGCTTGCTGTTGTGCCTGGTCGGGCGGAACGCCCTCCGCCTCCAGCTGCTCGGTGGTGCTCTCGATCGCAGCCTGTTGTTGCTGTTGGGCGCTCTGTTGCTGCGCCTGGAGCTGGCTTTCCTTCTTCGTGTCGGGCTTGGCCGGCGGCTTGACGTCGACCGCCACCAACAGCGGCCCGTTGGAGCCCACGCCGAAGCCCTTGGTGAGCGCGTCGTAGGACTGCCTGATCGTGGTCGAGGCGGGCATCTGGCCGTTGTCCTGGGCGCCGAGGCTGATGCCCAACACGGGGATCGCGAGGACGATCAGCACCACGATCCCGCTCAGGGTCGCCACAACCGGGTGACGGCCGACTGCGGACGCCCATCTCGCCCAGCCGCTGGGGGGACCTTCCTCGGACGCCCCCTCGACGGCGACCCGGCGCACCCGCAGCGCGTCGATCCGTCCCCCGAGCAGGCTCAGTCCGGCCGGGAGCAGGGTGAGCGCGGCGACGATCACCACAGCGACCGCGATCGCCGCCGAGTAGCCGAGGTCCCTGACCTGCGGGATGCCGCCGAAGTAAAGACAGAGCAGGGAGAGGATCACGGTGCCGCCGGCGAAGACGACCGCGCCGCCGGAGGTGGCCACGGCGCGTGCGACCGCCTCACCGGTGGGAAGGCCGTCGGCCAGCAGGCGGCGGTAGCGGGTGACGATGAACAGCGAGTAGTCGACCCCCACCCCGAGGCCGAGCATGATCGCCAGCGTCGGAGCGATCGAGGGCACCACGATCACCGTGCCGACCACCCCGACCACCGCCAGCCCCGAGAAGACGCCGAGCAAGGCGGTGGTGATCGGCATCGACATCGCGGCGACCGTGCCGAGCACCAGCACCAGCACCAACATCGCGGCGACGATGCCCACCACCTCGCTGAGGCGGGTGCTGGGCTGCGAGAGCTGGGAGCCGAGATAGCCGCCCGCCGAGACGCTGAGCCCGGCGTCGCTTGCCGGGCCGGCGGCGTCGAAGATCTCGCTCGCCTCCTCATCGTCGAGGTCCCCGGCGCCCTCGGTCAGATACAGCGAGATGAAGCCGATCGTGTCGTGGTCGGCGAGCTCGCTCGAGCCCTGATCGGAAAGCGGGCTGATCAGCTTGCGCACGTAGCGGTCTGCCTTCAGCGAGTCGACCGTCTTCTGCACCGCCTTGCGGTTCGCACCCTCGGTCAGCTTGCCGCTGGGGGCCTCGAGCACGATCGGCACCGAGCCGTTGGCCTGCGCCGGCAGCTTCTGCTCGAGCAGGTCCGTCGCCCGGGTGGAGTCCGAGCCGGGGATCGTCGTGTCGTCGCTGGTCGGCCGCCCCGTCGCGTTGGCGATCAGGACGATCGCGACGGCGAACACGATCCAGGCGCCGAAGACCCAGCGGGCGTGCCGGGCCGTGAAGCCGCCCAGGCGGTAAAGCGGCCCGGTCACCGACTCGTCTCTTTGATCTCAGTTCCGTTCCGCACAGCGCCCTTGCCCACAACCGCCGCGGGTCCCTTCGCCGACCGCGGGGCGAGGCAGGGCGACGCTACCAGACACCGCACCGCCCGCTCGAGCGCGGCCGATCACGGGCACTACGCAGACGCGAGCTCGTCGCGCGAGCACGATTCCAACAGCAGCCGGGCCCGAGGAGGCCCCTCGTCGTCGACCTCGACCACTGTCCCCGGCCAGTAGGGGCTCTGCGCGGCGGGGGCGTCGCCGATCAGCCCCGGCATGTGCGTCCAGCTACCGCTGTTGAGCAGCCGCGCGCCTTGAGGGGTGCTCCAGCCGTGCTCGCCGTCGAGCGGGCCGCGCCGGTGGGTGTGGCCGAAGATCAGGTGGTCGGCCTCGATCCCCAGCCGTGCCGCGACCTCGCCGATCGCCGCGACCCCGGCCCGGCTGATCGCCCCGACCGAGAGGTCACGCTTGACCGGGCCCAGCCCGAGGCGGTTGGCGACGCCGACGGCGCCCGGCAGCGCGACCGCGCCCAGCAGCCAGCCGCGGAGGCGTTGCGCCCGGGTTTCGCCGCCGCTCATCGCCGCCCACAGCCGCGCCGAAGGCCCCGGCCCACGCCGCTCGGCGCCCGCTGCCTGGGCCAGCGCGAAGAGGAAGGCATAGACGGGCGCCTGCGCGCGCTCGTACTCGTCGGGGTCGGTGGGGCCGATCGGCGCCGCGAGCGGATCGGTCGCCGCGTCCGGAGCGGGCCCCAGCGCCCGCTCGACCGCCGCCAGGGCGAGGCGCTCGAAGGTCGGGATCGTCAGATGGCGGTCGAGGTAGTGGCCGTGGGTCGCGTAGGTGTCCGCGCGCACCCAGACGCCCGGGTAAGCGATCTCGGCGCGATCGCCGAAGCCCTCGGCGACCGCTTGCAGCGGCCCGCTCTCGGTGATCGAGGCGCGTTCCTCCAGGCCCAGCGGCCGGGCGCCCTCGAGGCGCCGGCGGGCAAGCCAGCCCTCGAGCAGATGGTGGTCGTGGTTGCCCGGGACGATCAACACCTCGGCCTCCCCGGTCGCCTCGGCGAGCGCGGCGAAGAACGGCGCCGCCAGCACCAAGGCCTCGGCCAGCGGCCGGTCGCGCAGCTCGATCACGTCGCCGAGCAGGATCACGCGGTCGGCGGCGGCGGCCGCCTCGAGCAGTGGCTGGCGAAAGCGCTCGCGGCGCAGCAGGTCGCCGTCGGCGCCGGCGCCCAGGTGCAGGTCGGAGACGATCAGGGTCCGCATTTCCGGGGAATCCTCGCAGCCGCCCGCGGATACACTCGCGCCGAGGTGAGCGGCACGCAGGCAGCAGCGATTCCGGTCTTCAATCCCGCCACGGGCGAGACGCTGGCGACGGTGCCAGAACTGGGTCCGGAGGCGGTGGCGCAGATGGTCGCCACGGCCCGGGCGGCCCAGCCGGCCTGGGAGGAGCTTGGCTACGAGGGCCGAGCCGAGATCCTGTTGGCAGCCCGCACCTGGCTGGTGGCCAATGCCGAGCGCGTCGTCGAGACGATCTGCGGCGAGACCGGCCGCCCCGCCGACGAGACCCAGTTCGCCGAGCTCTCCTACGGGCTCTCGGCGCTGGAGTTTTGGGCGAAGCGGGCCCCGGCGTATCTCGCCGACGAGGAGATCGAGTCGGCCTCGCCGTTCGTCCGCGGCCGCAGGCTCGTCGTCCGCTACGCCCCGGTCGGCGTCGTCGGCGTGATCGGCCCCTGGAACTACCCGCTCAACAACTCCTTCGGCGACTGCATCCCGGCGCTCGCGGCCGGCAACGCCGTCGTCCTCAAGCCCTCCGAGGTGACCCCGCTGACCTCGCTGCTGATGGCCGAGATGCTGGCCGACTCCGGCATTGCCGACGGGGTCTTCCAGGTCGCCACCGGCCGCGGCGAGGCCGGGGCGGCGCTCGTCGACGAGGTCGACTTCGTGATGTTCACGGGCTCGGTCGAGACCGGCAAGAAGGTGATGGCGCAGGCGGCGCAGACGCTGACCCCGGTCAGCCTCGAGCTCGGCGGCAAGGACCCGATGATCATCCTCGCCGACGCCGACCTCGAGCGGGCCGCCAACGCCGCGGTCTCCTACGGGATGAACAACTCGGGCCAGGTCTGCATCTCGGTCGAGCGCGTCTACGTCGAGGACCCGGTCCACGACGAGTTCCTCGATCTGCTCGCGGGCAAGGTCGAGGCGCTTCGCCAGGGCCCGCCCGGCGGGCTCGGCACCGTCGATGTCGGCGCGATCATCTTCCCGCCGCAGATCGACCTGATCGAGGCGCATGTCGAAGACGCCGTCGCCAGGGGCGCGCGCGTGGTCACCGGCGGCTCGCGCGGCGAAGGGCCCGGCCGCTTTTTCGAGCCCACCGTCCTCGCCGACGTCGACCACTCGATGCTGTGCATGACCGAGGAGACGTTCGGGCCGACGCTGCCGGTGATGCGGGTTGCCGACGCCGACGAGGCGGTGGTGTGGGCAAACGACGGCCCCTACGGCCTGCAGGCGTCGGTCTGGACGCGCGACGAGGGTCGAGGCGAGGAGATCGCGCGCCGGATCGAGGCCGGGGTCGCGATCGTCAACGACGCCCAACTCAACTACGCCGCGCTGGAGCTGCCGATGGGGGGCTGGAAGTCCTCCGGACTGGGGTCGCGCCACGGGCCCGACGGGATCCGCAAGTACAGCAAGCGCCAATCGCTGATGATCACGCCGGGCGACGCGCCCTCGCGCGAACCCCACTACTTCCCCTACAGCGCCGCCGTCAGCCAGGCGATCGGGGAGAGCTTCGCCGCGCTGGCGACGAGCGACCTCTTCGACGACGGCCAGCGCGCGACCCTGTCGGCGCTCTGCGACACCTTCATCCCCTCGCTCGAGCCGCCGGCGGGCGACGAGGCGCAGCGTGGCTTCTGGCGCCGAGCCGCCTCGCACATCAACGTCCCCGAGGGGGTCGAGATCGCGCTCCTGCAGGCCGGGCTGGCCGCCGAGCAGCGGGTGGGGCTGCGGTCGCTGCTGGACTCGCTGGCCGACAACGGGATGGCGCCCTCGACCCCGCCGCAGGCCCGCGAGCAGATCGCCAACGGCTTCTGCGAGCAGAGCGCCGAGGCGCTGGCGGGCATCTCCACCCTGCGGGCGATCGCCAGCACGATCTTCTACGCGCTTCCGGACCTCGGCACCGGGCGCAACCCGAACTGGGACGCGATCGGCTTCCCCGGGCCCCCGGCTGCGCTGGAGTCCGCGCCCGAGCGCCCGCTGACGATCCGCCGCCCGGCGAAGCCGGAGGAGACGATCGAGGCCGACGTTTGCGTCGTCGGCTCCGGCGCCGGCGGGGGCGTGATCGCGGCCGAGCTCGCGGCCGCGGGCAAGTCCGTGGTGGTGCTCGAGGCGGGCGCCTACCACGACGACGCCGACTTCGACGGGCTCGAGCTCTCGGCCTACCAGCGGATGTACATGAACGGCGGACCGTTCCCGACCGCCGAAGGCCAGGTCTCGATCGTCGCCGGCATCGGCGTCGGCGGAGGCACCGTGGTCAACTGGACCAACTGCCTGCGCACCCATGATCACGTTCGCGCCGAGTGGGCCGGCGAGCACGGGCTCGCCGACCTCGCCGAGTCCGAGTTCGACGCCCACCTCGACGCCGTCTTCGAGCGCCTCCAGGTCAACGCCGACTGCAGCGACCTCAACGGCCCGCACCTGCGCCTGCAGGAGGCGTGTGAGGCACTGGGCTATGACTTTCGGCGGGTCAGCCGCAACACCGACCGCGAGCGCTATGAGCCCGAGAGCGCGGCCTACATGGGCTTCGGCGACGCCTCCGGCTCGAAGCTCTCGACGGCGAAGACCTACCTGGTCGACGCGCAGCTCAGCGGCGCCGAGATCCTCGCCGGCGCCCGGGCGCAGCGGATCCTCGTGTCCGACGGCCGGGCGGCGGGGGTCGAGGCCGGGTGGACCGACCCCGAGACCGCTGCCGCCGACGGCGCGGCGACCAAGCTGACGGTGCGGGCCCCGATCGTCGTCGTCGCCTGCGGCGCGATCGAGTCGCCGGCCCTGCTGCTGCGCTCTCAGATCGGCGGGCCCGCGGTCGGCGACAACCTCCGCCTGCATCCCACAGTCGCGGTCACCGCCTACTACGACCAGCCCCAGAACTGGATGTGGGGCCCGCCGCAGGCGGCGCTCTCCCACCAGTTCGCCGACACCGGAGAGGGCTACGGGTTCCTGATCGAATCGGCCCAGGCGACGACCGGGCTGTTCGGCGGCGCGGTGCCCTGGCGCTCTGGCGCCGACCACAAGCGCCGGATGCGCGAGTGGGAGCACGCGGCGCCGCTGATCGCCCTGGTGCGCGAGCGCGGCCACGGCCGGGTCGAGATCGACGCCGCGGGCAAGGCCGTCGTCCACTACCCGATCGACGACGAGCTCGACCGGGCTCACCTGCGGATGGGGGTCGAGCAGCTGACCCGCATCCACGCCGCCGCCGGGGCGCGCGAGATCGTCGGCAGCGGCATGCGCGCTCCCGACTGGGCGCGCGGCGACGACCTCGAGGAGTTCATCGCTGCGCTCAACGAGCAGCCGATCGTCCCGCGCGAGTACATCACCTTCTCGGCCCATCAGATGGGGACCTGCCGGATGGGGCGCGATCCCGCGGCCTCGGTGGCGAACCCGTGGGGCGAGCTGCACGACTCTCCGGGCGTGTGGGTCGGCGATGCATCTGCGTTCCCGAGCGCCTCCGGCACGAACCCGATGGCGACGATCATGGCCCTGGCGCGGCGCACCGCCCACGCGATCTCGGCAGGCTGAGCGCATGGGTGCAGCGAAGGACGCGCCACGGGAGCGGCTCGCCCGGGTGGGGGAGATCGAGCTTGCCTACGAGGAGCTCGGCGACCCCGAGGGCGAGCCGCTGCTGCTGGTGATGGGGCTCGGGGCGCAGCTGATCCACTGGAACCCGCGCTTCTGCGAGCTGCTCGGAGAGCGTGGCTTCAGGGTCATCCGCTTCGACAACCGCGACGCCGGGCACTCGACCACGATCGACGCCCCCGCGCCGAGCCGCACGGTGATGATGCTCGGGCTGAAACGGGGGCGCGCGTACTCGCTGGACGACATGACCGACGACGCGATCGGCCTGCTCGACCAGCTCGAGATCGACTCGGCGCACCTGGTCGGCGCCTCGATGGGCGGGATGATCGCCCAGGTGGCGGGCTACCGCCATCCGCGGCGGGTGCGCTCGCTGGGGTTGATCATGACCGGCAGCGGCAAGCCGATCGCCTCGCTTCCGCGGATGCGCGCACTGGGGACGATGATGTCGAAGCCGGCGCGCACCCGCCCGGCGTTCATCGAGCTCGTGACCAAGACCTTCGGGGTGATCGGCTCGCCGGACTATCCGATGGATCCCGACCGCGAGGCCGAGTTCCGCGACCTCCTCGGGGAGAGCTGGGACCGCGGCCACCACTCGGCCGGGGTGGCCAGGCAGCTGCACGCGATAATTTCCTCCGGCGATCGCACGCGAAGGCTGGCCGCGGTGCGCGCCCCCACGGTGGTCATCCATGGCGCCCAGGACCCGCTGGTGCGCCCGGTCGCCGGCCGAATTCTGGCGCGGGCGATCCCCGGTGCTCGGCTGCGGGTGATTCCCGGGATGGGCCACGATCTGCCGCCGGCGCTGTTCCAGGAGGTGGCCGACGTGGTCGCCGCCAACGCGGCTCGCCCGGCGCCGGCCTCCGAGGGCGAGCCCGCGCCCGAGTCGCGGGCATCGGCCGCTCGCGCTTAGCTAGGGGACGCCGTTGAGCTCGTCGGCGACCGCGAGCAGGTCGCCCTCGCCGTAGAAGTCGACCGCGATCAGGTGCGGCGTCAGGCCGCGCTTCGAGGCGCAGCGCTGCGCCCGGTCCAGGAGGAAGTCGTGAGCGTTCACCTTGGCGGCATTGGAGGGCTTGGCCGCCGGGTCGGTGTTGATCCAGTTGTTGATCAGAAACAGCGGGTTGTCGCCGACCCCGCGGTTCGGGGCGCAGTCCATCTCCGACGGCGCCTTGAAGTCGTAGCCGGTCTCCTGGAAGAAGTCGTAGGCCAGGCGGTACCAGGGGGCGCCGCCGGCGCGGTTCTCGGCCAGCACGATCACGCGCCTGTCCGCGTCGATCAGCTCTTGCAGCGTCGGCAGCTCGGGGCCCAGCGGCCCGTCGTAGGTGCGGTCTGCAAGCCCGCTGTCCTCGAAGGCCTTGACCACGTCGGCCGGGGTCACGTAGTCCTCGATCACGATCACCAGCACCTCGTTGGGGTGCTGGTCGAGGAAGACGTCTATCTCGCGCAGGGTGTCGACCATGTCGATCGCTCCCAGCTCGCAGAAGCCGTGGCAGAGGTAGGGCTTTGATTTGCCCTCCGGCCGGGCGATCCCCATACGCAAGCGATCGGCGGCCGCGGTGAACTGCCGCCCCAGCTCGTCGTCGGTCTGTTCGCTGAGCTTGTTCGGGCCGCGAGCGAAGTCGGTGTACACCCGGCGCCCGGGGAATCCGTAGTAGGCGTCGATCAGGAGGCCGCGGACGCCGTCGTCGAGCTGGCTGGGGATCGTCTGATCGTGCATCGGGAACAGCAGGCCGGGGTAGTCGGCAGCGGCCATCGAGTTGTGCGTCGCGGGGAACACGACCTCGTCGAGGGTGCGGTCGCAGAGCTCCTCGCTGCCGTTGCAGCCGCTGGCTGCCCCCTCGCCGATGCCGGTGTCGTCGCCGCGTGCGACCACGAGGACGGCCACGGCGGTGGCGACACCGACCGCGCCCAGGAGGACCCACCGCAGCGCCTGGGCGCTGCGCTCACGGGTCTCGGCGCGACGCTCGATCGGGCCGGCGACCATGTCCAGCAGCTCGCTGGCGCCGACGAAGGCGAGCGCCAGCCCGGCGGCGAGGGCGACAATCCGCACCGCCAGGTCGGGGGAGACGAAGACGAAGATCCCGGCCGCCAGCAGTCCCAGCGCGCGCAACACTCTTCCAGTCGCCGTGCGGGGCGAGCGCTCGAAGGCCGCTCGCAGGCGGCGCAGCCCGCCGGCCGCGTCGGCCGGGCGCAGTAGCGATGTCGAGGCCCCGGCGATCACCGCCCCGGCGAAGCACAGGGCGAGGTTCCAGTCGCGCAGGTCTGCCAGCAGCGCGCTCCACAGCGAGCGCGAGGCGGCCTCGGCGCCCGCGTCGGAGGCCGCATGGGCCAGCAGCGCCTCGCCGACCGCGTAGCCGACGACCATCAGGGCTCCGGTCGCCGCCACCCCCAGCGCAGCCCCGGTCAGCCCCGCCCGCCGGTCGCCGGCGGCGAACACGCCCAGCGAGAGGCACAGCAGGGCAAGGATCGGAGCCATGATCGGGATCGACCCCAGCTCGATCTGGATCAGGTCGGTGCCCGCGCCGATCTCGGAGAAGCTGATCAGCTCGGCGCGAAAGCCGTCGGGAATTGCCTTCGCCGCCTCGGGGCTGACCGCGCGCAGCGCCTCCTCGGCGAGCACCCCGAAGTTGGCTACGGTGACGGCCGCGCTGTCCTCGCCCTTGCCGAAGGCGGCCTTGTGCGCCTCGACGATCCCGGTCCGCAGGGCCGCCTGGAAGGGCTCGGTGCCCGCCAGCCCAGAGACGACTGCCTCGATCACGGCACGGAAGGCGACCACGTCGGGATTTGCCCGCTCCAACTGCTCGGCGACCAGGACCCCGACCTCGTCGCGGGTGGCGTCGTCGTCGAGAGTGCCCACCGCGCGGTCGGCGAAGCGGTCGGCGTCGACGAGGTTGCGCTCGGTGTAGATCGCGAGTTCGCCGATCAGCAGGAAGAGGCAGCCGATCGAGATCAGCGCGATCGCGGCCACCCGGCGCGTCCCTGCTCCCAAGCTGGGCACGCGGGCAGCCTAGCCACAGGCGCAGCGCGATGTCCGCGTTCCGCGCCCCTAGACTCGGGCGGAAAGCGCACGGATGGCCATCACCGCCTCGATCTTCTCGGACTTCTGGAACGACCAGCTGGTCGCCCACGACCGGCAGTGGGTGTTCATGGTGCTGTTGGGGCTGATCCTCTCCTTCGGCTTCATCCGCCTGTCGACCAGGCTGATGCGCAGCCCGAGGGCCCCCTGGTGGCCCGGCAGCATCGTCAGCGAGGGCGGCGTTCATCTGCACCACCTGGTCTTCGGGATCGTGTTGATGATGGCCGCGGGCACGATCAGCTTCGCCGGCTTCGCGGTGAGCCCGATCTACGAGATCTGCGCCTTCGCCTTCGGGATCGGCATCGGCCTGACGATCGACGAGTTCGCGCTCTGGGTGCACCTCGACGACGTCTACTGGGCCAAGGAGGGGCGCTCGTCGGTCGACGCGGCGGTGATCGCCAGCGCGCTGATGGGGCTGGTGATAGTGGGCGTGAGGCCGTTCGAGGTCGAGACCGGCAGTGCAGAAGCGATCATCGCCACGATCCTCGGCGCCGGGCTGTCGGTCGGCGTGGTGGTCATCTGCTTCCTCAAGGGGCGGCTGCTTCACGGCGTCCTCGGCTTCCTCGTGTCGCCGCTGGCGATCTACGGAGCCTGCCGAATCGGCAAGCCCGACTCCGCCTGGGCGCGGCGCGTCTACGGCGACCGCAACCCGAAAAAGCAGCGCAAGTCCGAGCTGCGCTTTCGGCCACAGCGACGCACCGAGCGCATCAAGGAGCGCGCCCGCGACGCGATCGGCGGCGTCACGGGGGCGGAGTACGAGGCCCGCCACCCCGCCCCTGCAGACGACGACGAACAGCAGCCCTAGGCGGCGGGTCGCCCGGAGATCAGGTGGTGGGTGGCGACGACCGCGGCCAGGGCGAACAGCGGGGCGGTCAGGCCTTCGGCCAGCACCGCGCCCAGCCAGTCGCCGAAGAACCCGTCTCCGAGGATGGAGGGCCCGCCGGCGTAGAGCAGGTTCGCGAGCTGGTCGCCGATGATCAGCACCGGGGCGAGGAGCAAGAGCACCCGCCAGAAGTTCCCGCGGACGAGCTCGCGGCTGCGGCGGAAGGCCGCCCGCACGCCCCGGCCCTCGATCTCGACCACGGGTGCGGCCAGCACGAACCAGCTGAAGGCAACCACACCAGGGGCGATCAGCAGGACCAGGCCCACCGCGACCACCGCCGCGAAGAGGACGTCGACGGCGGCCAGGCGCAGATAGGGGATCCTGGGGGCGATCTCCGCGAGGCCGCGGCGGATCCCGCTTCGGCGGCCGCCGACGGCCGCCGCGACCACGCCGGTGTAGAAGACGTCGCCGATGGTGGCGGTGGCGGTGATCGTCAGCGCTGCTCCGATCACCGCGAAACGGGCGACCCCGTCCTCGATGTCGATGTCCTCGAGGCTGTAGGTGGCCGCCTCCAGCAGCCCGATCGGCACGAACACGATCAGCGCCGCGACGAACAGCAGCGGGAAGTTCTCGCGCAGCGCGGCGGCCGACTCCCGCACGACCTCCCCCAGCGCCAGCTTGCCGGGCTGTGGGGTCTCGTGCTCGCTCATCTCCAGAAGCTAGAGCCTGACCACGATCGCCGCGGTGATCAATCGGGTGAGGGCGTCGGTCTCATGGCCGAGGGCATCTCCTATCGTGGGCGGCAGTGGCTGCGATCGAGCTCAAGCGGGTCGTCAAGCACTTCGGCGCGATCACCGCGGTCGACGGCCTCGACCTCGACGTGCCCGCGGGGATCTGCCTCGGCCTGCTGGGGCCCAACGGCGCCGGCAAGTCGACGACGATGCGGATGCTCACCGGGCAGGCGATCGCCGACTCCGGAGAGATCCGGGTCCTCGGCTACGAGCTGCCGGGCGAGTCGAAGCAGGCTCGCCTGCGGATGGGTGTCACGCCTCAGCTCGACAACCTCGACATCGACGTCACCGTCGAGGACAACCTCGCCGTCTTCGCCCGGCTGTACCGGGTCAATGACGTGCCGGCGGCGGTCGACAAGGCCCTCGACCTGGCGCGCCTGCGCGAGCGTCGCACCGACGCCGTCGACAAGCTCTCCGGTGGGATGCGAAGGCGCCTGCTGTTGGCTCGTGGCCTGGTCCACGATCCGCAGCTGGTCCTCCTCGACGAGCCCACCGTTGGTCTCGACCCGCAGATCCGCACTCAGATGTGGTCGTTGATCGACGGCCTGCGCACTCGCGGGGCGACGATCCTGATGTCCACCCACTACATCGAGGAGGCTGAGCGGCTCGCCGACGAGGTCGCGGTGATGGCCGAGGGCAAGGTCGTCGCCCGTGGAAAGCCCGCCGACCTGATCGCCGAGCACGCCGGTCAACTGACCGCCGAGATCTACGGGCCGCCGGACCACCTGGCGCAGGCACGAGCGAAGGCCGAGGCCTCGGGCCTGCGAGTCCGTCCCGCCGGCCCCGCGATCGCCGTCGTCGGCGCCGAGCGCGCGACCGACGGCGTCGTCCCCGACGACGCCCTGCGCCGGGCCGCCTCGCTCGAGGACGTGTTCGTGTTGCTCACCGGTGAGGAGGCGGAGTGAACGAGGTCAGGGTCAGGCGACTGGACCCGGCCGCGATCACCGGAATCATGAGCCGCGAGGTCGCCAACTTCCGCACCTTCTGGGTGTCGACGACCTTCTCCAGCGTGCTCGAGCCGGTGATCTACCTGCTCGCCTTCGGCCTCGGGCTCGGCGCGACCCTGGTCAACCGCGTCGATGGCATCTCCTACGTCGAGTTCGTCGGCACCGGGATGGTGGCCACCGCGGTGATCTTCGCCAGCGCCCTGCCGGCGATGTTCGGGACGTTCGTCAAGCACCGCTTCCAGCGCACCTATGACGCGATCCTCGCGGCCCCCGTCTCGGTCGAGGAGCTGGTCACGGCGGAGATGCTGTGGATCGGGCTGCGCGCCGGCTTCTACGGCTGCTTTCCGATCGTCGTCACGATGTTCTTCGGCCTCGACCCCTCGCCCGGGATGCTGTTGATCCCGTTCTTCAGCTTCATCACCGCGCTTGGGTTCGCCGCCTTCGGCATCGCCGTCGCCGGCTCGGTCGACAAGATCGATCAGTTCAACTACGTGACGACGCTGGTGATCACGCCGCTGTTCCTGGTCGCGGGCACGTTCTTTCCGATCGACCAGCTGCCCCAGGGGGTGCAGGCCGCCGCGCAGCTCAATCCCCTGCACCAGCTCGTCGTGCTGGTCCGCCACGCCGCCTTCGGCTTCGTCTCAACCGACCTGATCCGGGTGGCCGTGTTGATCGGCTTCATGCTGGTGATGTGGCGGCTCGCCGTCCGGCAGATGACCAAGACCCTGATCGACTGATCGGGCAGCAGGCGAAGCCGTGAGCGCCCGCCGCCCGGCTGAGGCGACGGTGCTGCTCCCGGTTTCGGCGAAGCGGCGCTTAGCGCGCGCTAGGCAGGCTTGACGTTGACGGCCTTGGGGCCGCGGTCTGAATCCTCGGCATCGAAGGAGACCTTCGCCCCCTCCTCGAGGGAACTGCCGTCGGAGATGCCGCTTTGGTGAACGAAGAGGTCCTTGCCGCCCTCATCAGGCGTGATGAAGCCAAATCGCTTCTCGTCGTTGAACCACTTCACCGTTCCGGTTGCCATGAAAACTCCTGTGTCTAGTGCTGACCGATATAGAGCGCCGGACCCTACAGGGCCGGGTCCCGTAGCGGGTCGCGGGGTTGGCATGGGCTCCGGGTAGACGGCGTCGGGGCCCCGCTCCCGAAGGAGCGAGGCCCCGAGGGGCCAGCCGACGCCGTGGCTAGTTGCCGGGCTCGTAGCTGACCAGCTCCGCGCGGCCGCCGGCGCCGTCGGTGTGCACGCTCAGCACCTGGCCGACGCCGGGTGCGTAGAACTTCAGCTCCTGCACCTTGGGCTCGGTCGGCACCAGGTCGCGGGTCATGAGGACGTTGCGGTCGAATGAACCGAACGGCACCTCGACCTGCTCCTCGCCCACCGTGACCACGGCGCCCTCGTCCTCGGCCTCGCCCTTGTAGTACTCCTGGCGATAGGACATCCCGGGCTCGGGGTTGGCGGGCAGCGCGATCCCGGCCTCGGCCCCGTCGACCCCGGCCTCGAATGACCCGGCCCGGCTCGAGACCTTGCCGTTGCGGTACTCGGCGGTGTCCTCGCCCAGATACCAGACGTTGCCGGCCGAGTCCTGGGCATACCAGTCGTCGGTGACCTCGAGCGGCTCCCCGTTCTCGGTCAACGTGTCGCGCACCACCCGGGCCTCGACTCCGTTGGCGATCGTCTTGGTCTTGTCGAGCACCTTGACGACCACCCTCTCCTCGGCCCCCGTCGTGTCTGTCTCGCGGTAGACCCACCTGCTGCCCGGAGTCAAGGGGAAGTAGGGGTTGTCGATCTCGGTGGTGAACTCGGCCGGATCGAGGTTGGCCGGCTCGCTGCCCTGGGGCAGCCCGTGATCGCTGACGCTGGTCTCACCGCCATTCGGCTCGCTGGCCGTCGTGGTGCTGTCGCCGTCGGAGCCGCCACAGGCCACGACGGCGAGCGCCGCGAAGCCCACGGCGAGCACGGCGGCGGTCTTCCCGGTCAATGATGTGAACATGGTCGCTCCTCAGATCGTTTGCGCCCCGCACCCTCGCCCGATCAGGTGAAAGCCAGATGAAACGCCACTAGGCGGATTTCATCCCGGTTTCATCTGACGCTTTGCTCGGCTAGGGATATCCGCAGCCCCTGCGGGAGCGCTCTCGGTGGGGAGCACGGATGTGACTGCGTTTGCGCGCTCCTAGAATCCGGGATCAGAAGCGAAGAGCCGACGAGAGGTGTGAATGATGTCCGAAGTCGACCTGATCGATCGCAGCGTCGAGAAGACGAACGTCCCGAAGCTCGCAGGATGATCCCGAACATCGAGTTGCTGAACCCACCTGCCAGCGAGACACCCGCCGAGCTGTTGAGTTGGCGCCCCGAGTACGGCGTCGTCTCTGTCTACATCCGCGTCGACCCTGGAGATAGAAGCGAGGGCTGGCGCACCGAGGTGCGAAACGGCCTCTCCGGCGTGGTCGGCCCGAGGCGCGGCAGCGAGGATCACCAGGCGTCGGGGGCCATCAAGGCAACCGCCGAGCGTCTGCAGCGAGATCTCTTAGACCAGCCGCCCCGAGGCGAGCCCGGTGGGCTGATCGGCTTCGTCGAGATGGCGCGGAAGCAGGGCGAGGAGCGCTGGTACGCGACGCAGATTCCTCCCCGCCGGACTGAGGTCCTCCATGGCCCGGTCGCACAGATCCACCCGCTGCTCGAGCTGCTCGATGACGGCGCCCCGCTGGGCGTCGCCGTGGTCTCCTCCGAGCGGATCCGGTTGCTGGACTGGCGCCTGGGGCGCGCCGACGAGCTTCACAACTGGGAGCTCGAGTACTTCGACGATGACTGGCGCGAGCGAAAGGCCCAGAAGCCCCGTGACCCCGCTCGGGGAAACGCTGTCTCGGCGGCGGGCCGTGACCAGCACAACCAGCGGGTGGAGGCGAACCGGGAGCGATTCGCCGAGCAGACCGGCGACCTCGCACACGCGGAGGCAAAGAAGCGAGGTTGGCGCCAGACGCTGATCTTCGGCGACGAGCGCTACGTCCGCCAGTTCACACAGGGCTTCGGCAATGCCTCCGAGCTACGGCATGTCGAGCACACCGACCTGATCTCCGAGCCGACCGCACAGATCAAGCGACGCGTAGAGCAGATGCTCCCCGAGCTGAACCGCAGCCGTGAGCGCTCGATGATCGAGCGCATCAAGGAGGTGGCCTATGCGCAGGCGCGCAGTTCACTCGGGGTGCAGGAGACCTTCCAGGCGCTCCAGGAGGGACGGGTGGAGCACCTCGTGTACGACTCCGCTCGCGACTACTCCGAGGCCGGGCTGGGGTCGACGGGCGAGGCCGGATCGAGCGGCCCGGCCCTGATCGAGCAGATGATTGCGCTCGCTCTGTCCACCGGCGCCGCGGTCACGCCCGTGGAGGGCGAGAGCGCCCAGCTGCTCGAGGAACAGGGCGGCGTCGTCTCGCTGCTGCGGTACTAGGATCGCCCGTATGCAGAAGATCAAAGAGGCCGCGTCCGAGTTTCTGGCCAGCAAGCGGGTGGCGGTGACGGGCGTCTCCAGAGAGCCGAAGAGTCACGGAGCCAACATCGTCTACCAGCGCCTGCGCGAGCGCGGCTACGAGGTCTTCGCCGTCAATCCCAACGCAGACGAGGTCGAAGGCGATCGCTGCCATCACGACCTGGGTTCGATCCCCGGCGGCGTCGATGCCGTGGTGATCGCGACCAGGCCCGAGACCGCCGAAGAGACGATGCGCGAGTGCGCCGACCTCGCCATCAAGCACGTGTGGATGCACCGCGGCCCCGGCGCCGGGAGCGTCTCGGAGGCGGCGGCCGACCTCGGCCGCCGGCGCGGCATCGCCGTGATCGACGGCGGTTGTCCGTGCATGTTCGAGCCGACCGCCGACCTCGTGCACAAGGCGATGCGCGTCCTCTTCACCCTGAGGGGCAGCGTCCCGAAGGAGGTCTGATCGTGGCGGACGCGGCAGGGCTGGCCGGCCCTCAGGGGTCAAGCGGGTTTGTGAGGCACCGCTACGGGGATTCGAACCCCGGTTTCCGGACTGAGAATCCGGCGTCCTAGTCCCCTAGACGATAGCGGCGTGAGGGCGCATTCTAGCGAGGGATTTCTGCCCGCCGGGGGCCCGGTTTGATGCGGCTGAGAGGAGTCGAACCTCCACGTCCCGAAGGACACGGCGACCTGAACGCCGCGCGTCTGCCAGTTCCGCCACAGCCGCGGACTGACGCAGATCGTAGTGACTCGCCGGGCGGGCGTGAGGGCGTGGCGTCGGCCTCGTCCTCGGCGCCGGAGGGATCCCGGGCGTAGCGCTCCTCGACCGGCCTGAAAACCGAGGGCCCGGCGGTCGCCGGGCCCTCGGTCTTGCTTGCCGTCTGGTCGTGGAGGTGGCTACGCGCCGTCCTCGGAGGAATCGCTGTCGGCCTCGTCGCCGACCACGTCGAACGCGCGGTCGAGCTGGACGTCGACCTGGCTGTAGGCAGCACCCGCCACGCGTTTCTAGCCCGTTTCGCGCTGCGCGAGCAGCGGCCGCAGGGCCCCGTAGGTCAGCACCAGAAGACCGATTCCGATCAGGGTCATGGCAATCCCCATGGCGATCGCGAATCCCGACACCTGCTCTGCGAAGTACGAGGTGTTCATCGCCGTGCCTAGCGCCGTCTGAGTTACCCAGACCTGTCGCTCCGGATTGTCGATCGCCGTTCCGTCCGCGAGCGCGGCGGTGGTCTTCTCCGCGGGGACTGGCTTGCCGCTCTTCTCGTACACGGCACGCGGCATCTCCGCGAAGACCTGACCGTCCGTCGACTCGAGCGCATGGACACGCATGTAGCGGGCGAAGCACTCTGCCTCCGAGCCGGTATCGACCTTCTCGTCGGCTACCGAGCAGTCGGGGACCTCGACGTCGGCGAGCCCGGCCTCCTCGAGAGCGGTCTGGGTCTGATCAGGCGTCATGTCCGGTGAGCCGACGATCTGCTCGCCGGCGATCCTGTCGCGTACTTCGGACCGGCCGTTGGTCCCGACGACAATCGAGCTGACGCCAAGCGCGATCAGGATGAGTCCCGCGGCGACACCGCCAAAAACGAATCCTCGTTGCATAAATCCTCCCTGCAGTGCGCTCTCCCTCTTGAGGCTGCGCTATTGAGTTGGCGGCGAACCTATCACCGCCTGGTCTGCGGTCCATCGGCGGACACTTCGTAAGCTGGCTGCGTGGCGACTACGGACCCCCAGGAACCTGGGACGCGCGGGGACCTGCTTGAGGTCGCCAAGCAGGGGGAGGGGCTGAAGGTGTAGATGCTCTGAGCGAGCGAGAGCCCGGCGATGCCGGGCCCTCGATCCAGTTGCTGTTCTCGCCGTCGGGGAGGAGGTGGCTACGCGCCGTCCTCGGAGGAATCGCTGTCGGCCTCGTCGCCGACCACGTCGAACGCTCGGTCGAGCTGGACGTCGACCACGCTGCCGTCGTCGAGGGTGACCTCGACTTCGTAGTAGCTCTCCTCGTCGCCTACCTCGGTGCCGCTGACGCTGCCCTGGCCCGTGTGGGCGAGCGCTGCGGAGCCGGCCTTGTCGAGGTCGGAGCCGCTGAGGGCGACATCGGGGCCCTCGGCCGCATCCTCTCCGCCGCCGGTGGCGACGGCGACGCCGGCGCCGGCGCCGGCGAGGGCCAGGGCCGATGCTCCGACGATCAGGATCTTGTTTCGCTTGCTCATCTCATGCCTCCTTGGCTGAATTGTCGTTTTCTGCCGGTGTTTCTACGGAGGCCGGGTGAAACGACGATGAAAGCCGCGCGGCCTACCGCTGAGCGGCCGGGACAGTGATCCAGACATCGGCGCCACCGGCGGGGTCGTTGGCCGCGGCGGCCTGGCCGCCATGCGCAGCGGCGATCGCCCGGACGATCGCCAGGCCGAGGCCGGTCCCGCCTCTGCCG
>JBDTSW010000021.1:0-24457 GCA_039930945.1 bacterium
CCCGTCCGCGCCCTCGTCACGAGTCAGCCTGTTGGCGAAGTAGACCGGGATGATCGAGAGCAGGATCACCACCACGGCGACCGCGTTCACGATCGGCAGCTGGTTCGGCCGCGAGAAGTTGGTCAGGATCCAGATCGGCAGCGTCTGATCACCGGCTCCGACGGTGAAGGTGGTGACGATGATCTCGTCGAAGGAGAGCGCGAAGGCGAGCAGCGCCCCGGCGATCAGGGCGGAGCGCAGGTTGGGGAAGGTGACGAAGCGGAACGTCTGCCATGGGCTGGCGCCGAGATCGGCCGAAGCCTCCTCGAACGAGCCCGAGAGTCGGCGCAGCCGGGCGATCACGTTGTTGTAGACGACGACGATGCAGAAGGTCGCGTGGGCGACGACGATCGTGAACAGGCTCAGGCTCACTCCCAGCACCTGGGTGAAGGTGGAGTTGAGCGCGATGCCGGTGACGATCCCCGGCAGGGCGATCGGGAGGATCACCAGGAACGAGATCCCCTCGCGCCCGAAGAAGCGGTAGCGGGCCACCGCGATCGAGGCGAGGGTGCCCAGGATCAGGGCCACGGTGGTCGCCAGGACCCCGGTCTTGATCGAGTAGAGGAAGGCGTCGCGGGCGCCGGTGTTGGCAAAGGCGAGGTCGAACCACTCGAAGGTGAATCCCGGCGGCGGCCAGATGAAGGTGCGCGAGTCGCTGAAGGCGTAGATCACGATCACGATCAGCGGCACGTAGATGAAGGCGAGCGTGAAGCCCGTGCCGAGGCGGAGCAGCAGAGTTGATCGTCGCGACAGCCGCATCGCCTAGAGGTGCTCGAACGCCCCGAGCCTGCGGGCGATCAGCAGGTAGACGATCATGACCACGACCGGGACCGCGGCGAACGCCGCGGCGAACGGCAGGTCGGCGGTGAAGTTGGAAAAGACGACGGTGCCGATGAACTGCTCGCCCGAACCGATCAGGTTGACGGCGATGAAGTCGCCGAGGGTCAGCGAGAAGGTGAAGATCGAGCCGGCGACGATGGCCGGGAAGGCGAGCGGCAGGATCACCCGGCGGAAGGTGTAGAAGGGCCTCGCTCCCATGTCCTCGGAAGCGCTCAGCAGCGTGTCCGGGATCCGCTCCAGCCCGGCGTAGATCGGGATGATCATGTACGGCAGCCAGATGTAGCTCATCACCAGCCAGACGGCGATCAGGCCATAGCCGGGCCCATCGAGGCCGAGCGGGCTCAGGGCCCAGTTCAGCACCCCGTCCTCGGAGAGGATGCCGCGCCAGGCGAAGACCTTGACCAGGTACGAGGACCACAGCGGCATCAGCACCGCGACAACCAACAGGCCCCGGGCGTGTGGTTTCGCCAGCTTCGCCATGTAGAAGGCGAGCGGGAACGCGAGCACGGCGCAGGTGACCGTGACCAGCGCCGCGATCCCGATCGTGCGCGCCGCCACCGCCCGGTAGACGGGCGTGTCGACGACGTCGCGGAAGTTTTCGAGCGTGAACGTCTGCTCGATCTCCCCGGAGAGCTCGCCGAGGGTCCAGAAGCTGGTCAGCAGCAGGACCGCGAGCGAGCCCAGGTAGCCGATCACCAGCCAGCCGACGGGGCCGGCGAGCAGTGCCGAGACCTGCAGGCGGGGACGCCCGTGGAAGAGGCCGGCGAGCTTGCCGCCCGCCGGCCTCTCCGATGCAGGTGTTGCTACACCCGCTTCCACGGTCCTAGATCGTCCCTGGCCTGACCCGTCCGCCCCGGACGCGGAGCGGAGGAGGCGGACGGAACGTCGGGTGCGTGGCTCAGCCCTTCACCTCGTTCCATCCCTGAACCCACTCGTCGTAGGTCTTGCAGGCATCGCCGCGATCGTCACCACAGTCGGAGACGGGGGTCTTCCAGAACTCGATCTGGTCGAAGAACTCCTCGTCCTCGGCGTGGTAGATCTCGCAATGCTCCTTGTCGGCGGTCAGCGCACACGACTTCTGGTTCGACGGCGCCTCCCCGAACCACTCGGCCACGGCGGCGTTCGCCTCCGGGCTGATGATGTGGTTCATCCACAGGTACGTGCAATTGGGGTTCTTGGCCTCGGAGCTGATCATCCAGGTGTCGGACCAGCCGGTCGCGCCCTCCTCGGGCAGGACCACTTCCTCCGGCTCGCCGTCGGCGTTGAGGAGGTTGGTGATCACCTGCCAGGTGGTGCCCACCGACGAGTCGCCGTTGGCGAACGCCTGGATCTCCTTGGTGTAGTCCGACCAGTACTCGCCGATGTTCTCGTTCTGCGACTTCAGCAGGTCGAGCGCTGCCTGGAACTGCTCGTCGTCCAGCTCGTAGGGATCCTCGATCCCCAGGTCGGGCTGGTGCTCACGCAGGTACAGGGCGGCGTCCGCGATGTAGATCGGGTTGTCGTACGCGGTGACCTGTCCCGAGTACTCGCCGGACTTGTCGAAGACCACGTCCCATGACTTCGGGGCGGGCTTGACCTCGTTCGGGTCGTACATCAGCAGGTTCGAGCCGCGACCGTGCGGCACGCCGTACATCTGGCCGTCGACGCTGTTGAAGTCCCGGTCCTTGAGCGCGTCGAAGACGTCCTCGTAGTTCGGGATCAGGTCCGTGTTCACCGGGTCGACGTCGCCGCCCTCGATCAGGCGCGTGGTCGCGTCGCCCGAGGCGGATACGCCGTCGTACTGACCGGTCCGCATCAGTTGGACCATCTCGTCGGAGGTGTTGCCGATCTTGACGTTGACCTTGCAGCCGGTGTCCTTCTCGAAGTCCGAGACCCAGTCCACGCTTGGGTCGGTGGACCCGTCCTCGACGTAGCCGGCCCAGGCGACCAGGTTGACCTCACCCTCACCCTGTCCGACCTCCGTCAGCTCGTCGCTCGACGCATCGTCGGAGTCGTCGCTGCCGCAGCCAGCCCCGAAGGCCAACATGAAGGCGACGAGGCCCCCGAGGATGAGCCATGCCCATCGCGTTGAGTGTTCCTTATCTGGATTCACTTGATTCTCCCTCTCCTGTGTCTGTTTCCGAGGCGGCGACCGCATGCTCCGGCCGCCATCCCACGACTATCTCACGCCCCCTCTGCTCGAGTGCCTCCGCGGAGGAGGTCTCGAGGTTCTGGCGCACGACCTGAAGCTCGCCGCCTCCATCGAGCGCCACGATGTAGCGGGTGATCATCCCCGCGTAGGCGACGTCCCGGATCCGCCCGCGCTCGGTGTGCATGCCCTCCGGGGCCGCGCCCTGCTCGAGCATCCGTACCTTCTCCGGACGTACGGTGAACTCGCGCCCGTCGCGCTCGAGCAGGTTGGAGACGCCGACGAACCCGGTGACGAAGCGGTTGCCGGGCTGCTCGTAGATCTCCGCCGGGGTACCGATCTGCTCGACTTGGCCCCGGTTGAAGACGGCGACCCGGTCGGACATCGTCAGCGCCTCCTCCTGGTCGTGCGTGACGTAGATGAAGGTGATCCCGACCTCGCCCTGGATGCCCTTGAGCTCGACCTGCATCTGCTCGCGGAGCTTGAGGTCGAGGGCGCCCAGCGGCTCGTCGAGCAGCAGCACCTTGGGACGGTTGACGATCGCCCGGGCCAGCGCGACCCGCTGGCGCTGGCCACCGGAGAGCTCCGACGGCTTGCGGTCGCCGTATCCGGTCAGCCGCACCGTCTCCAGCGCCTCGCGGGCGCGCTGCTCGCGCTCGGCGCGCTCCACGCCTGCGACGCGCAGCCCGTACTCGACGTTGGCGCTGACGGTCATGTGAGGGAACAGGGCGTAATCCTGGAAGACCGTGTTGACCCGGCGGTCGTAGGGGGGGATGCCGGTGACATCGGTGCCCGCCAGCTCGACCGTGCCGGCGTCGGGCTCCTCGAAGCCGGCGATCATCCGCAGCGTCGTCGTCTTGCCAGACCCCGAAGGCCCGAGCATCGTGAAGAACTCCCCGGCGCCGACCTCGAGGTCGACCGACTCGACGGCGACCACCTCGCCGTAGGCCTTGCGCACGCCGGTCAGGCGGACATCGGGCGCAGTCGCGCCACCGGCCTTGCCGGCCGCTGCCCCCTCCCCGGGAGCGACGGATGCGCTCAGCTGCTCCACTGTGACCTAACCGGCGCCCGCAGGCGCGTCGGCACGTTACTTCACGACAGCAGTGCGCGCGCGACTGCCGTGACGATCGCGGCGATCGCCACCGCGGGAAGCGCCGAGCCGCCCCTGGCGAGCACGATCCCGGCGGCGCCGACGCCAAGAGTTCGCTCGTCGACCTCAAGCCCGCCGCCGGCAGACACGCTGAACGTCTCGACGACGACCAACGCCGCCAGCAGCGCCGGCGCCAGCAGACCGACCACCTGGTGCACGGGTGCGGGGAGGTCGCGACCGCCCAGCAGGACGGGTCCTGACGCACGGATCGCCGCCGTGGCGACGGCAAGAACGCCGATCGTCACCCAGACAGCGGTCACGGCACCGGCCCGCTCTCGCTGGCGCCATCCGACGCTCCCTTCTCGCCGTGTGCGGAGCCACGCGCGGCCAGCAGCCCGATCAGGGCCGCAACCGAGGCGGCGATGATCGGCAGGCCCGCAGGGGTGAGGGGGATCAGCGCCAGGGCGATCGCGGCCCCGAGGCCGGCGGCCACCGCGGGCCGGCCAGGGCGCAGCTCGCCCTCAACCAGCAGCGCCAGGAAGAAGGCGGGAAAGAGCGCGTCCAGGCCGAGGGCCTCAGGATCGCCGATCAGGTCGCCGGCGAAGACGCCGATCGCGGTCCCGGCAACCCAGCAGGGATAGGAGGGGAGGGTCGCGCCGATCATGAACACCGGGTCGAAGCTGCCGCGACCGCGGCTCGCGGCCGCCCAGGAGAAGTCGATCATCGCCTGTCCGATCGCGGCCCGCTTGCGCGCGCCGCCGCGAAGCGACGGGGCCAGGGCGACGCCCATCGGCCCGTAGCGGGCGTTGAGCAGGACGCCGGCGAGGATTGCCGCTACCGCCCCGCCTCCGGCGGCGAGCACCGCGGTCGCCGCGAACTGGGCCGCACCCGCGAACAGCGCTGCGGACATCACGATCGGCGCCACCTGCCCCATCACCGGCTCTGCGAGCACGCCGAAGGAGATTCCCAACAGCACGGCGGCCGCCGCGAAGGGCAGCCCGGCGCGGACGCCCTCGCGAAAGGCCGGATCGCGGGTGATCAGCATGCGGCCATTCTGCCCGTGGTCGGCGGGAGGCGCGGTCACGATTGCCGCGGGTCCGATCAGGGCCCTAACGCCAAGGGCCGCCGGGCTCACCGGCGGCATTCGCAGCTCTCTACTGGCCCGGTTGGGCCGACGCGCTGGGCCTAGTAGTTGCCCTTGTGGCGAACCTTGTAGCCGGCCGTGGGACCCCCGGACTTGGCCCAGCCCGGGCCGTCGCCGGCGGTGTTGGACGTGTCCCAGCGCAGGCCGGCGATCTTCGCGTACATGTGGCTGCTCTTGGTGTACACGGTGATCCAGCGGCCCTTGCCCTTGCTACCCCAGTTGAAGTAACCGCTGGAGGGCATCGGGCTGCTGACGAACTTGCCGCCGTGCAGCGCGTAGGAGACGCCGCCGGAGCAGTCGTAGCAGTTGTCGTTGAAGCTCCGGTGGCCGCCGCCGTAGCAGTAGCCCTTGCCCTTGGCGATCTCGTTCGCCGCGCGAATCACCTTCGCCACCCGGGCGGGGGCAGAGCAGGGAACGGTGGCCTTGCCGTTCTGCAGCTGGGCGTCCGAGCGAGCGGTGCAGCCGGAGCTGTTGTTGCCACCGCCACCGCCGGGGCCGGTGCCGCCGGAGCCGGCCGATGCCGGCACCGCGGGAAGCATGAGCACGGCGCCGGCTACCGCCAGCGCGAGGGGCCGGGCGAGCCGGCGGGAGGGGGTTGGTGAGCGCACGTGTTTCAGTTCTCCTTCGTCTGCCTACGGGGTTAGCTGACGGGCTGGCGCTAAAGGAGTCGCGCTCTCACCGCAGTGCGGTGGGTTCGCCCCAGTGATTGGTTCCCCCGTTCCGCGGCGCAGAGGCCACGGACTCGGCTTTACCTGTTACAGGATCGCGGCAGCCTACAGGATGGCTTAGGTATTTGCAAGCAAGTCTTAACGTTTGTGCCTGAGATGCCCGGCCGACGCCTGAACGCTCACTGCGCGGGGTGCTGCTCGGCCCACTCGATGATCCGCTTCGAATCGGCCACGACCTCGCCCGAGTCGGTGACCAGCACCGGCACCGTCTGCTGGCCGGAGAGCTCTTCGACCTCGCGCCGCCCCGAGGTGATCCACTGCAGCGGCTTCGGGCCGATCCCGAGGCCGCGCACCTTGACGACCTCCGGGTCATACCCGGCCATCCGCAGGGCCTCGTCGGCGTTGTGGCAGGGATGGCCGCCGGGGCGCAGCGTCTGGAAGGTCCCCCAGCAGACATAGAGCTTCATCGCCGGTGAGGGTATCCGTTAGGTTCCGGCCGTGAGGATCGGGGGCAAGACCGTGCTGCTCACCGGAGCCACAGGCGGCCTCGGCCGCGCGATCGCGGCGGCGCTGGCGGCGAAGGGCGCCCGCGTCGTCGCCGCCGGTCGCCGCGCCGACGATCTTGCCGAGCTCGTCTCCTCGCTGCCCGGCGACGGCCACCGGGTTGCGGTCGCCGACCTCTCCCTCGAGGGGGCGGCCGAGCGGCTCGTGCGCGAGGCGGGCGAGGTCGACGTGCTCGTCGCCAACGCGGCGCTGTCGGGTGGCGGCCGCCTCGAGCGCTTCTCCCAGGAGCAGCTGGGGAGCGCGCTGCGGGTCAACCTCGAGGCTCCGATCCGGATGGCGTGGGCGCTGCTTCCGGCGCTGCTCGAGCGCGGCGAGGGCCATCTCGTCTTCGTCTCCTCCCTGCAGGGCAAGGTCGCCCTCGCCCGCAGCTCCGTCTACTCGGCGACCAAGTTCGGCCTGCGCGGGTTCGCGCTCTCGCTGCGCGACGACCTGCATGGAACCGGCGTCGGCTCGTCGGTCGTGCTGCCGGGGCTGATCCGTGATGCCGGCATGTTCGCCGACTCGGGCCAGCCGGCCCCGGCCGGGCTCGGGACGAGCTCGCCCGCGAAGGTCGGCGGGGGGGTGATCCGCGCAATCGAGCGCGACCGCGCGGAGGTGGTGGTCGCGCCGCTTCGCCAGAGCCTCGCTGCCGGGGTCGGGCACCGCCGCCCGCGCCTGGCCTCGGTGTTCACCCGGCGTAACTCGGGCAAGGTCGCCGACCGCGTCGTCAAGGGCCAGGCGGCGAAGCGCTGAGCGCATTGGCTCGCAGCCGGCGGCCGAGGACGGGCATACTCAGGGACCCGACCCAGAGGTGATCAGGTGAACGACAGCTTCGGCGCAAGGGCGACACTCCAGGTCTCAGGACGTGAGTTCGAGATCCACCGCCTCGATGCCCTGCAGGAGCGGTTCGACGTCGCCCGCCTGCCCTACTCGCTGAAGGTGCTGCTGGAGAACGCGCTCCGGCTCGAGGACGGCGACTCGGTCACCGCCGACGATGTCGAGACGATCGCCCGCTGGGATGCTGGCGCCGAGTCCTCGGAGGAGATCCCCTTCCAGCCCGCCCGCGTGCTGATGCAGGACTTCACCGGCGTTCCCGCGATCGTCGACCTCGCAGCCATGCGTGACGCCATGGACGACCTCGGCGGCGACCCCGAGCGGATCAACCCGCTGGTGCCCGTCGATCTGGTCATCGACCACTCGGTCCAGGTCGACGCGTTCGGCAGCGCCCGGGCGTTCGAGATCAACGCTGATCGCGACTACGAGCGCAACGAGGAGCGCTACGCCTTCCTGCGCTGGGGACAGCAGGCGTTCGACAATTTCCGCGTCGTGCCCCCGGCCACCGGGATCTGCCACCAGGTCAACCTCGAGTTCCTCGGGCAGGTCGTCTTCGCCTACTCGGATTCAGAGCGCGTCCAGGCCTACCCGGACACCCTCGTCGGGACCGACTCGCATACGACGATGATCAACGGGCTGGGAGTGCTCGGCTGGGGCGTCGGCGGGATCGAGGCCGAGGCGGCGATGCTCGGCCAGCCGATCTCGATGCTGTTGCCCCAGGTCCTGGGCTTTCGCCTCGACGGCGAGCTCCCCGAGGGCGCGACCGCGACCGACCTGGTGCTGACCGTCACCGAGATGCTGCGCGAGCGCGGCGTCGTCGGCAAGTTCGTTGAGTTCTTCGGGCCGGGCCTGCCCACCCTGGGCCTGGCCGACCGGGCGACGATCGGGAACATGTCGCCCGAGTTCGGCTCGACCTGCGCGATCTTCCCCGTCGATCAGGAGACGTTGCGCTACCTCGAGTTCAGCGGCCGGCCCACCGAGCAGATCGAGCTGGTCGACGCCTACGCCCGTGAGCAGGGCATGTTCCACACCCCCGACTCCGAGGAGCCCACCTTCTCCGACACGCTCGAGCTTGACCTCTCATCGGTGGAGCCGTCGATCGCGGGCCCCAAGCGCCCCCAGGACCGGATCGCCCTCGCCCACGCCCACTCGGCCTACCTCGCCTCGCTGAAGGAGCACGACGCCGGCGCCGCCGAGGCGCTCGGCAACGGGCTCGACGCCGCGAACGCTGCCTCCTTCCCGGCCTCGGACCCACCGGCTGACGGCCACGAGAGCGCGGCCGGGAAGCCGCACCGGGCGCACGGCGCCGCCGTCGCCGAGCGTCAGGCCAACCCGGTGCCGGTGACGCTCTCCGACGGCACCGAGGTGATGCTCGACCACGGCCGGGTGGTGATCGCGGCGATCACCAGCTGCACCAACACCTCCAACCCCTCGGTGATGCTCGGCGCGGGCCTGGTGGCGCGCAAGGCGATCGAGCGCGGCCTGACCAGCAAGCCCTGGGTGAAGACGTCGCTGGCGCCCGGCTCCACGGTCGTCACCGACTATCTCCAGCAGGCCGGCCTCGACGCCTACCTCGACCAGCTCGGCTTCAACCTGGTCGGCTACGGCTGCACGACCTGCATCGGCAACTCCGGGCCGCTGCCGGAGGCGATCTCCAAGGCCGTGACCGAGAATGACCTGGTGGTCTGCTCGGTGCTCTCGGGCAACCGCAACTTCGAGGGCCGCATCCAGCAGGACGTCCGCAACAACTACCTGGCGTCGCCCCCGCTGTGCGTCGCCTACGCGCTCGCAGGGCGGATGGACATCGACCTGCTCGAGGACCCGATCGGTGAGGGGTCCGACGGCGAGGACGTCTACCTGCGCGACATCTGGCCGACCTCGGCCGAGATCAGGCAGACGGTCGCCGAGGCGGTGCGCTCGGACATGTTCAGGCGCAGCTACGCCGACGTCTTCAGCGGCGACGAGCGCTGGCGCGGGCTCGACACGCCCGACGGCGACCGCTACACCTGGCCCGACTCGACCTACGTCCGCCGCCCCTCGTTCTTCGAGGGGATGGAGCTGGAGCCGGCCCAGATCGAGCCGATCTCCGGCGCGCGGGTGCTCGCGGTGCTCGGCGACTCGGTCACCACCGACCACATCTCCCCGGCCGGCGCGATCAAGCGCAGCAGCCCCGCCGGGGAATGGCTGATCGCCAACGGCGTCGAGCCCGCCGACTTCAACTCCTACGGCTCGCGCCGCGGCAACCACGAGGTGATGATCCGGGGGACCTTCGCCAACATCCGCCTTCGCAACGCCCTGGTCGACCGCGAGGGCGGCTACACGCGCCACTTCCCCGACGCCGCCGAGACGACGATCTACGAGGCGGCGATGGCCTACGCCGGCGACGGCGTGCCGCTGGTGGTGATCGCCGGCAAGGAGTACGGCGCCGGGTCGTCTCGCGACTGGGCCGCCAAGGGCACGGCGCTGTTGGGCGTGCGGGCCGTGCTCGCCGAGAGCTTCGAGCGCATCCACCGCTCCAACCTGATCGGGATGGGAGTGCTGCCGTTGCAGCTACCGGATGGCCACACGCGCCAGTCGCTGGGGCTCACCGGGGAGGAGGAGATCACCGTCGGCGACCTCGAGGGCGGCGAGGCCAAGTCGGTCGTCGTCAGCGCGAAGCGCGAGGGGCATTACCCGGTCAGCTTCGAGACGCGGGTCCGGCTCGACACCCCGAACGAGGTCCGCTACTACCAGCACGGCGGCATCCTTCATCGCGTCCTCAGGGATTTGCGCCTATAGGAAATTGCCCATTGACACGGCGGGTCGCGGTGCGTAAGAATGGGGGCATACCCGCGCAGGGAGCGGGGGCATGACTTTTCGAGGCTCGTCCCCGGCCAGTCCCGCCTCCGGGGACGATCGCGTCGGCATCCCTCCCTGGCTACCGACGCGCAGGCGTGGCGCGGGCCGTGTGGACCCCCTGCCTCCCACGGCCCCGCCTCGCCACTTCATCCGCCCGCCGGTCGGCGGCCCCGCGGCGGGGCGGTGCCGGAATCGCCCTGGCGGTCATCGGCGACCGGCTCGCGCCGCTCTAGCCACGAGATCGCGATCACGCTGCCCAGCGGGCCCACCGGCGTCAGCGTCGCGGCGAGCAGCGTGTACGGCGCCTCATGTCGCAGCACCGCGATCCAGATCAGGATCGCCAGGGCGACGAAGCCCAGCCCGTGCGCCCACCCAAAGACCATCGTCTGGCTGTCGAAGCCCGGCACGAGCCAGAACAGCACCAGCGCGGCGAACAGGCCCAGCTCCAGCCAGGACGCCCGCCTCACCCACACATAGAGCGCCCCGGGAACCGCCTTTCGGAGCACAGCGTCGCCACCACCAGCCATCCCGCCGAGGCTACAACGCCCCGGGGGGGCACCAATTGCCGAGGTGGGCCTTGACTGCGATATGCGCAGTCAAGGCACCGATCGGGTCGATTGGATCATCGGCGACCTCGCCGATCGACAGCAGGGCGTGGTCGCGAGCTGGCAGCTGCTCGCCGCCGGGATCAGCGCCGATGCGATCTTTCGCCGCGTCGAGCGGGGCCTTCTGCGACCGATCCATCGAGGTGTCTACATGGTCGGTCACCGCGCCGAAGCGCTGTACGCGCGCCAGATGGCAGCCGTGCTCGCCTGTGGCCGGGCCGCCGCCGTCAGCCACCGCAGCGCCGCCGCAATGATGGGCTTCCTCCCCTATCCGGCCAGGGCGAATGTCTGGATCACGCAGGCGCGTGGTGACCACCGCAAACGGCCGGGCATCCGGGTCCATGCCGTACGAGTCCTGCGGCCTCGGGAGGTCGGGCGCCTCGCTGGGGTTCCCCTCACCTCTCCTGCCCGCACACTTCTCGACCTGGCGGCGGTGGTCACCGGGGAGCAACTCGAGCGTGCGGTTGCGGAGGCGCTCGTGAGCCGTCGGGTGAGTACCGCGGAGCTCCGCGAACAGCTTCAGGTTGATCGGGGTCGTAGAGGGGCAGGTCGGCTCAGGCGGCTGCTGGACCTCGAGGCCGAGCCGGCGTTCACGCGCTCCGAGGCGGAGAGGCGGTTCCTCCGCTTGGTCCGTGGAGCCGGGTTGCCCCAGCCCCTGGCCAATGTTCGCGTCGGCTCGATGGAGGTCGACTTCCTCTGGCCGCACCAGCGGGTCGTCGTCGAGATTGACGGCCGCGCCTACCACTCTGGGTCCCGGGCGTTCGAGCGGGATCGCGCCCGAGACAACGAGCTGCAGCTCAGGGACTACATCGTCCTACGCTTCACCTGGTCCCAGCTGACGCGCCGGGCCCCGCTGGTCCGCGACCGCGTCCACCACGCCCTCCAGCGCCGAGGTGGCCCTTGACTCAGCCGGTGATGGCAGTGAGGACGATCCGCTCCTGTTCGCTGTGGTGCGCCGGGGGGTAGCCCTCGCTCGGGCTGGCGCGCTGCGGGCGGCCGACGTAGCGGAACTCGACGCCCTCTGGGACAAGCTCTGGCATCCGCCGTGACGTCACCTTCCAGGCGCCCATGTTCTGCGGCTCCTCCTGCACCCAGACGATCTCCTCCAGGTTCGGGTAGGAGGCGATCAGCTCGGTCAGCTCGGCCTTGGCGAAGGGGTAGAGCAGCTCGAGGCGGGCGATCGCGACGCCCTTGGCCTGCTCGCGGCGCTCGTGGCCGTCGATGTCGTAGAAGACCTTCCCCGAGCAGAGGACGAGGCGCCCGATCTCCTCCTTGTGCCCCTGCGCCCGCGGGTCGTCGAGGACGAACTGGAACGAGCCCTCGGTGAGGTCGGTGAGCTTCGATGCGGCGGCGCTCAGGCGCAGCAGCCCCTTCGGGCTGAAGACCACCAGCGGGCGGGGCTTCGCGATCCGGGCCTGGCGGCGGAGCAGATGGAAGTACTGCGCCGCGGTCGTCGGGTTGGCCAGCCTCATGTTGCCCTCGGCCGACAGCGCGATGAAGCGCTCGATGCGGGCGCTCGAGTGCTCGGGGCCCGACCCCTCGTATCCGTGCGGCAGCAGCAGCGTCATCCGCGTCGTCTGCCCCCACTTCGACTCGCCCGCGCCGATGAAGCTGTCGATGATCACCTGGCCCGAGTTGGCGAAGTCGCCGAACTGGGCCTCCCAGAGGATCAGGCTCTCGGGCGAGGCGGCCGAGTAGCCGTACTCGAAGCCGAGGCAGGCGGCCTCCGAGAGCGGGGAGTTGTGGAGTTCCATCGGCGCCGACGCTCCCGACAGGTTCTGGATCGGCGCGTACTCGAGCCAGGTCTTCTCGTCGTGGAGGACCAGGTGCCGGTGCGAGAAGGTGCCGCGCTCGGTGTCCTGGCCGGTAAGGCGGATGTGGGTGCCCTCGGTCAGCAGCGAGGCGAAGGCCAGCGCCTCGGCGTGCCCGAACTCGATCGGCCCCTCGTCGAGGATCTCCAGGCGCCGCGCCAGGGGCTTGCGCAGCTTGCGGTGGATGGTGAAGCTCTCCGGCACCTTGACCAGCTCTTCGTTCAGCGCGCGGAGCTTCTTTTCGGGGACGGCGGTGTCCACCTCCGGGCTCTTGGTGCGGTCGAGCTCACCGGTGCCGACGGCGGTGGAGCTCGGGTCCTCGTACTCGCCCGCCTCCATCTTCTTGCGCAGGCCCTTCAGCGTCGACGAGAGCTCCTGCTGGTGCGCCCTCGCCGTCTCCGCGACCTCGTCGGTCGTGACCACGCCCTGCTTTGAGAGCTGCGTCGCGTAGAGCTCGGCGACGGCGGGGTGCGCCTTGATCAGCGCCGCCTGCTGGGGCTGCGTGTAGGCGGGCTCGTCGGTCTCGTTGTGGCCGTGGCGGCGGTATCCGATCAGGTCGATGACGACGTCGCGCCCCCAGCGCTCGCGATAGGCCATCGCCAGGCGAATCGCGGCGATGCAGTTCTCCGGGTCGTCGGCGTTGACGTGGATGATCGGGTTGTTGTAGCCCTTCGCCATGTCGGCGGCGTAGGGGGTCGAGCGCCCCTCCTCGGGATCCGTCGTGAACCCCACCTGGTTGTCGGTGATGATGTGGACCGTGCCGCCGGTCGAGTAGCCCGCCAGCGACTGCAGGTTGAGGGTCTCGGCGACGACCCCCTGCGCGGGGAAGGCGGCGTCGCCGTGCAACAGCAGGGGCACGGCAACACTCGGGTTGTGCTCAAGCCGGGGGCCGGAGCGTTCCGTCTGCGCCGCGCGGGCACCGCCGGTGACGACCGGATCGACGTACTCGAGGTGGCTTGGGTTCGGGTACAGCCGGACCTTGATCTCCCCGCCGTCCCGGGTCTCGAACAGGCCCTCGGCGCCGTGGTGGTACTTGACGTCGCCGGTGCCGGAGTGGGGCAGGGCGGCGAGCGTCTTCACTTGCTCGAGCGCCTTCGCGCCCTCGAACTCGGCCAGGATCGATTCCACGGGGCGGCCCAGGTTGTGGGCGAGCACGGCCAGCCGGCCGCGGTGCGCCATCCCGATCACGACCTCGTCCGCGCCGGCCCGGCGGGCCAGCGTCACCAGCTCGTCGATCATCGGCACGACGGCGTCCAGCCCCTCGATCGAGAACATCTTCTGGCCGAGGTAGGCCTTCTGCAGGAAGCGCTCGAAGTCGAAGACGCCGGCCAGCCGGCTGAGCAGCGCCCGCTTCTCCTCAGGGCTCAGCGGCGTGCGGTGCGCCCCCGTCTCGATCATCTCCCGCAGCCACATCCGCTGCTGGTGCGACGAGAGGTGCTCGATCTGGTAGGAGATCGTGCCGCAGTAGGCCTCGCGCAACCGCGGCAGCGCCTCCAGCAGCGTCTCGCCCTCGACGCCGATGCGCAGGATCCGCGCCGGGATCTGGGCCATCAGCTCGGGCGTCAGGTCCAGGTTCTCGGGTTCGAGCGCGGGGTCGCCCTTGGGCTCCTTGCCCAGCGGGTTGACGCGCGCGGCGAGGTGCCCGTGGGTGCGGTAGGCCTTCAGCAGCGAGGTCCCCGCCTGCACGGCCTGGAGCAGCTCCTCGTTGACCTCGCCCGTGGCGCCCGCCGCGGCGGGCGCCACCGAGCCGAGCGGGGGGGCCGAGGCCGAGGCCGGGTAGGCGGTGGCGACGATCGCCGGCGCGATCTCGAGCGCCTCGGCGACGCTCTCGTAGAAGGAGTCCTCGCCCTGGAGCAGCTGGTCGATCCGGCGCAGGAACGACCCGGACTCGGCGCCCTGGATCACCCGGTGGTCGTAGGTGGACGTCATCGTCATCACCTTCGAGACGCCAAGCGCATTGATCTTCTCGGCGGGGGCGTGCGCCCATTCGACCGGGTAGGCGATCGAGCCGGTGGCGACGATCGTCCCCTGGCCGGTCATCAGCCTCGGGACCGAGGCCACCGTGCCCAGCCCACCCGGGTTGGTCAGGGTGATGTTGGTGCCCTGGAAGTCGTCGGCGGTGAGCCTGTTCTCGCGGGTCTTGGTGATCAGCTCCTCGTAGTAGCTGTGGAAGCCGGCGAAGGTGAGCGAGCCGGCGCCCTTGATCGCCGGCACCATCAGCGAGCGCGAGCCCTTGCGCTCGACGTCGACGGCAAGGCCGAGGGTGATCGTCTCCGGCTCGAACAGGAAGGGCCTGCCGTCGCGGATTTCGAACCTGCGCGCCATCACCGGGAACTCGCCGGCGGCGACGATGATCGCCCAGGCGACCAGATGGGTGAAGGAGATCTTCACGCCGCGGTCCTTGAGCACGCCGTTGAGCGCCCTGCGCTTGGCGTCGAGGGTGTCGACCGGCACGGTGCGGAACGAGGTCGCGGTCGGGATCCCGAGGCTCTCGTCCATCGCCTTCGCCAGCATCGCCGCCGGACCGCGCAGTGCCCGAGCCTCTCCGGGGGCCTCCTCCGCTCCGGGTCCGGGGGCCGCCGGGGGGGTGCGGGCCCCGCCTCCATCCGCCGCGGCGAGGATGTCCGCCTTGACGACCTTGCCGCCTGCTCCCGAGCCCTCGATCGAGCCGATGTCGAGCCCGCGGTCGGCGGCCATCCGCCGGGCGACCGGGGAAGCCTTCGCGGAATCACCGCCCGCGACCTTCTCCGCTCCGCGTCCCGGGTCCGCGGAAGGCTGCCCGTCCGAGGAGGCGCTGGCTGGGCCCGTGGTCATCTCGGCGAGGGCTTGGCCGACCTGGACGGTGTCGTCGGGCCGGACGAGGTGCTTGGTGATCGTGCCGCCGGCGGGTGCCGGCACCTCGGCGTCGACCTTGTCGGTCGAGACCTCGATCACCGTCTCACCCTCCGCCACCGGGTCCCCCTCCTGCTTGTGCCACTCGAGCACGGTGCCCTCGGTGACGGACTCGCCCATCTCGGGCATGGTGACTTGCAGAATCACTCCGGCCAGATCCTCCGGAGGAATAACTCCGCCGACATCCTCCGAAATCACTCCGGCCAGATCCTCCGCTTCGCGTCCGCTCTGGCCGGGTTCGGACGCCGGCGGGGCGGCAGGCTCGGCCGCAGCTACCGCGGCTTCGCCGCTCGCCCCGGCCGGTTTACCCTGGGCCGGCTGGGCGTTGGCGCCGTTGCCGGAGGCGGTGCCGTTGGGGTCGAGTTGGGCCAGGACCTGGCCGACGGTGACGGTGTCGTCAGGCTGGGCCAGGAGCTTGGTGATCGTGCCGCTGGCGGGGGCAGGCACCTCGGCGTCGACCTTGTCGGTCGAGACCTCGACCACGGTCTCGCCCTCCTCGACGAACTCGCCTTCGGATTTGTGCCACTCGAGGACGACCCCCTCGGTGACTGACTCCCCCATCTGGGGCATCTGGATCTCGACGATCCCCTCCGTCATTCAGTGATTCCAGTCTATGACCTGGGACAAGCGCGGCGACCCGCGTCCGGCCCCACTGCACGCGGTGTCGCTCCAGCTCGGGATCAGCCCACCCGGGCGATGAGGTAGACCTCGTTGGCGAGGGTGTCGAAGACGTTCTCGCGGACGAACTCGCGCGCCTCGGCGACGTGGTTGCAGTAGGCGCACCGAAGCGACCCGGTCGAGCGCAACCTCCGCCGCGCCTCGATCGGCATCTCGCAGCCGGGGCAGATCAGGGCGCCGTGGGCGAGAACCTGGGCGCCGTCGCTGACCAGGCGCCGGTGATCGCCGGCCTGGGCGCCGCCGGCACGGCCGATCTCGACCTGCGGCTCGCCCGGGTCGCCGGGCTCGGGGGCGAGGTGAAAGGGCATTGGGGAAAGTGTAGGCTCGGCACCCACCGGCAACCTACGCACGGCCGAGGGGGTCAGGAGGATTGGCATCAGCTACCTAGTCACCGGGGGCACCGGATTCATCGGGCGCAACCTGATCGAGTTGCTGCTCGAGCGCGAGGGCACCGTCTACGTGCTCGTCCGCGAGGGCTCGAAGGGCCGCCTCGAGGAGCTCCGCAATCGCTGGGGCGTCGACGCGGACCGGGTGGTCGGGATCGTCGGCGACATCTCGCAGCCCCGCCTGGGCGTGTCCGACGCGGATGTCGAGCGGCTTCGCGGCAACGTCGACCACCTCTTCCACCTGGCCGCGATCTACGACATGACCGCCGACGCCGAGAGCCAGCGCGTCGCCAACGTCGAGGGGACCCGGCAGATGGTCTCGCTTTCCCACGCGGTCGAGGCCGGCTGCGTGCACATGGTCAGCTCGGTCGCGGCCGCAGGCCTCTACAAGGGGACCTGGCGCGAGGACATGTTCGAACAGGCCCAGAGCCTTGACACCCATCCCTATTTCCGCACCAAGCACGACTCGGAGGGGGTCGTCCGCGACGAGTGCGAGCGGCCGTGGCGGGTGTATCGCCCCGGCCTGGTCGTCGGCAACTCCGAGACCGGCGAGATGGACAAGGTCGACGGGCCCTACTACTTCTTCAAGCTGATTCGCCGGATCCGCAACACGGTGCCCCAGTGGGTGCCGGTGGTCGGCATCGAGGGCCGCGAGATCAACATCGTGCCGGTCGACTTCGTCGTCGCGGCGATGGACCACATCGCCCACACCGAAGGGCTCGACGGTCGCGCCTTCTCTCTGACCGACCCGAGGCCGCCGACCGCCGGCCAGGTGATCGACATCCTCGCCCGGGCGGCGCACGCGCCCGAGTCATCGGTGCGGATCCCCGCGGCGGTGCTGGAGGCCGCTGAGCCGGTGCTGCGCGCGACCGTCTCCAACGTGCCTCTGGCGGCCCCGGTCGTCGAGCGCCTGCTCGCCGACTTCGGCATCCCCACCTCGGTCCTCACCTACGTCAACTACCCGACCCACTTCGACTCGCGCCAGACCCAGGCCGCGCTCGCCGGCACCGACATCGCCGTGCCGCCGCTGGAGGCCTACGCCGGCAAGCTCTGGGACTACTGGGAGCGTCACCTCGACCCGGACCTGTTCCGCGACCACACGCTGATGGGCGCCGCCCGGGGCCGGCTCGGGCTGGTCGGCGGGATCGCCCAGGTGATCGAACAGCAGATCCCCGACGAGCTGCTGCGGCTGGGGCGCCGGGTGCAGGGGAACGTCTCGCTGGAGACGGCGGTGCGCGGCCGCAAGGTGATGGTCACCGGAGCCTCCTCCGGGATCGGCCGCGCGGCGGCGCTGAAGATCGCCGCCGGCGGCGGAACCATGCTGCTCGTCGCCCGCACCCCGGAGAAGCTCGAGGCCACCCGCGACGAGATCGAGGCGGGAGGGGGCGTCGCCCACATCCACCGCTGCGACCTCGCCGACATGGACGACATCGACCGGATGGCCGGCGAGGTCCTCTCCCAGCACCGGCACGTCGACATCCTCGTCAACAACGCCGGCCGCTCGATCCGCCGTTCGATCGCGCTCTCATACGACCGCTTTCACGACTTCGAACGAACGATGCAGCTCAACTACTTCGGCGCCGTCAGGCTGATCCTGAAGGTGCTGCCGGAGATGCGCGAGCGCAGGGCCGGCCAGATCATCAACGTCAGCTCGATCGGGGTGCAGACGAACCCGCCCCGCTTCTCGGCCTACGTCGCCTCCAAGGCGGCGCTCGACGCCTGGTCACGCTGCGTCGCCTCCGAGGTGATGGACGACGGCGTCCACATCACCACGATCAACATGCCGCTGGTGCGCACGCCGATGATCGCGCCGACGAAGATGTACGACCGCTTCCCGACGATCACCCCCGACGACGCTGCGGACATGATCTGCGAGGCGATCATCCACAAGCCGAAGCGGATCGCCACTCCGCTGGGGACACTCGGGCAGCTGCTGTACGCGATCAACCCGAAGTCGATCGACTACATCCTCAACAGCGCCTACCACCTGTTCCCCGACTCGACTGCGGCCAAGGGCGAGCGCAAGAAGGAGCCGGCGGAGGCACCGGCCGCGGGCGGGCCATCCCCGGCCACCGAGGCACCTGCCGCCACCGAGCCCCCCTCGCCGGGCGAGCTCTCCAGGCAGCAGGCCGCCTTCGCCTACCTGATGCGCGGCACCCACTGGTAGCCGCCCGGCGGCACTGACATAGGCTGGCGCGGATGCGCTCCGGGCCGGCCCCCGCCACCGACCGCCGCAAGCACTGGGGCTGGGGACCTGAGAGCCGGCAGCTCAGTCGCTCCCAGCTCGAGGCAGCCGCCCCGGTCGTGCGCGAGCGGCTCGGCTTCGGCGGCGACCAGGTCACCGAGCCGGTGCCGCTGGAGGCGGTCGAGCTGCGGGCGCCGCGCGTCGAGCCGCCGAGCGCGCTGGCGGCGATCTGCCGCCGGGACCCCTACGAGCGCGCCTCGCACGCGCTCGGCAAGGCCTACCGCGACGTCGTCCGCGGCTTCCGCGGCGAGTTCGCGAACCCGCCTGACGTCGTTGCCCACCCCGCCGACGAGGCCGACGTGGAGCGCGTGCTCGCGTGGTGCGTCGCCGACGGCCTGGCGGCGATCCCATACGGCGGCGGCACCAGCGTCGTCGGCGGGGTCGAGCCCAGGGTGGGGGAGCAGTACCCGGGTGCGGTCACGATCGACCTCCGGGCCCTGGACCGGGTGCTCGAGGTGGACGAGGTCTCGCGGGCCGCGCGGATCCAGGCGGGCGCGCTCGGGCCGGGCCTCGAGGACCAGCTGCGCCCGCGCGGGCTGACCCTGCGCCACTTCCCGCAGTCGTTCGAGCTCTCCACCCTGGGCGGCTGGATCGCCACCCGCGCCGGCGGGCACTTCGCGACGCTGCATACGCACATCGACGACCTGGTCGAGTCGGTCCGGGCGATCACTCCTGCCGGGGAGTGGGAGAGCAGGCGCCTGCCGGGCTCCGGGGCCGGCCCGAGCCCCGACCGGATGCTGATCGGCTCGGAGGGCATCCTCGGGGTGATCACCGAGGCCTGGGTGCGCCTGCAGGGGCGCCCCAGGTGGAAGGCCTCGCGCGGGATCGCCTTCGACGACTTCGCCTCGGGCGCGGAGGCGGTTCGCGCGCTCTCGCAATCTGGCCTGCACCCCACGAACTGCCGTCTGCTCGATCCCACCGAGGCCGAGGTCACCGGTGCCGGGCCGCCGGGCGAGGCGCTGCTCGTGCTCGGCTTCGAGTCCGCCCACCACCCGGTCGACGTCTGGATGAAGCTGGCGCTCGATGTTGCCATCGATCACGGGGGAGCGCCCCGGCCCGAACGCGAGGACGGCGCCCCGTCGGCGGTGGAGTCGTGGCGGCATGCGTTCCTGGCCGCCCCCTACCTGCGAGACAGCTTCGTCTCGCTCGGGGTTTTGTCCGACACTTTCGAGACGGCGATCACCTGGGACCGCTTCGAGGAGTTCCACGCGACCGTGATCGAGGTCGCGGGGCGCGCCGTCGCCGAGGCCTGTGGCGCGGCCCCCGGGGGCCGCGGCTCGCCCCGCCTGAGCTGCCGCTTCACCCATGTCTACCCGGACGGGCCGGCCCCCTACTTCACGGTCCTCGCCCCGGCGCGCCGGGGGGCCGAGATCGAGCAGTGGGACGAGATCAAGGCCGCCGCCTCCGACGCCGTGATCGCCGCCGGGGGCACGATCACCCACCACCATGCCGTCGGGCGCGACCACCGGCCCTGGTATGACCGCCAGCGACCGGAGCCCTTCGCCCAGGCGCTGCGCGCCGCCAAGCTGAAGCTGGATCCCGCCGGCGTCCTCAACCCCGGCGTGCTGGTCGACCCGGACACCGCTTCCTGACCTGGTCGTCGCTGGACGCCTCGCCTGCGATCGCCTCGGCGGCTGTCTCGATCTCGGCGATCGTTGCCGCCGCCCGCACCGAGTGGGCGCTCAAACGGGCGGCGGCGTCATCCAGCTCGATCGTTCCGGCGACCACGTCGAGCGGCTTGCCGGTGGCAAGGCAGCGCTGTGCGATCACGCCGACCAGCTTGCCCTCCACCGACTGGGAGTCGAGGCGGCCCTCGCCCGTGAGCATTCGCTCGGCTGCGGCCAGCCGCCGGTCGAAGCCGACCGCGTCCAGCGCCGCCTCGGCGCCCGGCATCAGCTCGGCTCCGAGTTGGGCCCAAAGACCGCCCGCGAGTCCCCCGGCGGCCCCGGTCATCGGCACCCCCCGGGGGTCTTGCTTGAAGTTCCGGGCGAGCTCGCCCAGGCGCGCCTCCAGCCGGGCGACCGCGGCCGGGTCCGCCCCCTTCTGCGGCCCGTAGACGCTCGGCGCACGCTCGAAGGCGGTGCGAACGTCGCAGAGCACTGCCAACTCGGCGCCGCGCAGCCCGCCGCCGCGGGCGATCGCCTCGAGCGCCCCCGCCCCGCCGTCGGTGGTGGCGCTGCCCCCGGCGGCGACCAGGACTCGCCGCGCTCCCGCCGCCGCGGCGGCGGCGATCAGCTCCCCCGTACCGGCGCTGGAGGCTGCCTCCGCGTCACGCTCACCCTCCGCCACGTGGCCGAGCCCCGACGCTTCGGCCGTCTCGACGATCGCACTGCCGTTGGCGAGGAGGCCGAAGCGCGCTTCGATCGCCCGCCCGAGCGGGTCGTGGGCCGCAGCGTCGACGAGCTCGCCGCCGAGGGCGCCGACCAGCACCTCCATCGTCCCCTCGCCGCCGTCGGCGAGGGGACAGACCTGGGCTTCGGCGCCGACCCTCTCCAGCCCCCGAGCCATCGCGGCGGCCACCTCGGCGGAGGTGAAAGTTCCCTTGAAGGAGTCTGGTGCGACCAGGTACACGAGAGCCGTCGCCCCTAACCTAGCTTCGCAATGCCGCCGCTTCTCGCCGCCATGCGCCCGCAGGAGTGGGTCAAGAACGTGCTCGTCTATGCCGGGCTGCTGTTCTCGGGCAGGGTCGACGAGGGCGCCGCGGTCGCCGACGCGACCATCGCCTTCATCGCCTTCTGCGCGATCGCCAGCGCCGGCTACCTCTTCAACGACCTCCACGACGCCGAGCTGGACCGGCGCCACCCCGAGAAGCGCAAGCGGCCGATCGCGAGCGGCGCTCTGGCGCCGGCGAGGGCGGCGGTCGCCGCGATCGCCCTCGCGGCGTTCGCCGTCGCGCTGCCGCTGGCGACGGTCGACGCCGAGGTCGCCGGCCTGGTCGCCGTCTATGGCGTCATCACCGTCGCCTATTCGCTGATCCTGAAGCGCCTCGTGATCATCGACGTGATGACGATCGCCTCGCTGTTCATCCTCCGCGTCGTCGCCGGCGCGGTCGCGGTCGAGGCGCAGGCGTCGGAGTACCTGCTCGTCTGCACGGCGATGCTGGCGCTGTTCCTCGGCTTCACCAAGCGCCGCCAGGAGGCGATCCTGGAAAACACGACTCCCGACACCTCCTCCCAGCGAGCGCCAGCGAGCGGTGATCCCGGCGAAGCCGGGATTCGTCCGGGGGCGTCGGGGTCCGCCCCAACGCGTCCCGTGCTCGAGCATTACTCGGTTCCGTTTCTCGACCAGATGGTGGCGATGGTGACCGCGGCGGCGATCATCTCCTACGTCATCTACACGGTCAACTCGCCGCTGGTGGGATCGCGCATGCTGGCCACGGCGCCCTCCGTCCTCTACGGGGTGTTCCGCTACCTCTACCTGATCTACGACCGCCGGGACACCCGTTCGACGGCGGCGATCCTGATCGAGGATCCGGGCATGATCTTCGCCGGCGCGACCTTCATCGCCTCGGCGATCGCCGTGCTCTACGTGTTCGACTAGGACGGACTCGGAGGCCGTTCGTCTAGATTCCCGCTTCCGTGGACCTCTCGCTGACCACCTCCGAACAGGCCTTCCGCGACGAGCTGCGCGCGTGGCTCGCCGACAACCACCCCGGGGAGGGGCCCACCGGCGGCGACCAGAGCCAGTTCGAGTTCGAGCGCAAGTGGCAGCGCAAGCTGCACGAGGGCGACTGGGCCGGCATCTCCTGGCCGAAGGAGTACGGGGGCCGCGGCGCCACCCTGATCGAGCAGTCGATCTTCGGGACCGAGCTGGCGCGCGCGAAGGCGCCGCGCCCGGCGAACGTGCTCGGCCTGGTGATGGGGGGCCCGGTGGTGATCGCCCACGGGACCACCGACCAGAAGGAGCGCTTCCTCGAGCCGATCCTCTCGGCCGAGGAGATCTGGTGCCAGGGCTTTTCTGAGCCCGAGTCGGGCTCGGACCTCGCCTCGCTGAAGACGAAGGCGGTGAAGGAGAACGGCGGCTGGAGGATCACCGGGCAGAAGGTCTGGACCACCTTCGCCCACGAGGCCAAGTGGTGCATGCTCGTCGCCCGCTCCGACCCCGACGCCCCCAAGCACAAGGGGCTCACCTACTTCCTGATGGACATGGACCAGGACGAGGTCGAGGTCCGGCCGTTGCGCCAGATCACCGGCGAGGCCGAGTTCAACGAGCTGTTCATCGAAGACGCCTACGTTCCCGATCTCAACGTGATCGGTGGCGAGGGCAACGGCTGGATGGTCGCGATCACGACGCTGATGAACGAGCGCGCCGGCCTCGGCGCATCGGCGGCGCTCGGGTTGGCGCAGACGCTCGACGAGTTGATCGAGCTGGCGAAGGAGCGGGGCCTGGCCGGCGATCCGGCGATTCGCGACCGCATCGCCCGGCTGCGGATCGGGATCGAGGGCCTGCGCCTGGGAGCGATGCGGGCGCTGACCTCGACGATGAAGGTCGGGATCCCGGGGCCGGAGGGCTCGATCGCGAAGCTGCAGTGGTCCTCGACCCACCAGGCGATGACCGAGCTGGCGCTGGAGGTCGGCGGACCCGATGCCCTCGGCAAGAGCTCGCCCTGGGCCTACCGCTTCCTGCGCTCACGGGCGAACTCGATCGAGGGCGGCACCAGCGACGTGCTGCGCAACATCGTCGCCGAGCGGGTCCTCGGCCTGCCCAAGCTTCGTTGAAGAGGTAGCCGGTGGACTTCGACTTCAGCGACGAGCAGGGCGAGATCAAGTCGACCGCGCACGACTTCCTCGCCAGCCGGTTCAAGCCGGAGAAGGTGCGCGAGCTGGCCGAGTCCGAGAGCCCCTACGACGATGCGCTCTGGGAGGAGATGGGTGAGCTTGGCTGGCCGGGCATAGCCGTCTCCGAGCAGCACGGAGGGCAGGGCCTCGGCGTGGTCGAGCTGGTGATCCTCCAAGAGGAGCTGGGATATGCCTGCGCGCCGTCGCCGTTCATCTCCAACGCCGCCGCCGGCCTGCTGATCTCCGAGGCCGGTTCTGACTCCCAGCAGGCGGCGTGGCTACCCGGCATCGCCTCGGGCGAGGCCCGCGGCGCGGCGGCGTTCACGCCCGACGACGAGCCGATCGTCGGCGCAGCCTCCGGCGCGGCGGTGCTCGTGCTCAACCACGGCGAGGGCGCCAGGATCGTCGAGCCCGCCGCCGCCACCCTCGAGCGCCTCGACCTGATCGACTCCACCCGGGCCTACTTCAGGGTCTCGGCCGATGGGGGCGATCCGCTTCCCGGCGGCGTCGCGCCCGCCGTCGACAAGGCCACCGTTGCGCTCTCGGCCGAGCTCGTCGGCGTCGCCCAGCGCGCCCTCGACATGGCGGTCGCCTACGCCAAGGAGCGGGAGCAGTTCGGCCGCCCGATCGGCGCCTACCAGGCCGTCTCGCACCGCCTCGCCGACATGCTCTGGGCGGTCGAGGAGGCCCGCTCGCTCACCTATTACGCGGCCTGGGTCGCCGACGCCGAGCCGCAGTCGCTGCCGTCAGCGGCCTCGATGGCCAAGGCCCGCGCCTCCGACGCGGCCTCCTCGGTCACCCACGACGCGATCCAGGTGTTCGGCGGCATCGGCTTCACCTGGGAGCACAACGCCCACTTTCTGCTCAAGCGGGCCATGGTCGGCGCGCAGCTGCTCGGCACCGCCGGCCGGCACCGCGAGCGCGTCGCAGCGCTCAGC
>JBDTSW010000022.1:0-23702 GCA_039930945.1 bacterium
ACCGAGCAGTACGCCGAGATCGACATCGAGGCCGGCTATCAGCGGCTGTGCGGCTACAAGGCGCTGCAGTACGTCCGCTATCGCCACGAGGACAACGACATCGTCCGCTCGGCCCGCCAGCAGACCTTTCTGCGCGAGGCGCGCCAGAAGGTGCCGCCGGGCAGGCTGCTCGAGGATCGCGAGCAGCTGATCGAGATCTTCAAGCAGTACACGACGTCCGACATCGAAGACGTGGCGACCCTGGTGCAGCTGTTCAAGCTGATGCTGCAGGCCCGCGGCGCCCAGATCAACCAGATCGAGTTCCCCTTCGAGAGCCTTGGCGATGATGCCGGCTACGTCACCGCGGAAGCCGCCCCGATCAAGGCGGCGGTCGCCGAGTTCCTGGGCAAGGGCGTTCCCCCGGTGGCGGCAAAGGAAGGGAGCAAGGACGGAGGGGGTAAGCCGAGCGGCGACAAGCCCAAGGGCGACAAGCCGAAGCCCAAGCCGGAGACAGAGCCCGCCCCCCAGCCGAGCGCCGATCTGATCGACTCTGCGGACTCCGGCCTGCAGTACTCGACCGTGCTCGCCGACTCCGCCGGCAAGGAGATCAAGTTCCCGGTGCTGTATCCGACGCGGCTCGCGCCCGGCTCGGCGATCAGCGACTCCGACACCCGCGAGTTCCGCATCGACGGGCCCGGCGACCAGATCTACCACGGCTACAAGTTCGTGATCACCCACCCCGGCAGCACCTACCCGACGGCCTATTACGGGGTCTCGGGGACCGACTGGCTGGATGCGCCCCTGTTCGCCAACCCCAGCGACGAGAAGGAGATCAAGGGGCGCACCTACAAGCTGTACTTCGACGCGGGCAGGCTGCGCATGGTTGCCTTCCAGCGCGCCGCCGCGATGTACTGGGTCTCGAACACCCTCGACAAGCTGCTCTCAAACGAGCAGATGCTGGCGATCGCCCAGAACCTGGCAGTGCCGGGCGGCTAGTCCGCCGGGCCCTGCGGAGCACGAGATGAGCGAGCGAAACGAGGCCATCGGGGTGATCGGCGTGGGCTGGGTGGGGCTGGTCACCGCCGCCTGCTTCGCCGAGGTTGGCCGCGACGTCGTCGCCATGGACGTCGATGCGGCCAAGATCGAGTCTTTGGGCCGGGGCGAGGTGACCATGCACGAGCCCGGGATCGAGGACCTGCTCGAGCGAAACCGCGAGCGGCTCACCTTCACCACCGAGATGTCGCAGGTGCTCGACCGCGCCCGGCTGCTGTTCTGCTGCGTCGACACGCCCCCCACCTACTCGGGCGACGCCGACCTGTCGCGGGTGCGCGCCGTCGTCCGCGAGCTCTCAGACGACGGCGGCCACGCCCTGGTGATGAAGTCCACCGTGCCGGCCGGAACCGGCGCCGCGATCCGCCGCGAGATGCCGAGCCTGGCCTACGTCTCCTGTCCCGAGTTCCTCAAGGAGGGCTCCGCGGTCTCCGACTTCATGCACCCCGACCGGGTCGTGGTCGGCGCCGATTCCGGCGCCGAGTGGGCCGCCGACGCCGTCGAGAAGCTGTACCGCCCGCTGGGGGGCGCGATGGTCCGCACCGACCTCGCCTCGGCGGAGATGGTCAAGCTCGCCTCCAACGCCTTCCTCGCGACCAAGATCTCCTTCATCAACGAGATCGCCAACGTTTCCGAGGAGGTGGGCGCCGACGTCACCGAGGTCGCCAGGGGCATGGGGCTCGACAAGCGCATCGGCCCCGCCTTCCTGCAGGCGGGCCTCGGCTTCGGCGGTTCGTGTTTCCCCAAGGACACGCAGGCGCTGAAGCAGCTCGCCGGTAACAGCGGCTACCACTTCCAGCTCCTGACCTCGGTGATCGAGGTCAACGAACTGCAAAAGCGGCGGGTGATGAAGAAGCTGGAGCGCCATCTCGAGTCGCTGGCCGGGCGCACCGTCGCCCTGCTCGGACTTGCCTTCAAGCCGAACACCGACGACATGCGAGAGGCCTCGAGCCTGGTGCTCTCGGCGCGGCTTCAGGGGGAGGGTGCCGTGGTCCGCGCCTACGACCCGGTGGCCGAGCCGCGGGCCAGGGAGCTTCTGCCCAACGTCGAGTTCGCTGCCTCCGTGGAAGCCGCGCTGGACGGAGCCGACGCAGCGATCCTGGTCACCGAGTGGCCAGAGTTCGCCGAGCTCGACTGGGTCGCCCTCGCCGGAAAGATGACGACGCCGCTGCTGGTCGACGGGCGCAACTTCCTCGACCCGCAGGCTCTGCGGGCGGCGGGGTTCCTCTACGAGAGCATCGGCCGCCCGAGCTGAGATGCAGGCGATCGTCCTCGTGGGGGGAGAGGGGACCAGGCTCCGCCCCCTGACCGTTACTCAGCCGAAGCCGGCGATCCGGCTGGTCGATCGCCCCTTCATCCGCTTCATGGTCGACTGGCTCTCCCGGCACGGGGTCGACGAGGTGCTGATGGCATGCGGCTTTCGCGCCGAGCTGCTGCGCGACGCGCTGGGGGAGGGTGTCGACGGCGGTGCGAGCCTCTCCTATCTCGAGGAGCCCGAGCCGCTCGGCACCGCCGGGCCGCTGAAGCTGGCCGATGCGCAGGGCCTGCTCGACGAGCGCTTCCTCGCCCTCAACGGCGACGTCCTCACCGATCTCGACCTGGGCGAGCTGATCCGCTCGCACGAGCGAAACGAGGCCCTCGCCACACTGGCGCTCCATCCGGTGGCCGATCCGAGCGCCTACGGGCTCGTACGCCGCGCCGGGGGGCCGTCTCAGCCCGGGACCGAGCCCGCCTCGGCTGACGGGGCCGTGGAGGAGTTCCTGGAGAAGCCCTCCCCGGGGCAGATCTCGACCGACGAGATCAGCGCCGGCGCCTACGTCCTCGACCGCAGCGTCCTCGACCTTGTCCCGCCGGGCCGCTCGGTCTCGATCGAGCGCGAGGTCTTCCCGCGACTGGTCGGGGAGGGGCTGTACGGTCAGCGCCTGGAGGGCTACTGGATGGACATCGGCACACCCGAGCGCTATCTGCAGGCGAGCTGGGACATTCTCGAGGGTCGTGTCCACACCGACCTCGCGACCCGCGTCGACGGCGTCGGCCTGCTGGTCTCCGAGGGCGCCGCGGTCGACTCGGCCGCCGAGGTGGCGCCGCCGGCACTGATCGAGTCCGGCTGCTCGGTGGCGGCCGGGGCCAAGGTGGGGCCGCACGCCGTGATCGGCGCGGGCACGGAGGTCGCCGCGACCGCCGCGATCACAGGCTCGGTCCTGGACAGCCACTGCCGGGTTGGAGCGGGCGCCAGCGTGATCGGCTCGATCCTGGCCGCGGGGGTCACCGTCGGAGATGCGGCGACCGTTCCCGACGGCTGCGTCGTCGGAGAGGCGGCGGTGATCGCGGCCGGCACGCGCCTGGCGGCCGACTCCCGGGTCCCGCCGGGCGAGGGGAAGTCAGCGTGAGCGAGTTCCTCGACGCGATCCGCGAGGTCGACAGCGCCAACCAGGTGGAGGACGTCCTCGACCTTCCCGATCATCTCCGCGACGCGCTCTGGCGCTTCGAGTCCGCCGGGATCGAGCCGTCCGAGTCCAGCGGGCTTGTGGCCTGCGGGATGGGAGGCTCGGGCGTCGGCGGGGCGCTGGCGCGAGCGGCGCTGGGGGACCGGGTCCAGAGGCCGATGATTGTGGTCCGTGACTACGAGCCGCCCTCGTGGACGCTGCCCGATCACGCGGTGCTGTGTTGCAGCTACTCGGGCAGCACCGAGGAGACGCTCGCCTGCTTCGCCGCCGCCGAGGCGGTCGGCGCCAGGCGCATCGTCGCCACCACGGGCGGGCCGCTCGCCGAGCAGGCGCGGACGGCCGGCGTGCCCGTCGTCGGCATCCCCTCGGGGCTGCAACCACGGGCCGCCGTCGGCTACCTGTTCTCGATCGCCGCCGATGCCGCGGCGGCGGTCGGCGTCGCCCCGGCGATCCACACCGACATCGACGCCGCCGCGGCCTGGCTCGATCAGTCGCAGGATGGGCTCGTCGCCCGCGCCGCCGAGATCGTCGCCGAGATCGAGCGCAGCGTGCCCGTGATCTACGGCTCCGATCTGACCGCTCCCGTCGCCTATCGCTGGAAGACGCAGGTCAACGAGAACGCCAAGCAGCATGCCTTCCAGGGCGAGCTGCCGGAGATGGACCACAACGAGATCGTCGGCTGGGCCCCCGGCACCGGCGTCGGCCGCTTCTCGGCGATCTTCCTTCAGGATTCCGATCAGCATCCGCGCGAGCATGAGCGCGTCGAGCAGACTGCGAGGCTGATCGAGCCGGGCGCCCACCGCGTCCTTCGCGTCGAGACGGAGGGGGAGACCCGGACCGCCCGCCTGCTGTGGGCGGTGATGCTCGGCGACCTCGTCTCACTCGGCCTCGCCGCGGCCCGGGGCATCGACCCCACCCCGGTCGAGACGCTCGAGCGCATCAAGGACGCCCTCGGCCGGCAGAGCTGAGCGCCGGGCGCTCGGCGCCTACGCCGTGACCCCGGTTGGCCCGGCGACCACCCCGTCGTCGTGGAGACGCCCGATCTCGGCCTCGCTGAGCGAGAGCAGGTCGGCCAGGATCTCGTCGGTGTGCTCGCCCAGCGTCGGCGCCGGGGTGGCGGGCAGGCGACCGTGCTCGGAGAACAGCAGGGGAGAGCCGGCCATTCGGTAGGCGCCGACCCCGGGCTGTTCCACCTCCTCGAACATCGGGTTCTCCGTCGAGCACCGCGGGTCCTCGTCGACCAGCTGCATGAACGTCTGGTAGGGCCCCCAGCAGACTCCATGGCGGTCGAAGATCTCGCTGATGTCGTCCAGGCTGCGGATGATCATCCAGGGCTTGAGGATCGCCCCGAGGACCTCGCGGGCAGCGAATCGGTCGCCCTCCTTCGAGAGGTCGACCCCCATCGCCTTCTCCACCAGCTCGAAGGCCGGGTGCAGCCCGGTGGCTTCGACCAGGGCCTTCCACTGGCTCGGCGTCAACGCCACCACCATCACCCGCCGGCCGTCGGAGGTGAGGAAGTCGCGGCCGAAGGCGCCGTAGAGGTAGTTGCCCTCCTTCTCGCGCTCGCGCCGGCAGAGCTGCGCCTCGGCGATCTTGCCGAGGTTGCCGACCATCGCGAAGGCGACGTCGGAGAGCGCGACCGAGACGAGCTGACCTTCGCCCGTGCGACTTCGGTGGCGCTCTGCCGCCAGCACGCCCGCCGCCGCGAGGGTGCCGGTGATCGCGTCCCACGCGGGCAGCAGGTGGTTGAACGGGACCCCCAGGTTGCGCGGCCCGGTCGCCCAGGGAAAGCCCGTGGCAGGGTTGACGGTGTAATCGACGGCTGAGCTGCCGTCGTGGTTGCCGGTGATCGCGGCCATAATCAGGTCATCGCGATGCGAGCGCAGCGCCTCATAGGAGAGCCATCCCCGAGCGGGGAAGTTGGTCAGCAGAATCCCCGCGTCCTCTCCGGGCTCGGAGATCAGCGCGGTCAGCAGCTGCTTGCCGCGTTCCGAGCGCAGGTCCACCTGGATCGAGCGTTTGCCCTTGTTCAGGCCCGCCCAGAAGAGGCTGGCGCCGTCGTCGGTTACCGGCCAGCGGTTGCGATCCAGCCCACCACCGATCTGGTCGAAGCGGATCACGTCCGCGCCGAGCTGGGCGAGGGTCATGCCGCCAAGGGGGGCGGCGACATAGGCCGATCCCTCAACTACGCGCAGGCCGTTCAGGATTCCGGGCATTGCTCCTCCAATCAAGCGAGGACGGCGACGAACGCCCAGTCGAGCACCGGCTCGGGCGGTTCGCCGCTTCCTCGGTCGGCTTCAACGGTGGCGCGCAGCTCGGCGAGCGTCGCGTCGGCGGACTCGAGCCGCGAGGTCGCGACCACGGTCACCTCGGTGCTGAGGACGTCGCCCTCGAACACGGGGGCGGAGTGCTCGCAGCGTCGCCAGGCGACGATCGTCGCCATGCCCGGGACAGCCCGGGCGGCGTGCGCGGCGGCGATCGAGATCGTTTGCCCGCCGTAGACGAGACGGCGCCCGTGCGCGCCGGCGCCCGCGTCGCGGTGGGTCATCGCGACGTTGAGCGTCAGTCGCGCCAGCTCGGGCGCGGTCGTCACCGTCTCACGCCCCTCGATCGCAAGCACCGTTCCCGGCTCGAGCGCCGAGCCGGGCTGCTCGAGCCGCGAGCGCATCGCCCCGTAGTCCCAGTCCGGCACCGCCGCCCGCACGCGCTCGGAGTCGAGCTGCTTGGAGATCTCGTCGAAGCCGTCGGCGTGCCCGGTGTCAACGCTCGGGTCCCGCAACGGGATCATCGGACAGCGATAGAAGTCGAGCACGGGCTCGCCGCGCTGGTTGTGGGTCTGGATGCGCAGCACCGCCAGCCCCGAGGCGCTCCCGTCCGGGCGCGCGCGGTTCTGCTTCAGGGCGACGATCTCGGTTCGGGTGCGCAGGGTGTCGCCCCCGAACACCTGGCGCAACAGGACCAGGCCCCGGTAAAAGAGGTTGCCGAGCACCCGCTGGGTCGGGACCGTGGACTGCCCGATCGCCACGTCGCAGACCAGGTTCGGGTGCACCAGGACGTCGTCGCAGCCCGTCACCTCCCGGCTCAAGGTCGCGTCGAGCGGCAGCAGCATCCTGTCGCCGGCGATCGCCTGATGGATCGCGGCGTGGCCCCAGGTCAGGGTCAACCCGGGCGCGTCGAAGACCTGGCCCCGTTCCAGGTCCTCGAAGTAGGGGCCGCCCACGGTGACCCTCCGGCTCTCCTCCACAGCGCCTTTCCTCCCGAGTTTGAGACGGATGAGGGTACCCGAGGGCGTATGCTCGCGGGCGGATGAGGTCCCGGCGCTCCTGCCTTTCGATACCAGCTCGCCCGTCCCGGAAGCTCCAGAAGGCGTGGGAGTTGGTGGCCGACGAGGTCGTGGTCGATCTCGAGGATTCCGTGTCGCCGGAGCTCAAGGACGAGGCTCGCGCGGCCGTGGCGGAGGCGCTCGCCGGCGGCCGCTGGGCGTCGGCGACCGTGACCGTTCGGATCAACGCGGTCTCGACACCGTGGTGGGAGCAGGACCTGCGTGCGATCGCGGCCACCGGCGGCCGACTCGACTCCGTGATCGTCCCCAAGGTCGAGGGCGTGGCCGAGATCGAGCGGGTCGACGAGCTGCTGTCGGAGCTCGAGGGGGCGGCGAGGCATGCGCCGATCGGCATGCAGGCGCTGATCGAGTCCGCCCGTGGCTTGCGCGACTCGAACGAGATCGCCGAAGCCTCGCCGCGGCTCGAGGCACTGATCCTGGGCCCGGCGGACATGAGCGTGTCGCTCGGCTTTCCCTCGCCGGAGGAGGGGCCGCACTGGGACTTCGTCCGCGGAGCCGTCCTGGTGGCCGCTCGCGCCGCCGGCCTGCAGGCGATCGATGGGCCCTTTCTGCAGGTCTCCGACGCGGCGGGGCTGGCGGTCTCGGCGGGGCGCGCGCGCGAGCTTGGCTTCGACGGGAAATGGGCTCTGCACCCGGCTCAGATCGAGCCGCTGAACGAGATCTTCTCACCGACGGACTCCGAGGCCGAGCGGGCGGCGGCGATCATCAGCGCGCTCGCGGGCTCGCGCGAGGGGGCGGTGATGCTGGACGGCGAGATGATCGACGAGGCCTCGCGCAAGCGCGCACAGGCGGTGCTCGCCAGGGTCGGCGCTGCGGGTGGGGGGATCCCCGCAGTTCCGCGATGAGGTGGATCCAGGACTTCTCGGAGGGCTCTCGCGACCAGCGCGAGCGCTTGGGAGGAAAGGGCGCGGGCTTCGCCGAGATGACCCGGGTGCTCGGCGCCGATCGGGTGCCGGGGGGCTTCACGATCACGACCGAGGCCTGCGTCGCCTACATGCAGGCGGACGGGGCCCTGCCCGACGGCCTTGCCGAGGAGGTCGATCAGGCGCTGGCGGCGCTCGAGCGCCGGACGGGGAAGGCGCTGGGGGACCCTCAGGATCCGCTGCTGGTCTCGGTGCGCTCCGGGGCGCGCGTGTCGATGCCGGGAATGCTCGACACAGTCCTCAACCTCGGCCTCAACGACGAGTCCGTCGCCGGGCTCGCACGCAGCACCGGCAGCGAGCGTTTCGCCTGGGATTCGCACCGGCGGTTCGTGCAGATGTTCGGCAACGTCGTCCACGGGATCCCCTCGTCGGTCTTCGAGCGGGCGATGCAGGAGGCGAAGGACCGCCAGGGAGTGAGCGCGGATACGGAGCTTGGGACCGCGCAGCTGCGCAAGCTGACCGCGACCTTCAGGCTTCTGTTCGAGCAGGCGACCGGTGACGCCTTCCCGGTGCAGCCGCGCGAGCAGCTGCGCCAGGCGATCACGGCGGTGTTCGACTCATGGGACGGGGAACGAGCCGTGGCCTACCGCAGGATCAACGGCATCCCCGACGATTGGGGCACCGCGGTCAACGTTCAGCAGATGGTCTTCGGCAACCGCGGCGAGGCCTCGGGCTCCGGCGTCGCCTTCAGCCGCGACGAGCGGACGGGAGAGCCGATCCCCTCCGGCGACTTCCTTTCCAACGCCCAGGGTGAGGACATCGTCGCCGGCACCCGCGACCCCGAAGACCTGACGGCGCTGGCCGACCGCCTGCCCGAGGCCCATGCCCAGCTGCTGCGCGACCTCTCACAACTCGAAGCCCACTACAAGGACATGCAGGACGTCGAGTTCACGATCGAGGAGGGCCGGCTCTTCCTCCTCCAGACCCGCACGGCGAAACGGCCGGCCCAGGCCGCGGTGCGCTTCGCCGTCGACGCGGTGACGGAAGGGCTGCTGACCCGACCGGAGGCGCTGATGACGATCGACCCCGAGGCGCTCGAGGCGCTGCTGCACCCGGTCTTCGACCCCTCCCACGACTTCCAGGTGCTGACGACCGGGGTCGCGGCCTCGCCCGGCGCCGCGACGGGCGCGATCGTCCTCAGCGCCCCGGAGGCCGTGCGCCGCGCCGCCGCCGGCGAGGACGTGATCCTCGTCCGCACCTTCACCGAGGCCGACGATGTCGCCGGGTTCCACGCCGCGCGTGGCGTCCTCACCGCTCAGGGGGGCAAGGCCTCTCACGCGGCGCTCGTCGCCCGCGGCATGGGCCGCCCGTGCGTCGCCGGCGCCTCCGAGGTCAAGGTCGACCTCGAGGCCGAGGTGGTGCGGATCGGCGAGACGGAGCTGGCCGCGGGCGAGCTGATCGGGATCGAGGGGACCACCGGCAGGGTCACCGCCGACGAGGTCCCGCTGGTCGAGCCGGAGGTGGGCGAGGACTTCATCGAGGTGCTGCGATGGTCGGATCAACTGCGGCGACTCGGGGTGCGGGCCAACGCCGACACCGCCGCCGACGCGCGCAAGGCCCGCTCGTTCGGGGCGGAGGGCATCGGCCTCTGCCGAACCGAGCACATGTTCTTCGGCTCCGATCGCGGCGAGCTGGTCCGCGGCATGTTCGTCGCCGCGGCCCGCTGGCGCCGTGCCGAGGTGCTTGCGGCCGCCGACGCAGGGCCCGCTCCGCCGGGCCTCGAAAGCGCACGGCAGGAATTCCACCAGGCACTGGAACGCCTGGGCGAACTCCAGCGCGGCGACTTCGCGGCGATCCTGCACGAGATGCGCGGGCTGCCTGTGACCGTGCGGCTGCTCGACCCGCCGCTTCACGAGTTCCTCCCGCTCGAGCATTTCGAGGCCGAGGTCCGCCGGCTGGAGGCGGCGAGCGACGATCGTCTCACCTCCGCCGCGCGCGACGCGGAGGAGATCGTTCGCGACCTGCAGGAGGCGAACCCGATGCTGGGCACACGCGGGGTGCGGCTCGCATTCCTCTATCCGCAGATCTACGAGATGCAGGTGCGGGCGGTCATCGCCGCCGCCGCCGAGGCAGCGGAGGCAGGGGACTTCCCGCACGTCGAGATCATGATCCCGCTGGTCGCCTATGAGACCGAGCTTCGCCAGGTCCGCGAGCATCTGGTCAACGTCGCCGAGGAGGCGAGACGGGCCGCCGCAAGGGAGGTGCCCTACTCCGTCGGGACGATGATCGAGCTCCCCCGCGCCTGCCTGATCGCCGGCAACATCGCCCACCACGCCGACTTCTTCAGCTTCGGGACCAACGACCTCACCCAGACCACGATCGGGCTCTCGCGCGACGATGTCGAGGGCAGCTTCATGCCCGCCTACCTCGCCGGGAGGATCATCGATCGCAGCCCGTTCGAGGTGATCGACGGCCCCGGCGTCGGCGAGCTGGTGCGGATCGGCGTCGAGCGTGGCCGCGAGGCCAACCCGGAGCTGAAGCTCGGCATCTGCGGCGAGCACGGCGGCGATCCGGCGAGCATCCGCTTCTTCGACTCGGTCGGCCTCGACTACGTCAGCTGCTCGCCCTACCGGGCCCCGATCGCCCGCGTCGCCGCCGCCCAGGCCGCGATCACCGAGCGCGCCTAGCTGGCGTGGTCCCCCTCGCATCGGCGGGGGTCGGTCGCCGTTTCGACCCCATACGGCGGGTTTTTTGACCCACCCCCGCACGTCCGGCGCGCAAGATCAGCTTGTGACGGCTATCGGCAGGGCTCCGCGCATACCACCCGCCGATGACTGCCAAGGTGCGCTCGCCAACCCCGTGGAGAAACGGCATGGCGCTCTTGTTCGGCTTCGGGGTGGACCCGATCTCCTGATCCAGAGAAGGGCTGTCGATTGGTCCCCCCTCGTCCCAAGCACCCCCCTTCCGAGTTTCGCACTTCGCCCGCGACAGGCGGCAGGATCGCGAAAACTCGGCGGGCCCATGCCGACCCCCGGCGCGAAGCTCAGTAGCGGTAGTGGTCGGGCTTGTAGGGCCCCTCTGGGGGGACGCCGAGGTAGGCGGCCTGCTCTCCGGTGAGCTCGGTCAGGCTGACCCCGAGCGCGTCGAGGTGCAGCCGCGCGACCTTCTCGTCGAGCCGCTTCGGAAGCGTGTAGACCTGCTTCTCGTACTCGTCGTTGCGGCCGAACAGCTCGATCTGGGCGATCGTCTGGTTGGTGAACGAGTTCGACATCACGAACGAGGGGTGGCCGGTGGCGTTGCCGAGGTTCAGCAGCCGGCCCTCCGAGAGCACGATCACCGAGTGGCCGTCGGCGAAGACGAACTCGTCCACCTGTGGCTTGACGTTGATCCGCTCGATCTCCGGCGAGCCCTCGAGGCCGGCCATGTCGATCTCGTTGTCGAAATGGCCGATGTTGCCGACGATCGCCTGGTGCTTCATCCGCGACATCTGCTCGGCGCTGATCACGTCGCGGTTGCCGGTCGCGGTGATGAAGATGTCGGCGGCGTCGACGACCTCCTCCAGCGTGCGTACCTCGAAGCCCTCCATCGCCGCCTGCAGCGCGCAGATCGGGTCGATCTCGGTGATCACGACCCGCGCCCCCTGGCCGCGCAGCGAATCGGCGCAGCCCTTGCCGACGTCGCCGAAGCCGCAGATCACGGCGACCTTGCCGCCGATCATCACGTCGGTCGCCCGGTTGATGCCGTCGATCAGCGAGTGGCGGCAGCCGTAGAGGTTGTCGAACTTCGACTTGGTCACCGAGTTGTTGACGTTGATCGCCGGAAACAGCAGCTCGCCGGTCTCCGCCATCTGCGCCAGGCGCAGCACGCCCGTGGTCGTCTCCTCGGTGACGCCGATGATCCCGGCGGCGAGCCGGGTCCAGCGCTCGGGGTCGGGGGACAGCGAGCGGGTCAGCATCTCGAGCACCACGCGGAACTCCTCCGAGTCGGCCGAGGAGGGATCGGGAACGGCCCCTGCTCGCTCGAATTCGACGCCCTTGTGGACGAGCATGGTCGCGTCGCCGCCGTCGTCGAGGATCATGTTCGGCCCCTCGGCGCCGGGCCAGCTCAGCGCCCGCTCCGTGCACCACCAGTACTCCTCCAGGGTCTCTCCCTTCCAGGCGAAGACGGGGATGCCGGCGGCGGCGATCGCGGCGGCGGCGTGGTCCTGGGTCGAGAAGATGTTGCAGGAGGCCCAGCGGACCTCGGCCCCGAGGGCGACGAGGGTCTCGATCAGCACCGCCGTCTGCACCGTCATGTGCAGCGAGCCGGTGATCCGGGCGCCCTTCAGGGGCTGGGCGGAGTCGTATTCGGCGCGGGTGCGCATCAGGCCGGGCATCTCGTGCTCGGCCAGGCTGATCTCCTTGCGCCCGAAGTCCGCGAGGCCGATGTCGGCCACCTTGTGGTCCTGGGCGAGGGGGGTGGTTGCGGTGCTCATCGTCCTCCTGGTGGGTAAGCGTGGAGTCCGCGGCCACGACCGAATAGCCTGACCAGCGATGAGAGCCATGGTAATGGCGGCGGGGCTCGGCACCCGGTTGCGACCTCTCACCTACGAGGTGCCGAAGCCGATGGTGCCGGTCGCCAATCGCCCCGTGATCGAGCACCTGCTGCGCTTGCTGCGCGAGCACGACCTCGGCCCGGTGATCGCCAACCTGCACTGGTTCCCGGAAACGATCCGGGGGCCGCTGGGCGACGGCTCACAGCTCGGTCTCGAGCTCAGCTTTCACCACGAGGAGAGGCTGACCGGCACGGCCGGCGGCGTCCGGGCGGTGCGGGAGTTCCTCAGCGAGGACGGTGGGAACTTCCTCGTGATGGCCGGCGACGCGCTCACCGACATCGACCTGACCGCGCTGCGCGAGGCTCATCGGGCCAACGGCGGGATCGCGACGCTGGCCGTCAAGCGGGTGCCGAACGTGAGCGAGTACGGGGTGGTGATCACCGGCTCCGATGGCCGCGTCCAGGGCTTCCAGGAAAAACCGGACCCCGCCGAGGCGCTCTCCGACCTGGCGAGCTGCATGATCTACGTGCTCAGCCCCGAGATCTTTGACCACATGCCCGGCGCGGAGGTCGTCGACTTCGCCAACGACGTCTTCCCGGCGCTGCTCGACCGCGACCTGCCCTTCCATGCGCATCTGATCGACGACTACTGGAACGACGTCGGCTCGGTCGCCGAGTACCTGCAGGGAAACCTCGACGTGGTCTCGGGCGAGGTCCGCGTCGAGCCCTCGGGTGAGGTGGTCGAGGCCGAGGCCGACCCCGGCTCTCCGGGGTCCGGCGGCCTCGAGAAGTCCCGAGCCGGGCTGCCCGCCGGGACCGAGGTCAACGGCCGGGTGCTGGTCGGGCCGGGCGCGGAGGTCGGGGACGGGGTGCGCCTCGACGGCCCGGTGGTGATCGGCGACGACGCCCGGATCGGGGCCGGCGCGCAGATCAAGGAATCGCTCCTGCTGCCCGGCGCCGAGGTGCCCGCCGAGGCGATGGTGGTCGGGGGGATCGCCGGAAGGCGCGGGCGGCTGACCGCCAAATGAGCGCGCCGCCCGCGGTCCGGGTCGAGCTTCTGTGGTGGAGTGGGTGCCCGTCGGCCGACGGGGCGATCGAGCTGGTGCGCGAGGAGATGGGCGCCGCCGGGATCGACCCCGATCGCCTCGAGATCCGGGAGATGACGACCGAGGCCCAAGCGCTGGACGAGTCCTTCGTCGGGTCGCCGACGATCCGGGTCGATGGGGTCGACCTGCAGACGCCCTCCGAGGAGCCGGCCGGACTAACCTGCCGCGTGTACCGGCGACGCGATGGCCGCGTCTCGCCGCTGCCGGATCGCGGCGACGTCCGCGACGCGCTCGAGCGTGCCCTGGAAGGAGGAGCTCGATGACCGAAGCCGCAAGCCTGGAGATCGGCGCCCCGGCGCCGCCGCTGGAGCTGCCGGACACCTCTGGCGAGCTGACGACGCTGCCGCTTCCCGGCCAGGCGCCGGCGACGGTGGTCGTATGGACCTGCAACCACTGCCCCTACGCGCTCGCCTGGCACGACCGGCTGCTCGAGGTCGCCCGCGACTACGCCGATCCGGGCGTGCGCTTCCTCGCGATCAACTCCAACGACTCCGAGCGCTATCCCCGCGACTCGCTGGAGGCGATGCGCGCACGGGTCGCCGCCGAGGACTGGCCGCACCCCTACCTGCACGACGCGAGCCAGGCCGCCGCTCTGGCCTGGGGCCCGCAGACGACGCCCGACATCTTCGTCCTCGACTCGGATCTGCGGCTTCGCTATCGCGGTGCCCCGGACGCCGATTACGACGATCCCTCGCAGGGCGCTGCCTGGCTGCGCTCGGCGCTCGACGCCATCCTCGCGGGCGAGGCGCCCGACCCGCCGGAGACCCGGCCGGTGGGCTGCAGCGTCAAGTGGAAATGAATAACTCCACCGACATCCTCCGCTTCGCGTCCGGTGTCGGCGGGTTCGGGCCCAGGCCTGACCCGGCAGGGTCACTGTCGTGACTCTCCGCCGGCGCCTGGTCACGGTTCCCGCCTCCTCGGCGAATCTGGGGTCGGGGTTCGACGTGCTCGCCGCCGCGATCTCGATCGGCCTCGAGCTGGAGGTGGCGGAGGCCGGCTCCTTCTCGGTCGACGTCGGTGGCGACCCGCTGCCGACCGACCGCAGCAACCTCTGCGTGCGAGCGTTCGAGCGTCTCCATCCCGCCGACGGCCTGCGCTTCGAGATCCGCTCCGGGATCCCGATCGCGCGCGGCCTGGGGTCGAGCGCAGCGGCGATCGTCGCCGGCCTGCTGGCGGCCGACCACCTCTATGAGCTTGCGATCGAGCCGCTCGAGATCTACCGCCACGCGGTCGAGTTGGAGGGACACCCCGACAACGTCGCCGCGGCGCTGTGGGGCGGGATCGCGCTCTGCCCGCGCCCTGAGGAAGGCGCGCTGCCGGCGCCGGTTCGCCTCGAGCCGCCGGAGGGGGTCGAGCCGATCCTGGTGATCCCCGCCAACGAGGTGGCGACAGCCGACGCCCGCGCGGCGCTGCCGTCCGAGGTCTCGCTCGACGACGCGGTCACCAACGTCGCCGCCGCTTCCCAGCTCGTGCTCGGGATCGAGCGCTCCGACCTGGGGTTGATCGCGCGTGGGCTCGCCGACCGCCGCCGCCAGCAACACCGCGCCGGCCTGTATCAGAGCTCGATCGAGCTGATCGCCGACGCCCGCGAGCTGGGCGCGATCGGAGCCTCGATCTCCGGCGCCGGGCCGGCGGTGATGGTCTGGTGTTTTTGGCAGGACACCGGCCACGTCGCCGACGCGCTGGCGCCGCGGGTCGAGGGCTGGGCGGAAATCCGGCGCGCTCCCTTCTCGCCGACGGGCGCCGACGTCCCGGAGCTGTAGGAACAACTCCGCCGCCTCCTCCGCTTCGCGTCCGGGGGCGGCGGGCGCGGGCCCAGGCCTTACCCGGCAGGGTGCCCGTGGTCTACCGCGACTTCGTCGCTAGCTCCAACGACGCCCCTAGGTGGGTTGGTCTGGACTAGGGACGAAGTCCCGGGTCCGGCGCATGAGCTTGCCGGGTAAGGCTCCCGCACCCAAACCCGCCGAGAGCGGACGCGAAGCGGAGCATCTCGGCGGAGGTGTTCCCGTCCACCACCAGCCCGAGCACGCGGCCCTACTCCATCAGGCCAACTTGGCGCAGGATCGAGACCGAGTCCGAGTAGACGTCCTTGCGCTTGACCAGGCCGTCTGAGAACGGGATCACGTCGAGGCCCTTCCAGGTAATCGTCTTGCCGCTGGGCTCGGCGACCAGGTCGCCGCGACGCATCGTCTTCGCGTGGGTCGCGGTGGCGGTCCACTCCTGCACCACCAGCCCCTCCCGAGCGTAGGTGCGGCGGCCCTCGAAGCGGATGTCGGGCCAGCTCTCAAAGATCCGGCCGACGTGCTCGCGCACCTCGGCGCCCTGCGCAGCCTCGCCCGCGGTGTGGTTCTCGAAGACCATGTCGGGCGCGTGCATCTCCATGATCGCGTCGAGGTCGTGCGCGTTCCAGGCGTCGTTGTAGCGGGCGATCGCCCGCTCCAGCGCCTCGGCCGAGTCCCTGTCGCTCATTCCCGGCCTCCGGCGGGCACGAGCTCGGCGCTGAGCTCGTCCAGGCGCTCGAGCAGGTCGGGTCGACCCAGGCGGCGCAGCATCTCACCTGCGAGCGAGAGGTAGTCGGAGCCCCGGTCGGGGCGATAGTCGAGGATCGGGATCGCGCGCTCGGCGGACTCGGCATAGGCGATCGACTGCCGGATCACGGTGCGAAACATCTTCTCGCCGAAGCGCTCCTCCAGCGCCTCGCGCGTGTGCCGGGCGTGCTTGGTGCGCATGTTGGCGATGTTCAGGCAGACGCCCAGCAGCTCCAGCTCCGGGTTGAGCGACTCGCGCGCCAGCTCGACGACCTGCATCGCCTGCTCCATCCCCTGCAGCGAGAAGTACTGCGCCTCGGTCGTGAGGACCGCGTGCGTGGCGCCGACGAGGGCGTTGACGGTCAGCAGGCCCAGCGTAGGCGGGCAGTCGATCAGGATCAGGTCCTTGTGGCGCTTGAGGTCCATCAGCGCCCGCCGCAGCGTCACCTCGCGCCCGATCCTGCCGGCGAGGGCGAGCTCGGCCTCCGACAGCGCCAGGTTCGCGGGGATCACGGCGCCGTGGATCGCGTCGGCGGCCCGCGCCTGTCCCTGGAGGACGTCGCCGAGGGTCGGCTCGGCGGCCTGGTCGGTGTCGAAGTAGTCGGAGAGGTTTCCCTGCGGGTCGGCGTCGATCGCGAGGACATCGAGCCCGAGCCGTGAGAAGACGTCGGTGAGCGAGCGCACCATGGTCGTCTTTCCGGTGCCTCCCTTCTGGGAGAGGACCGCGATCGTCGTCGACACGCAGCCAACTATATGGGCGTCCGCCGCAGCGCGGCGCGGCTCAGTCGGCGGCGAGCACCCCGGTGATGTCGAGCGTGGAGAGGACGCCCAGCGGATGGTCGTCGCCTCGGTCCACCACCACCAGGTGGGTCACCTGATGCTCGGTCATCAACTGCGCGGCGTGATCGAGCGATTCCGACGGCGCCACGGTGAGCAGCTCCGTTGCCGCGATCTGGCCCGCGGTTCGTTCGTCGACGTCCTCGCCGGCGGCGGCGACCACGTCGATGTCGGTGACCACGCCCCAGGCGCGCTCGCTGACGCCGTCGAGGTCGGTGACCACGACCGAGTGGACCGAGTGCTCGGACATCATCCGCGCGACCGTTCGCAGCGGCGTCTCCGACCGGCAGCTGAGGGTGCCACGGCTCATCGCATCTTCGACCTTCATATCCATGGCTGCGAGGCTACAGATGCGCCGGAGCCAGCGTATCCCTAGCCTTCCGCGCCGATGATGGACACGAACCATGAGGGCAGGGACGCACACGTCGTCGCCGGCCACGGCTTGACCAAGCGCTACGGCGAGGGCGAGGCTGCGGTCGACGCGCTGCGCGGCGTGGACTGCGGCTTCGCTCGCGGCAGCTTCACCGCGATCATGGGCCCCTCGGGCTCGGGCAAGTCGACGCTGCTGCACATCCTCGCCGGGCTCGAGCGGCCGACCACGGGGTGGGTGGAGATCGCGGGGGCGCGGCTTGACGACCTTTCCGATCACGACCTCACGCTCCTGCGCCGGCACCAGGTCGGATTCATCTTCCAGAGCTACAACCTGCTTCCGGTCCTCACCGCCGAGGAGAACATCACGCTGCCGGTGACGATCGGTGGCGGCGAGCCCGACGTGCGGTGGGTGGAGACACTGCTGGAGACGATGCGGATCTCCGGGCGGCGGGAGCACCGGCCGGCCGAGCTGTCGGGCGGCGAGCAGCAGCGGGTCGCCGTGGCGAGGGCGCTGGTCAGACGTCCCGCGGTCGTCTTCGCCGACGAGCCCACCGGCAACCTCGACTCTGCGGCGGGGCGCGAGATCCTCGAGCTCCTGCGTCGTGCAGTGGACGAGTTCGGGCAGACGATCGTGATGGTCACCCACGACGCCTCCGCGGCGGCGGTGGCCGACCGCCTCCTGTTCCTCGCCGACGGCGAGATCGTCGATCAGCACCAGGGGCTGGGGGTCGAGGAGATCCTCGACCACCTCAAGGCCCTGCGGCAATGACGGCGCTCGCTGTGCGCGGGATCGCGGAGCGCAAGCTGCGCTCGGCGCTGACCGCGGTCGCGGTCCTGTTGGGGGTGGCGATGATCACCGGCACCTACATCGAGACCGACCAGATTCGCAACGCCTTCGAGGACATCAGCGAGCAGTCGGTGGAGGGCATCGACGTGATCGTCACGCCCGACGAGACCTTCACCTCCAGCTTCACCTCGGAGCCGACGACGGTCGACGCCCGCCTTGCCGGGCGGGTGCGGGGGGTCGACGGCGTGGCCGCGGCGGAGGGCCAGGTAACCGCCTTCGGCCGCCTGGTCGTGGATGGCAAGACGGTCGAGACCATGGGGGCGCCGGGGCTCGTGCTCGGCGCCTCGTCGGAGCGCTTCGATCCGAGCGAGATCGCCGCCGGGCGCAAGCCCGCCGCAGACAACGAGGCGGCCCTGCTCTCCCAGAACGCCGAGGACAACGGCATCGAGCTGGGCGACCGCATCGGGGTGACGACGCGACGCGGCGTCGCGCGGGTCACCGTGGTCGGCCTCTTCACCTTCGGCGAGGCCGGGTCGCTGGGTGGCACGACCGCCGTCGAGATGCCCGCGGCGCAGGTCCAGCGCCTGTTCGACCTGCGCGGCCGGTTCTCTTCGATCAGCGTGATCGGAGAGCTCGGGGTCGACCCCGGCGAGCTCTCCCGGCGGATCGAGGCCGTGCTGCCGGGCTCGGCGCGGGTCCAGACCGGCGAGGAGAACGCGCAGGAGTCGGCCGACGAGATCAACGACCAGATCGGATCTTTCCTCACCCCGGCGCTGCTGGCGCTGGCGGGCGCGGCGGTCCTGGTCGGCGCCTTCATCATCTTCAACACCTTCTCGATCACGGTCACCCAGCGGATGCGCGAGTTCGCGATGCTGCGGGCGCTCGGCGCGACCCGCCGCCAGGTGCTCGGGGTCGTGACCGGAGAGGCGCTCTTGGTGGGCATCATCGCCTCGGCCGCCGGGATCGGCGCAGGAGTCGGGTTCGCCAAGCTGCTCAACGCGCTCTTCGATGCGGTCGGCTTCGGCATCCCGCAGACCGGACTGGTCGTGGCGCCGCGGACGATCGTGATCGCCCTCGTGGTTGGCGTCGGCGTCACCCTCGCCGCGGCAATGGTCCCCGCGCTGCGGGCGACGCGGGTGCCCCCGGTGGCGGCGATGTCAGGCGTCCCGCCCCGCGCGTCGGCACGCTCGCGGCGGCTCGCGGCGATCCTCACGGCCGTGCTCGCCGCCGCCGGCGCGGCGCTCACGGTGCAGGGTCTGTTCGGCTCGGGTCCGGCGACGAGCAAGCTCGGGGCGCTCGCCGGCGGGGCGATCTTCCTGTTCGTTGGGATCGCCCTCTCGGCGCGCTACGTCGTGCGTCCGCTCGCCGCCGTGATCGGGTATCCGATCGAGCGCGCCTTCGGCACGCCGGGCCGGCTCGCCCGCGAGAACGCCGAGCGCAACCCGGGCCGGACCGCGATCACCTCGGCGGCGCTGATGGTGGGCCTGGCCCTGGTGGTCTTCGTGGCCGTGTTCGCGGCCGCGCTCAAGTCGAGCATCGGCCGCCAGGTCGACGAGCTGATCAGGGCGGAGATCTTCGTCACCGGGGAGGACTTCCAGGCGATCCCGGCCGGCGCGGTCAAGGCCGCCGCCAACGTGCCCGGCGTCGAGGCTGCGGTGCCCACCCTGTTCGACCAGCTCGAAGTGAACGCAGAGAAGTCGAACGTCGTCACCGACCTGCTGGTCGGCGTCGATCCGTCCCGTCTGCCCGCGGTCTACACGTTCGAATGGGTGGACGGCGACGACTCGTTGCTCGGTGAGCTGGGCCGAGGACAGACCCTGATCGAGGAGCAGTTCGCCAACGCCCACGACCTCGGGGTCGGCGACACCTACCGGGTGGAGTCGCCGTCGGGCGGGAGGGCGAAGCTGCGGGCGCTGGGCATATACCGAGACCCGACCATCCTTCAGGGGTCGATCGCGTCGCCCGCCACGCTGAGCTCGTTCTCGCCCGCCCGCGACCCGATCTTCGTGCTCGTCGCCGTGAGCGATTCGGCCGATGCAGCGCAGGTCGAGGCTGAGGTGACCAAGGCGCTCGGTCGCTTCCCCAGCGTGACCGTGGAGAGCCGGGCGGAGTACCAGGAGACGATCGAGAGCCGGCTCGACCAGATCGTCTACCTGCTCTACGCACTGCTGGCGATGAGCCTGGTGATCTCGCTGTTCGGGATCGCCAACAGCCTCTTCCTCTCGATCCACGAGCGCACCGGCGAGCTCGGCGTGCTGCGAGCGATCGGCGCCACCCGCGGCCAGCTGCGCCGCGTGATCCGCTACGAGAGCGTGATCACCTCGGTGATCGGGGGCCTGCTCGGGACCGTGGTGGGCGTCGGCTTCGCCTGGCTGGGGATCGAGTCGCTGTCGGAGTTCGGCTTCGGCCTCAGCATCCCGGTCGGCCAGCTGCTGGCGTTCCTGGCGCTCTCGGTCGTGGTCGGCGTGGTCGGCGCGATCGCGCCTGCCCGGCGTGCCTCGCGCGTCGACGTGCTCGACGCGCTCCACTACGAGTAGGCGGGGAAACCTCGGCCGCGGTGACCGCGGATGACCGCCGTATACTTTCGCTCCGCTCTGTCCCCGTCGCGCGCCCGCTCGAAGAAGGCGCGGAACCGGAGGTTGAATAGTGCCGGCCATCCCATCGAAGCGCTACTCGCCCGAGCTTGAGTGGCGACCGCTGGTCTCGCCCCCCAGCGTCAGCGACGACGATGCCTGCGCCATCTACGCGTCGGTTCGCAAGGACGCGACGCCAAGCCACGCGCCGGTCGCCCTCGCCCTGGCCAACCTGCAGAAGATGCTTCACCGCGCCGGCAACGTTGACGGCGAGGGGGACGGCTGCGGCGTCCTGGTCGACATCCCGCGCCAGATCTGGGCCGAGGAGGTCCGCGCCGGCGGGCACAACCCGGCGCTCGTGCTCGACGAGGGGTTCTGCGTCGCCCACATCTTCATCGAGCGCTCGCAGGACCTGGAGAAGGCCCAGCACGACGCGCGCGACGTTCTCGCCGCCGCCGGCTTCCGCATCCTCGCCGAGCGCGTCGGCAGGGTCGACTCGCAGGCGCTGGGGGCGACGGCGCGCGAGGAGGAGCCGCACTTCTGGCAGATCGCCGGCCTCGTCGCCGACTCGAAGCGATCGGCGGGGGCCTTCGACCTGATGATCGAGCTCGAGCGCGAGCTCGACTTCCACGTCCCCTCCTTCTCGGCGGCGACCTGCGTCTACAAGGTGATGGGCACGCCGAAGGTGCTTGGGGCCTACTACCCGGACCTTCGCGACGAGCGCTTCGAGACGATCGCCTGCTTCGGCCACAACCGCTACTCGACGAACACCTGGCCCTCGTTCCAGCGGGTGCAGCCGTTCTCGGTGCTCGGGCACAACGGCGAGATCAACACCATCGCCCAGCTGCGCCAGGAGGCGAGGATGCTGGGCGCCCCGATCCGGCCCGGCTCCTCCGACTCCCAGGACCTGAACCGCGTGATCGACACGCTGATCCGCCGCGAAGGCCTGTCGTTGGCGGAGGCGATGGAGATGGTCGTGCCGCCGATCGTCAACGAGATCCGCTCACTGCCATCCGACCTGCACGCCTTCTACATGTACCTTCGCCAGGCCATGGGCCCGTTCGCCCAGGGCCCGGTCGCGCTGATCGCCCGTCACCGCGAGGAGTGCGTGTTCTCGGCCGACGCCCTCGGCCTGCGCCCGCTGTGGAAGCTGGAGACGCCCGACGACTACATCTTCAGCTCCGAGCCCGGCGTGGTCAGCGTCCACGACATGGTCTCCGAGCCGCTGCCGCTGGGCCCGGGCGAGAAGTTCCTGGTCATGATCGACGCCGGCAAGCGCCACTCGCGGCTGCACCAGCACCACCAGATGCAGCGCCTCGTCGCCCAGCGCTGGGCCGAGCGCACGGGCGGCAGGGTCGCCGCCTACGACCGCGCTCTGACGACCGGCGGCCCGCTCGAGGGCTCCGAGATACCCGGCTACACCTCGGCCGGGCCGTCTGAGCCGATCAAGGTCGAGGATCGCGTCCTCGCCGGCTTCGGGTGGCAGCGCGACGACGTCAAGCTCTGCCAGCAGATGGCCTCCAACGGTGCCGAGCCGATCGGCTCGCTCGGCTACGACGGCGCCCTGGCCGCGCTCTCCCAGGAGCGCCAGAACCTCGCCGACTACTTCAAGGAGACGGTGGCCGTCGTCACCAACCCGGCGATCGACCGCGAGCGCGAGATGGAGCACTTCTCGGTCCGGTCGGTCTTCGGGCGACGCCCGTCGGTTCACGACCTCGCCACCGACACCGGCACCGTCGAGACATCGTTCCCGGTGATCCTCGGCGGCCATCACGACCTCGCCCCGCTCTCCGACTCGACCTACCGCAAGATCGCCCGCGACCACCAGACCTACCTGCTCGAGGACCTCTGGGAGGAGTTCCGCGACCGCGCCGCGGTGATCGACACGGCGCTGCTGGAGTCCGAGACCACGCGGGGGGCGATCGACCGGATCCGCCAGGAGGCGGTCAAGCACGTCACCCACGGCGCCGAGCTGATGGTCCTCACCGACCGCGTCGTCTACGACGGCGAGCGCCGCTACCTGGATCCGCACCTGGCGCTGTCGGCCGTCGATCAGGCGCTGAAGGCCTTCAAGGTCGGGCCGGGCGAGGGGAATCTGCGACGGCGGTGCTCGATCGTGCTGCGGTCAGGGGCGATCCGCAACGTCCACGACATGGTCCTCGCGCTCGGCATGGGCGCGAACGGCGTCTGCCCCTACGTGATGGTCGAGGTGATCTGCGTTGACGACTACGGCGATGACGTCTCGAACCTCTGCGCGGCCCTGCGCAAGGGGATCGAGAAGGTGATCTCGACGATCGGCATCCACGAGGTTCGCGGCTACGCGCGCCAGTTCTCCTCGATCGGGGTCAGGCCTGAGCTGGCCGAGATCTTCCAGACGCAGGCGTTCGCCTCCTCGGACAACGGCGGGGTGGCGTTTGCGGACCTCGATTCGGATACCGACGCCCGGCACCAGATCCTCCGCGGCGACGAGGAGTCGAAGCCGTCCAAGACCTTCCGCTTCTACCCCAAGGTCTACAAGGCTGCGGTCGCCGCCGCCAACGGAACCGCGTCGTATGAGGAGTATTCGCAGAAGGTCCGCGACCTCGAGGCGCAGAGGCCGATCTCGATGCGCCACATCATGCGCCTGCGCTCCGACCGCGAGCCGATCGACCCGGACACGGTCGACGCCGGCGCGGGACATCACGACTACCCGATCGTGATCTCCTCGATGAGCTTCGGCTCGCAGTCCGAGCCCGCTTTCCGCGCTTACGCCGAGGCGGCCAAGGCGACGAACATCCTCTGCGTCAACGGCGAGGGCGGCGAGATCCGCGACATGTACGGGCGCTACCGCAAGTGGCGCGGCCAGCAGGTCGCCTCCGGCCGGTTCGGGGTGTCGGCCGAGATGCTCAACGCCTCCTATCTGGCCGAGATCAAGATCGGCCAGGGCGCAAAGCCCGGCGAGGGCGGCCACCTGCCGGGAAAGAAGGTCTCCGAGAAGGTCGCCGCGGCTCGAAACGCCTCGCCGGGCACCGACCTGATCTCGCCCTCCAACAACCACGACCTCTACTCGATCGAGGATCTCGCCGAGCTGATCGACGAGCTGAAGACGGTCAATCCCGACCTCCGCGTCTCGGTCAAGGTGCCGGTGGTGCCGAACATCGGCACGATCGGCCTCGGCATCGCCAAGGCCGGCGCCGACATCATCACCCTGTCGGGGTTCGAGGGAGGTACCGGTGCGGCTCGCCAGCATGCGCTGCGCCACGTCGGGTTGCCCTCGGACATCGGCACGCGCCTGGTGCACCAGG
>JBDTSW010000023.1:0-22454 GCA_039930945.1 bacterium
GCCCCGATCAGGAACTCGCCGCGGTCGGTCTGGGAGATGTAGACGTGCATCTGCGAGGAGACCACGACTACGTCGAGCAGCGGCTTCAACGGCTCGGTGACGAGCGCCTGCAGGATGTGGGTCGTGATCGGCAGCTCGACCCCGGCCATCGCGGCGATGGTCGAGCTCCAGCCCGCGGTGGCGCTGATCACTTGGCCGGCGCCGACCCTGCGCCCGTCGCGCAGCGTGACCCCGGTCGCTCGCCCATTCGAACGCTCGATCCCGGTCACCTCGCTGTAGGGATGGATCTCGGCGCCGGCGGCGTCGGCCGCACGCGCCAGCCCCCAGACGACCGCGTCGTGGCGGATGATCCCGCCGGGCGGGTGGTACAGCGCGCCCATCACCGGATACACCGCGTCCGGCGCCATCGCCATCGCCGGCGCCAGGCGCTGGATCTCGCCCGGGCCAATTACCTCCGAGTCGACCCCGATCAGGCGGTTGACCTCCGCCCGCTCGTTCATCACGAACATCGCCCGATCGGTGTGGGCGAGGGTCAGATGGCCCTGCTGCGAGAACAGGAGGTTGAAGCCGAGCTCGGCCGAGAGCCCCTGATAGAGCTTGATCGAGGCGTCGTAGAAGCGCGCCCCCTCGGACGTCTTGTAGTTGGAGCGCAGGATGGTCGTGTTGCGGCCGGCGGCGCCCGAGCCGATGTAGCTCTGCTCGAGCACGCAGACGTCGGTGATCCCATGGTCGCGGGCCAGGTAGTAGGCGGTCGCCAGGCCGTGCGAGCCGCCGCCGACGATGACCACGTCGTAGTGGTCCCGCAGCTCGGCGGTCCGCCGCCACATGCGGCGCTTGCGAAAGAGATCAAGCATCGGCTTGAACCTCGCCGGGCCGCGCCGCCGACAGGGCCTCGACTCCGACCGCGCGCCCCCCCAGGTGCTCGGCGGCGTCGATCAAGACCCCCCAGGTGTAGTGGGCATATCCGGCCCCGAACAGATGCAGGTAGCGGTCGCCTCCCTCCCGCAGGAGCATTCCCGGCGTGCGGGCCACCGAGACCGGCGCGAATGCCGCTTCGGTGAACCTGTCCGGGCGCAGATCGAGCGCCGTCGCCCGGGCGAAGGTCTCCCGCGCGAGCGGCCCGACGACGGCGTTCGAGCCGAACGTCGTGGTCACTTCGTGGACGGACGCAAACGAGTCGCCGGCGGCCGCCGCCTCCAGCTCCTCGCGCAGCCTCCGGGTCAGCTCGGGCGGAGTCAGGACGAGCGCTCGGTCGGCGCTGATCGGGCACCACCAAACCTCGTCGTGGAACGTCGCGCGCCCCGGCTCGAGCCCGGCACCGCCGGCGAGCTGGGCGACGATCGAGGAGACCACGCCCGGCTCGCCCTGAAGCTCGAGCTTGCCCAGGAAGGAGACGTCGGCGACGGCGACCGATGCCTGGCAGGCGGCGACCTCCTTGGGGGTCGACCCGTAGCCGGCGACGACGCGCCACCCGGCGCGCTCGCGCAAGCGCGCGCCCTTCCTGCGGTGCGCCCACTCGATCGGACTGCGCAGCGAGGGCACCTCGCCGGCAGCCGGCTGCGCCGCGTCGGGGGCGAGGAACTCGAAGCTCATCCGCGCAGCCGCTCCTGATCCGGGTCGTAAAACGGCGCGATCTGCACCTCGGCGCCGAGCCGCCGCCCGCCGTCGGCCAGCGTGATCGTGGCGCCGTCCTCGGCCAGGCCGGCCGGCACCCAGGCCATCCCGATCGTTCGCTTCAGCCTGGGTGAGAAGCGCGATGAGGTGACCCGCCCCACCGGCTTGCCGTCCGCGACGACCGCGGCGCCCTCGGTCGGCACCACGCCGTCGCTGATCGTGAAGCCGACGAGCTTGTTCTCCGGGCCGCGCTCGTTCACCGACTCCAGGGCCCAGCGGCCGATGAAGTCCTCGTCCTTGTCGAACTTGACGATCCAGGGCATCGCCGCTTCCAGCGGGTTGGACTCGGCGTCGGTGTCCTGGCCGACCAGGATGTGCAGCTTCTGCAGCCTCAGCACCCGCTGGGGCTCGAGCCCGAACGGCCTGATGGCGTGCGCCTCGCCGGCGTCGAGGATGGCGTCCCAGAGGTGCTCGGCGAGCGCCCCGGGGCAGTGCAGCTCATACCCCAGCTCGCCGACGAAGCCGATTCGCAGCAGCAGGCACGGAACCCCGGCCACATGGGCACGCTTGCCGTCGAGGTAGGCGAAGGAGTCGTTGGAGCAGTCGAGGTCGCTGAGGGCGGAGAGGATCTCCCGCGAGCGGGGCCCGGCCAGGTTGAAGGCCGCGAGACCCTGGCTGACGTCCGTGAGGTGGGTCTCCATCTCCCACTCCGCGAGCCACCAGGCGAACCAGCTCTCGACGGCGTCGGCGCCGCTGGAGGTGGTGGTGACGTAGAAGGACTGCTCGTCGAGGCGGCAGACGGTGCCGTCATCGGTGATCCGCCCGGCGTCGTCGCCGAGCACCCCGTAGCGGATCCGACCGGGCTTGAGGTTGTCGAAGCGGTTGGGATAGAGGTGGTTGAGGAAGGCCCCGGCCTGCGGGCCGCGGACGATCAGCTTGCCCAGGGTGGAGACGTCGATCAGCCCGGCGCCCTCGTGCACCGCCATCGTCTCGCCTTCGGGGTCGCCGTAGTCGTAGGGCCGGCGCCAGTCGCCCGCCCACAGCACGTTGCCCCCAAGCTCTTGATGGCGGCCATGAACAGCCGACCGCTTGGCCGGCTCGAACGGACGACCCGCCAGCGCCCCCATCGGCACGGTCGACCAGGGCGGCCTGGCGGTGGTCAGCCCAACCTCGCCGACCGCAGCGCCGGTGTCCGCGGCCATCTGCCGGATAGAGGGCAGCTGACACATTCGCCCCTGGCAGGGGCCCATGGTCACCGTCGTGTAGCGCTTCAACAGCTCCAGCGAATCGAAGCCCTCGTCGATCGAGAAGCTGATGTCGTCGGTGGTGACGTCCTCGCAGAGGCAGGCAAAGCACTTCTCGTGGCGTCCGTTCGCACTGCCCGCGGCGGCGGGAACCAACTGGGTGGCCGGCTCGCTCTCGGGGCTCAGGGATTCGCGCTCGAGCTGAAGCCGCGCTCGGTCCCGCTCGTCGCCGAGCTCCAGCTCCAGCGCGGCCTCGGCCCCCGCTGCCGCGCCCGAGATCTCTGCCCGATCTCGCGACTCGTGACCCGCGACCGCGCCCGCGGCATGGACGCCCGGCGGGACGCCCTCCGGCAGATAGGCGCCGCCGGCCTCGTTCCAGCGCGCCTTGGCGCCTGCCTGCAGCAGCAGCGAGGTGGCGGGGACGGTGCCGCCGGAGACCGCGACGAGATCGCAGTTGATCCCGCGCTCGCTATCGGCGATCGGCCGGCCGGCTTCGTCCAGTTCGGCGACCACCGCTCCCTTGACCTGCCGCCGGCCGAAGGCGCGAACCACGGCGCTGCCGCGCAGCAGCGGGATCCTCTCCTGCGCGATTCGCGCCGACAGCTCCTCGTCGGCGCCGCTCGACCGCGTGTCCGCGATGCCCACCACCTCGACTCCCGCCTCGTGCAGGGCGAGGGCGGCCTCGAGGCCGCGGTCGGCGACGGTGGCCACCAGGGCGGCTTTCCCGGGGCGCACCCCGTACAGGGAGGCGAGCCGCTGCGCGCCGGAGCAGAGCATCACCCCGGGGAGGTCGTTTCCCTCGAACATCAGCGGTTGCTCGATCGAGCCGGTGGCGGCCACGTGGTGGCCGGCGCGGATCTGGTGGAGCGTGCTCTGGCACCAGACCGCGACGATGCCGTCGAAGAATCCGAGCGCGGCGGCCGGCGCCAGCACCTCGACCCCCGCCGCGCGCACCCGTGCGGCCAGCTCGCGCGCGGATTCCGCACCCTCGCCCGCCAGCAGGTCGCCGCCGAGCTCGGGGCCGTCGTCGACCAACACCACGTCCGCTCCCAGCTCCGCCGCTCGCAGGGCCGCGGCCATACCGGCGACACCGCCGCCGAGCACCAGCACGTCGGCGTGGCGCCGCCGGTACTCGGTTCGCCACTCCCGCTCGGCCTGGCGGCGAGGCAGCCGGCCGAGGCCGGCCGCGTGACGCAGGATCTTCTCGTACAGCGGCCACAGCCGGCGCGGTCTGATCAAGGTCTTGTAGTAGAAGCCCGGCGGCGTCAGGCGGCTGCCGAAGAGGTCGGTGCCGCGCATCAGGTCGAACCGCAGCGAGGGGCTCGCGTTCATGTGCGCCACCCGCATCCCCTCTCGGACGGGCTCAGTGCAGGCCCGTACGCCCGGCCAGCCGTCGACCTCAACGAGGCAGTTGGGGCATTGGCCCGCGCAGCACAGCAGGCCCCGCGGCCGGTGGTACTTGAAGCTGCGCGAGAGCACCCGCCGGCCGCTGGCGTGAAGCGCGGACCCGATCGTGTCACCCTCGAACGCCGCCACTCGCTTGCCGTCGAAGCTGAACGCGACCGGGCGCTCGCGGTCGATCCGCTCCCCACGCCCGGGGGGGAGGCGGCTCATCGGCCCGGGAGGCCGACCCAGTGCACCTCGTTGCTAGTGGTGTCGCGATCGGCGAGGAACCAGGACCGGCAGCCCGAGCGGTGATACCACCACTCGCGCTGAACGCCGGCCGCATTGCGGCGGAAGTAGTTGTAGGAGTTCAGCTCACGCTCGGAGGGTTTGGCGGAGGGGCGCACAACGACCTCGCCGCCATAGGCGAAGTCGGTGACCTCGCGCTCGCCGCAGTTGGGGCAGGTGAGCAGAAAGGACATCAGACCAGCAGACTAGACAAATTGGTACAAAAGCGCAAGAGCGCGAGCGGAAGTCTTCAGCTGGCGACCTCGTGTCCATTAGCCGAGTATGTGCCAGGTTCACATACCGCGACCGCAAATGCTGGTCGCCGCACCATTGCTCTGGTGGCCTGTATGTGAGATATATCCAGGTGTGTTGGCACGCCCAACAGCCGAGGATGTCCGGCGAGCGGTTGCCGAGGACGGGGTCGAGTTCCTCTTCGCGCAGTTCGTCGATATGCACGCGAAGCCGAGCGCGAAGCTGGTTCCGGCGACCCAGCTCGACGCGCTGCTCGAGGACGGCGCCGGCTTCGCCGGGTTCGCCGCCGGCGACATCGGCCAGACCCCGGACAACCCGGACCTGATCGCGATGCCCGACGTCGGCACCTTCACCCAGCTTCCCTGGAAGCCGGAGATCGGCTGGTTCGCCTGTGACTCCACCGTCGAGGGTGAGGCCTGGCCGTACTGCCCGCGCACGATCCTGCGCCGCCAGGTCGAACGTGCTCGCGAGGCCGGCTACGAGCTCAAGATCGGCTGCGAGCTGGAGTACTTCCTGGTGCGACGCACCGAGGACGGCGGGATCGAGATCGCCGACCCGCTCGACACCCTCGAGCAGCCCTGCTATGATATCCGCGCCCTCACTCGTTCGTTCGACTTCGTCGCCGACGTCAGCCGGAACGTCGACTCGCTCGGCTGGGGAATGTACGCCACCGACCACGAGGACGCGAACGGGCAGTTCGAGCAGAACTTCGCCTTCGCCGACGCGCTCACGACCTGCGACCGGGCCGTCTTCTACCGCTACATGGTCGAGGCGATGGCGCAGGACCGCGGGTTGATCGCGACCTTCATGCCGAAGCCGTTCGCCCACCTGACCGGCAACGGCGCCCACTTTCACATGAGCCTCTGGAACGGCGAGACGAATGTGTTCCACCGGGATCCCGGTGACGACCCTCGGGGCCTCGGCGTGAGCGAGGTCGGATACCAGTTCATCGCCGGCCTGAAGGCACACGCGAAGGCCTACATCGCGCTCACCGCGCCCACGGTCTCTTCCTACAAGCGCCTGGTGATCGGGGCTCCGGCGAGCGGCGCAACCTGGGCGCCGGCCTACGTCACCTATGGCTACAACAACCGCACGATGATGCTCCGCATCCCCGACGCAGGGCGGGTCGAGGACCGGACGGTCGACGGCTCCTGCAACCCCTATCTGGCCGCGACGGCGATCCTTGCCGCGGGCCTCGACGGAATCGAGCGGGGCCTCGACCCCGGCGACCCGACCTCCGCGAACATGTACGAAACCAGCGAGGCGGATCGGCGCGAGATGGGCATCGAGACCCTTCCCGCCAACCTGCTCGACGCGACCCGCGAGCTCGAGGCCGACGAGGTGCTGCGCAAGGCGCTGGGCTCGGTCGGCGACGAGGACTACGTCGATTACTTCATTCGCTGCAAGCGGCGCGAATGGCAGGCGGCCCACGAGCAGATCACTCAGTGGGAGCTCGACCGCTACCTCCAGCACTACTAGATGCCCCCATGTGCGGGATTGCCGGTCTTTTCAGCAAATCGGGCACGATCGAGGACGAGCTCGGCGCCCACCTGAGCGCCATGCTCACCCAGCTCGCCGACCGCGGCCCCGACAGCGCCGGGGTCGCGCTCTACCGCGACCCCGTCCCAGCCGGTGCCTGCAAGGTTTCGCTGTTCTCGCCGGAGGCCGTGCCCCCGTGGCCTCAGCTCGCCACGGAGCTGGCCGAGGACTTCGGAGCCGAGGCCGGGCCCGAGGTCCGCGCCTCTCACGCGCTGTTCGGGGTCCCGGCCGGCCCGGCCGACGTCCAGGCCTGGCTCGGCGAGCGCCATCCCGAGCTGCGGGTGATGAGCGTCGGCGAGCGGATCGAGATCTACAAGGAGGCCGGCGATCCTCGCGACTTCGTCGAGCGATTCAGGCTGGCGGAGGTCTCGGCGACGCACGCCCTCGGGCACACCCGCATGGCGACCGAGAGCCGGGTCACGACCGAGCATTCCCATCCCTTCTCCACCGGGCTCGACCTCTGCCTGGTCCACAACGGATCGCTGTCGAATCACAACCGGCTGCGCAGGCTTCTGAGCAGGCGGGGGATCCGCTTTGAGACCGACAACGACAGCGAGGTCGCGGCCGGATACCTGACCTGGCGTCTCTCCCAGGGAGCGGACCTCGAGCAGGCTCTGCACGACTGCCTGTCCGACCTCGACGGCTTCTACACCTTCGCCGTCGGCACGGCCGACGGCTTCGCGGTCCTCCGCGACCCGATCGCCTGCAAGCCGGCGGTGCTGGCCGAGACCGAGGATTGGGTGGCGATGGCCTCCGAGTACCGGGCGATCGCGGTGCTCCCGGGGGCGGAATCGGCCGAGGTATGGGAGCCGGAGCCCGCGCGCGTGTACTCCTGGGAGCGGGCGAGGGTCGCGTGAGCACCACGGAGGTCGCTGTCACGCCGGTCGACCTCGCGGCGATCACGGTCCGAGAGCTGAACCAGCGCCTGCACGATCTCGATCCGGCGGCGCCCTCCCGCTGGCGCGTCACCAACCCGGGCGGCGCGCACGCGATCGCGGTCGGCCTCGATGCCGACGCCGAGGTCACGATCGAGGGGCACGTCGGCTACTACTGCGCCGGGATGAACAAGCTCGCCACGGTGCGGATCGAGGGAAACTGCGGCGTCGGCGTCGCCGAGAACATGATGTCGGGGACGGTAATCGTCGATGGCGACGCCAGCCAGTCAGCGGGGGCCTCGGGACGGGGCGGACTGCTGGTGGTCAAGGGGGGCGCGTCGGCGCGCTGCGGGATCTCGATGAAGGGGGTGGACATCGTCGTCCACGGCTCCATCGGCCACGCCGGCGCCTTCCTGGCACAGAAGGGAGCACTGGTCGTCTGCGGCGACGCCGGCGATGGTCTCGGCGACTCCATCTACGAGACGCGGGTCTACGTTCGCGGCCAGGTCGCCGGCCTCGGCGCGGACTGTGTCGAGAAGGAGATGCGCACACAGCATCGCGCCCAGCTCGAGCTGCTGCTGGCGGCCGGCGAGGCGGACCTCGATCCCGGCGAGTTCCGGCGCTACGGCTCCGCCCGGCAGCTCTACAACTTCCAGATCGACAACGCGGGTGCCTACTGATGACCGAGTTCGACGCCCTCAGCAAGCACGCCGGCTTCGATCCTGCCGAGGCCGGACGGTGGCGCCCGGGCCTGCGCGAGTCGTTCTTGTTCGATCACAACGCGATCCACGAGATCCAGCGCATGGCCCGCGAGGGGATCTACGACATCCGTGGGTTCAGCGCCAAGCGGCGGGTGCCCCACTTCGACGATCTGCTCTTCCTCGGCGCCAGCGTCTCGCGCTACCCGCTCGAGGGCTACCGCGAGAGCTGCGGCACCGACGTCACCCTCGGCGGCCGCTTCGCAAGCCGGCCGATCGAGCTCGAGATCCCGATCACGATCGCGGGGATGAGCTTCGGGGCGCTGTCGGCTGAGGCCAAGGAGGCCCTGGGACGAGGGGCGAGCGCCGTCGGGACTTCCACCACGACGGGGGACGGCGGCATGCTGCCCGAGGAGCGCGACCACTCGAAGACGCTCATCTACCAGGTCCTGCCCTCCCGCTACGGGATGAACCCCGACGATCTGCGGCGCGCCGACGCCGTCGAGGTCGTCGTCGGCCAGGGCGCCAAGCCCGGCGGCGGCGGCATGCTGCTGGGCCAGAAGATCTCCGACCGGGTCGCCGAGATGCGGGACCTGCCGAAGGGGATCGACCAGCGGAGCGCCTGCCGCCACCCCGATTGGACCGGCCCCGACGACCTCGAGATCAAGATCCAGGAGCTGCGGGAGATCACCGACTGGCGCAAGCCGATCTACGTCAAGATCGGCGCCACGCGCACCTACTTCGACGTTGCCCTGGCGATCAAGGCAGGAGCCGACGTGATCGTGCTCGACGGCATGGAGGGGGGCACGGCTGCCAGCCAGGAGGTCTTCATCGAGCACGTGGGAGTCCCGATCCTGGCCGCGCTCCCGGAGGCCGTTCGCTCCCTGCAGGAGCTGGACATGCACCGCAAGGTGCAGCTGATCGTCTCGGGAGGGATCCGATCCGGCGCCGACGTCGCCAAGGCGCTGGCGCTCGGCGCCGACGCCGTCTCGATCGGCGTTGCGGCGCTGATCGCGCTGGGGGACAACTCGCCCGCCCACGAGCAGGAGTACGAGGCGATCGGCTCCTCGGCCGGCTTCTATGACGACTGGCACGAGGGCCGCGACCCGGTCGGGATCTCTACCCAGGACGCCGAGCTCGCGCGCCGCTTCGACCCCGCGCTCGGCGGCCGGAGGCTCGCCAACTACCTGCGCGCGATGGTGCTCGAGGCCCAGACCCTGGCTCGTGCCTGCGGCAAGTCCCACGTGCACAACCTTGAGCCGGAGGACATGGTCGCGCTCACCCTCGAAGCCGCGGCGATGTCCAAGGTGCCCCTGGCCGGTACCAACTGGGTGCCCGGCACAGCGACTTCGGCCTACGATGGTGTCAACCCCCAAGGAGGCTAGGAAGATGGCAAAGGTTCTCTGCGTTCTCTACGACGATCCGGTGGACGGCTATCCGCCGTCATATCCGCGCGACGACGTCCCCAGGATCGAGCGCTACTTCGACGGGCAGACGACGCCGACTCCGGAGGCGATCGACTTCACTCCGGGCGAGCTCTTGGGCTGCGTCTCGGGCGAGCTCGGATTGCGGCAGTTCCTCGAGGCGGACGGGCACACGCTCGTCGTCACCGCCGACAAGGACGGCCCCGACTCGGTCTTCGAACGCGAGCTTGCAGAGGCCGAGGTCGTCATCTCCCAGCCCTTCTGGCCGGCCTACCTGACCGCCGAGCGGATCGCCAAGGCGCCCAATCTCAAGCTGGCGATAACCGCCGGCATCGGCTCCGACCACGTCGACCTGCAGGCCGCGGTGGAGCGCCAGGTGACGGTTGCCGAGGTCACCTATTCGAACTCGATCAGCGTCTCAGAGCACGTGGTGATGATGATCCTCGGCCTGGTCCGCAACTACATCCCCTCCTACCAGCAGGTGATCGCGGGCGGGTGGAACATCGCCGACTGCGCCGCGCGCTCCTACGACGTCGAGGGGATGCAGGTGGGGACAGTCGCGGCCGGGCGCATCGGCACGGCCGTGCTGCGCCGGCTGAAGCCCTTCGAGGTCGGCCTGCACTACACCGACCGACACCGCCTCCCGCCCGAGGTGGAGGAGGAGCTGGGCGTCACCTACCACCCCGACGCCGCGTCGATGGTCGAGGTCTGCGACGTGGTCACGATCAATGCGCCGCTTCACCCCGAGACCGAGCACCTCTTCGACGACGAGATGCTGGCGCGGATGAAGCGCGGCGCCTACCTGGTCAACACCGCCCGCGGCAAGATCTGTGACCGCGACGCGATCGTGAGGGCGCTCGAGAGCGGGCAGCTCGCCGGCTATGCGGGCGATGTCTGGTTCCCACAGCCCGCACCGGAAGACCACCCGTGGCGGACGATGCCCCATCACGGCATGACCCCGCACATCTCCGGCACCAGCCTCTCGGCCCAGGCCCGGTATGCGGCAGGGACGCGCGAGATCCTCGAATGCCACTTCGGCGGGCGGCCGATACGCGACGAGTACCTGATCGTCGACCGCGGCGCCCTCGCCGGGGCCGGGGCCCACTCCTACAGCGCCGGCGATGCCACCGGCGGCTCCGAGGAGGCCGAGCGCTTCGGGCGGTAGAGCGGCCAGCCGGGGCCTCGAGCGAGGCCCCGGCGCGCAGGCCCTAGGCGCTCGCCGCCGGCGTCGAGCCGGAGCTTCGCCCAGCCCGCACGGCCAGCATCACGCTGACCACCACGATCCAGATCCCCGCCCCCAGGAAGGCGGCGAACCCGATCGGCGTGAACCCGATAACCGCCAGCGCCAGCGCCACCCAGCCCAGCCACCTCGGCAGGGCCCCGGTCCGCAGGATCGAGAGCCCGGCGGAGATCAGGAACACCAACAGTCCCAGGGCGATCGGCAGGAAGTCGTTGTCCCAGAGGGCCTGGAGGGTCTGCACCGAGGTGGCCTCGATGTCATCGGCCGTCTCGGCGATCGCCAGCAGGATCGTGGCGTCGATCGCGGCTCCAACCGCCATCACCGAGCCGCCGACGAGCACGGTCACCGACAGCGGCGCCTCCCCGGCCGCGTCGAACACCCGGCGCAGGTGATTGGCGAAGAAGATGAAGAGCAACCCCGCAGCGGCCGAGAGGAGCGCGCCGATCCTCACGGAGTCCGTATTGGACACGTAGAAGTTGACGATCTCCTCGGGCGAGGACTTGGCGTCGGGCGGCTCCCCGGCGACCGAGAACCCGATGATCACCAGGGCTACAAAAGCAACCCCCGTCAGCGGTGCTAGCCAATCCTTCTTCACTGCTGCCTCCTCGGCTGGGAAGACGCCCGGAGCAAGACGCCCAGGGCGGCGCGCGGGAGCCTACCGGCCCGACCCCAGCCGCGGAGATCAACGAACTCAGCCGTAGTGGCTGAGTTTGTAGGTCTCACCCCATTCGCGCGCTCCTAGAGGGTGAGCACGTGGGCGGTGCGCGGATCGACGCGGCCCTCGAGCACCTCGAGGTAGGCGCTGCGCACGGCGTCGAAGCCCTCGGCCCGCCGCGTCTTCAGCCAGCCGCCGGTCCACTCGCAGAACGGGTGCCACGCTTCGGCGACCCGCGACGAGAGGCCCTCACCCCCCCAATCCCGGGCGCGCTGGTCGACCCGATTCGGGGCGAAGAACATCGTCGGCGGCGGTCCGGGCAGGTCCTGTCCCGTGCCCGCCAGCCCCTCCCAGTGGGTGATCCCCACCGCCATGCTGTGGACGAGCTGGTCGCCGTAGTGGGAGTGGACCGCCCGGCGGACCTCGTCGTCGCCGGACATGTCGATGAAGGTCGCCGGGCCGCGGTCGAGCGAGTCGATCGCGTCGTAGGTGACGGTGCGGTCGTAGATCGAGAGGCCCTCGACGAACTCGGCGCTTCGGGGCGAGGTCAGGCCCACCAGCTCGACCCCTTCTCGCTGGGCGAGCATGAACGCGGCGGCGATCGCCGTCTTCGAGGAAGCGCTCGCGATCACTACCGGCCCGTCGTTCGTCAGCCCCTCGTCGGCGAGCTGGTCGTCAATCAGAAACGAGGTGAAGAACAGCGGGCGGAGGAGCATCTGCAGCTCCTCGGTGTCGGCGCGGTAAAAGGGATCGGTGCCGGTGACCAGGTAGCGGTGGTAGGCCGATGGCAGCGCGGCGCGGTGCGGGGAGGCGTCGACAAAGCCGCGCTCGTCGGCGCCCGACGGCGTCACCACCTGGTGCGAGGACGGCGGCAGGTAGCCATAGACCCGGGCGCCCTGTTCCACCCCTTCTGCTTCGCTGCGCTCGACCTCGGCGAAGCCCCACATCGGCACGCGACCCCAGTCGCCGGAGGCCGGGAAGAAGTCCCAGTAGGACATCGCCTCGCCCATGACCGCGTAGGTGATGTTGTTGGCGGTAAGCCCGAACGTCCGCACCGCGAGCAGCGCCTGGCCGGGCTCGGGCTCGGGGGTGGCCCCCTCGGCGATGCGGCACTCGCGCAGATCGTCGCGCTTGACGAGGAAGTCGGTCATGCCGCCGGAGTCTATGAGTGAAACTCGGCCAGGCGCTCGGCCGCGGCGGCAACCCAGTCGACCGCTGGAGGCCAAGCGGGAGAGGGCGGGCTAGCCGTGAGCCTGCTCCGGGGACGGAGCTCTCGGCGCCCTGCTCCCTGGGGTGCGCCCCGGTCGCGCGACTCGGAAGTGGCAGGACCCCACGAGCCGGCGGCATAGCCGCATCCGCAAGGTAGACACGCCGTCGGACAACGAAAGATCGGCGGCCGCCCCCGACGCAAAAAAACGCAACCGGGGGTGACGTTTTCGCCTGCCTCGCGCGTAGCCTTCGCGCGAAATAAGCTTCCTCGTCACCTTCGAGATGGGCACCCGCTTGGCTTCGCGGTTCCGCTCTCTCCCAGTTGCAAGCCGCACCCTAGCCATGCCCCGCAACGCGCGCAAGGCGCATTCCCGCAAACTGCGCAGAAAAGTCGCCCGGCGAGCCTGATCCGAGGCCCGGAAAGCGGCGTTCAGGCCCGCTCGACCTGAATCAGGGGCGCTCGCAGGCCGGCGAGCCGCGTGTTCTCGGCCGCGGCCGGGGCGCCCGTCGGCGCCTGCTCCGCTGGGGCGTCCGGGGTGGGTCCCGGCCCGGGAGCGGCCTCGTCGGAGCTGCCGGCCATCTGCAACAACAGGACCGCGACCAGCGCCGCCGCCAGAAGCAGCGCCAGCAGGACCATCACCCGGCTGCGGCTGCGCTTGGGGGCCTGGGCCGCGCCGGGCTGCGTGCGCACGGCGCCTATTGGCGACGGGGGGAGATGACCCGGCGGTGGACCGAGGGCGGCTCCCGGCGTGGCGCCGACCGTCTGTCGCGCGTCGCTGATCGGGGCGCTCGGAGCCGCGGCCCCCGGCATCGGCGCCTGCGGATGGTCCGCCCCAGCGGATGCCGGCCACATCTCGGATGGGACGGCGAGCAACCGGGCGCTGACCTGGTCGCGGGCCTCGGGGCCATGGATCCCGGCCTCGGCGGCGATCCCGTCCAGCGCGCGCTCCCGTCGCAGCGCGATCTCGCCGGGGTCCGCAGCGACCAGCTTCGCCAGCTCTTCGTCGGGCAGCGCACGGCGCAACGAGAGGTCGAGGAGAGCGCGGGTGCCCGGTTCGAGCTGGCTGAGCGCGAGCGCGACGGGGTCAGGGGCTTGGTCGCTGAACGGCATTGGCCGATGCTACCGACGCTGCCTGCGGCCCTCGACTCCCGTCTGGGATCGCCCCGGCCGGCGCTCTACCATCACCCGACCATGCGAATCGACGAGTTGCTCGCCGCGCGACGGCCCGTGTTCTCGTTCGAGTTCTTCCCGCCGAAGACGCCGGAGGGCGTCGACGCCCTGTTCGGCGCGGTCGCGGCGCTGAGGCCACTCGAGCCGGACTACATCTCGGTCACCTACGGGGCCGGCGGGGCCACCCGTGACGGCACGGTCGAGATCGCGACCCGGATCAAGCGCGAGCACGGGATCGAGGCCATGGCCCACCTCAGCTGCGTCGGCGAGACGCGCGAGGGGCTGGCGGCGATCCTCGATCGCTTCGCCGAGGCGGGGATCGTCAACGTTCTCGCCCTGCGGGGCGATCCACCGCGCGGGCAGAGCGGGTTCTCGCGTCCCGAGGGAGGGCTCTCCAGCGCCGCCGAGCTCACCGCCCTGATCGAGGAGGACTACAGCTTCACCGTCGGCGGCGCCTGCTTTCCCGAGGTTCACCCCGAGGCGAGCAGCCTCGACGCCGACCTCGCCTACCTGAAGACCAAGGTCGACGCCGGGGCCAGCTTCCTGATCACCCAGCTGTTCTTCGACAACGACGTCTACTGGGACTTCGTCGCCGCGGCGCGCGCGCGCGACATCGAGGTGCCGATCATCCCGGGAGTGATCCCGATCGCCAGCTACGCCCAGGTGTCCCGGATCTGCCGGCTGTGCGACGCGTCGATACCGGACGAGCTCGAGCAGGCGATGCACGCCCTCGGCGGCGACACGGAGGCCGAGACCCTGCTGGGGGTCGCCTATGCGGCGCAGCAGTGCGACGAGCTGCTGGCGGGAGGCGCGCCGGGGATCCACTTCTATGCTCTCAACCGGGCCCTGAGTGTGCGGGCGGTGCTCAGCGCCCTGCGTGCATCGAGGCCCTGGGAACGCGCCGGCGCCGGCGGCGGCGCCGGCTGGACCTAGACTGCACGCTCCGATGGCACCCCGCGAAGACTCGTTTCAATACGCCGGACACCGGATCGCCTACGACCTGTACGGCGAGGGCGACCGCGTGATCGTGATCGCGCACGGGCTGCTGCTGAGCCGGCGCATGTACGAGCGTCTCGGACCGGAGCTGGCCGCCCGCGGCAACCGGGTGGTCGCGGTGGACCTGCTCGGCCACGGCCGCTCCGACCGCCCCACCGACCCCCGCCTCTACAACATGGGTGCCTTCGCCGAGCAGCTGGTCGCGCTCTTCGACCACCTCGAGCTGGAGGCGCCGGTGGTCGGCGGCACCTCGCTGGGCGCGAACGTCAGCCTCGAGCTTGCCTCGCGCCATCCCGATCGAGCCGGGGCGCTGTTGATCGAGATGCCGGTGCTCGACAACGCCCTTCTCGGCGCCGCCATGATCTTCACTCCGATGCTGATGGCGCTGCGCTTCGGCGAGCCCCTCTACCGCACGGTCGCCGCCGGCGCCCGGCGGATCCCCCGGACGACCCCGCTGCTGGACCTCGGCCTCGACGGCCTGCGCCAGGACCCGGCGCCCTCGCGCGCGGTGCTCGAGGGAATCCTCTTCGGTCGCACCGCGCCCCCGAGCGAGGAGCGCTGTGAGCTGGCGATGCCGGCGCTGGTGATCGGGCACCGCGCGGACCCCCTGCACCCCTTCTCCGACGCGGACATGCTGGTCGAAGAGATGCCTGCCGCGCGCCTGGTCAACGCCAACTCGATTCTCGAGTGGCGCCTCCGCCCCCGCCGCCTCGACGACGAGCTATCGGGCTTCCTCGCCGAGTGCTACGGCAGCTCAGGGAACGCAAGCCCTGATCGGCTAGCCTCATCGGCCCATGTCATCCCGTAAGGACGAGCAGCAGCGCCGCCGCGCCGAGCGCGTGGCGGCAGAGCAGCAGGCCGACAGCGCCGCCCGCAGGCGCCTGATGGCCGGCTACCTCGTCGCCGGGGCGTTGGGGCTGGCCGTGGTCGTGGGCCTGGCGATCGTGCTCTTGGGGGCCGGATCGACAAGCACCGACGGGTCCGGAGAGGACGCCGCCTGCGACCAGGCGAAGATCCAGAACCTCTCCGGCTCGACCAACGACTACAAGCCCGACTGCCGCGAGGGAACGGCACCCGCGGCGATCGCCACCGGCGACCTCGAGACCGCGGCCACAGAGGCCAACTGCGAGCTTCGTCTGGACCTCCCTGACGAGGGCAACAGCCATTTCGGCTCGGATCCGTCGAAGGCGCCCGACTACAAGACCAACCCGGCGACCTCGGGCGACCACCTCGACCCCGGCCTGCAGCAGGCCGACGGTGCCTACTCCGAGATGGTGGATCCCGCCTACTCGATGCACTCGGCCGAGCACGGGCGAATCGCCATCCAGTACTCGCCGGATCTCTCCGAGGAAGACCAGCTCGCGATCAAGGGTGTGTTCGACGAGAGCCCCGCCGGGGTCATCCTCTTCCCCAACCCCGAGATGCCCTACGAGGTCGCCGCGGTCGGCTGGACTCAGCTGGAAGGCTGCGAGACCTACGAGGGCGCGGCCACGCTCGACGCGCTGCGCGACTTCCGCGACATTTACCGGGGCCAGGGACCCGAGGACGTCCCCCTGACCACCGGCTGACCCATCCGGGGCCGGCTGCACGAACCCTCTCGGCCACGGTCAGGGCCGCGCTCGATCTTCAGCAACGTTCCCTACCCTCATCACGGGTGGGACACGCGATCCGACAACTGAGCCTGCTGGCCGTCGCGGCCGGACTCCTCTGGGTCGCAGCCCCGGCGCTGAGCACCACCCCCTACATGCCGGCGGCGGTGGACTTCTCGCAGCCGTTGCAGGGAGCCGAGGCCGTCGGGCCCGAGGGCAAGGTCGACGGCCGGGCCGGAGAGGGACCGGTGACGCAGCGCTCGGCGGTGGTCGAGGCGCCGATGCGCTTCGATCTGGTCGGCCTCGCCGGCGAGCGGCGCCCCCTGGAGATTCGTGCCCGCAGCGTCGATGGCGCCTGGAGCGAATGGGCCGAGATCGCCAACGGTGACCCGCTCTACGTCGGCGGCGCCTCCTTCGCTCAGGTACGTGCCCGCGGCTGGCGGCCGGAGGGCAGGCTTCACTACGTCAACGTCTCGGGGACGACCGGCGCCGCCGACTCCGCTTTGACCGGCGTTCGGCGCGCGCTCAGCAGCGCCTTCGTCTCGGCCTCGGCCCTGGTCTCACCGCAGGCCGAGGCCGCAGTCGGCAAGCCGAACTTCGTCACCCGCAAGGACTGGGGAGCCGACCGCGACCAGGGCGGGTGTCACCCGCGCACGAGCCCCTCCTACGGCAAGGTCAAGGCGGTCGCCGTCCACCACACGGTCAGCGTCAACGACTACAGCGTCGCCGAGGCTCCGGGGATCGTGCTGGGGATTTGCCGCTACCACCGAAACGGCAATGGCTGGAACGACATCGGCTACAACGCGCTCGTTGATCGCTTCGGCACCCTGTACGCCGGCCGTCAGGGCGGCCTCGACCGAGCGGTGGTCGGCGCTCACGCCCAGGGCTACAACGCGACCACGGCCGGGATCGCCTCGATCGCCAACCACACCTCGACGCCGCCCTCCGGCGCCACCCTCAGGGGCTTGAGCCGGTACCTCGCCTGGAAGCTCTCCCTGCACGGACGGCGAGCGAAGGGCAAGACCACCGTGATCTCGGCCGGGGGCGCCCAGAACCGCCACCCCCAGGGAAAGAGGGTGACGATCCACCACATCTACGGGCACGGCAAGGTCGACTACACGGCGTGTCCCGGAGACCGCCTCCGCGGTCGGCTCAGGCAGATCCGCTCCAAGACCGCCCGGCGGATGGAGAGCGACTAGCGCAGCTAGGCGCGGTAGGCCGGGAAGAAGCCCCCGGCGTCGCGTCCATGGCTGAGATGCTCGTAGGCCGCGGGGTCGCAGACCACCTCGTGGGTGACGAAGGGCAGCTCCGAGTTGGCGAAGCCACGCTTGAAGTCCTCGAGGCCGTCGCCCTGGCGCAGCCCCCCGCCGAGGTTGAGCGGAGCGTCCAACTCGTCGGCCAGGTCGAGCATCGCGGCGACGACGTTCTTGAAGGGGGAGTCCTCGAGCGCGTCGTCGGCGGTCCCGCCCAGGTAGTAGTGGAGGAGGCCGTCGGACAGCGCGGCGATCGCCCCGGCGCCTGGAGCGGCGGCGGCGGACTCCGCCTGCAACAGCCACGACCGCGGGTACGCCAGCAGCGCTTCGAAGTAGGGCGCCTGGTGGAAGTACCGCGCAGCGGCGCCGGTGCGGGTCATCGTCTCCGTGTAGAGCCCGAGGAAGGCGCGGCGCTGCGCCGCCGTGGCCTCCGGGCCGGCGAGGGCTCGCACCTCCCACCCCCGGCGCTGGTTGCGGCGGATCTGCGAGGCGAGTCGAGGGCGCAGGCTGCGCTTCAGGGCGGGGTCGTGGACCTGCACCAGGGACCGCTCGGTGCCCCCGGGCAGGCAGGGCGGCGCGCCGATCCGGTCGCGGGCGAAGAGGCTGACCAGGCCGGTCGCCGACCAGTCGGCCTCGGCCGCAGAAGGGGCTTCGCCCGAGCCCGCCGCGCCCGGATAGCCGTAGGGGGAGATCGCGTCCAGGTGCTCGGGGGCGCCGGGTACCTCGCGCACGATCACCGGCAGGTGAAGCCCGCCGAGGCCGAGCGAATGGGTTACGCCCTCGGCGTCGTAGAAGGGGCGGCTGCGAAAGAAGTCGTCGCTCGAGGCCGCGTCGCCGCGGTCTTCGAGGAGCTCAGCCCTCACCGTCTCGGAATCCGCTGAAGTCCTCCGGCAGCAGGCCCCAGATCTGGTTGTCGATCGCCTCGTCGCCACGGAGGATCGCTCGCTTGAGCAGGCCCTCCCGGCGGAATCCCAGGTGGGTGACGACCTTCTGCGCCGCCTCGTTGGTCGCTGGGATCTCGGCGTGCACCCGATGGGCGCCGAGGTCGTTGAAGGCGTGGATGCAGGCCTGGCGCTCTGCCTCGCGCGCCACCCCCTTGCCCCACGCCGCGGGTTCCCCCACCAGCACCGCCAATTCCGGGCCGACGTCGCGGCCGAGGCCGAACAGGGCGACGAAGCCGACGGCGGCGTCGGAGCCGTCGATCGTGATCGCCCACTTGCGATCGTCCGCGGTGTTGATCGCCCGCTCGACCCATCCCGAGGCCGCTTCGAGATCGAAGCCGTCGCGGCTGCCGACGAGGTCGGCGGTGACGCGCTCGTCGTTGAACCAGCGGCGGACCGCGGGCGCATCGTCGGGCCGGAAGTCGCGGAGCTTCACCTCGGCGGGCATCGGCGCTGAGCCTATCCGTAGAGTCCGTGGCCCGAGACGAGCAGCCGCGTGGTGCGGGCGAGAATGCGAAGGTCCAGCCGCGCGCTGCGGTTGTCCACGTACCAGACGTCGAGCTCGATCCGCTCATCCCAGGGGATGCCGGCGCGCCCGTTGACCTGCGCCCAGCCGGTGATCCCCGGCTTCACCTCGAGGCGCCGTCGTTGCCGCGGCGTATACAGCTCGACCTGTGCCTCCAGCGTCGGGCGGGGGCCGACCAGGGCAAGCTCGCCGCGAAGCACGTTGAGCAGGTTCGGGATCTCGTCGAGGGAGGAGCGGCGCAGGATCGAGCCGGACCGGGTTACCCGGGGATCGTCCGCGAAGACGGGGGTCCCGACTCCGACCGGGTCGGCGCCGCCGTGCATCGTCCGCAGCTTCAGCAGGTCGAAGGCTTCGCCCCGCAGCCCCGCCCGGCGCTGGCGGTAGATCACCGGCCCGGGGGAGTCGAGCTTGATCGCGACCGCCGCGATCGCCAGCACCGGCGAGAGCAGGGCCAGGGCCAGCGCCGCGATGGCGATGTCGGCGGCACGCGGCAGTCCTCTGGGCGGCTCGTTCACCGGGTCCCCTCGACCCTCTCCCAGGTGCGCGGGACGCCGTCGCGGAGCAGGTCCCAGAGGCCGACGGCGCTCGCCGCTGTGACCGCCGCGTAGTAGCGGGCGATGCGCAGCGGGCGCAGCAGCACGGCGCCGGCGATCAGCGCCGCGCCCGCGAGGCCGAGCAGCGCGGCCAGCGTGACCACGTAGATCGTGCCCTCGCCCAGCAGCGCCAGGTTCGTCGCCAAGGCGACCAGGTGGAACAGCGGCGTCGCGTAGCGCAGCAGCCGGTGCGAGTAGATCTCCAGGGCGTACAGCGGGCCGTAGCCGCGGGGCGAGAGCAGGCCGGTGTGGAGGATCGTGTTCCAGGCGCCGGCCATCATCCGCCGCTTGCGCCGGAACTCGCCCTCGATCGTCGGCGCCATCGGCTCGCTGGCGGTCGCGCGCGGCTCATACACGGCTCGCCAGCCGCGCTTGGCGAGCTCGAAGGGGAAGGAGATGTCCTGGCCGCTGGTGGGCTCGAGCGCGATGTAGGCCTCGCGGCGAATCGCGTTGATGGCGCCGTTGCCGGCGGTGATTCCGCCCAGGCTCGACTCCATCTCGCGGACGGCCATCTCGTAACGCCAGTACAGGCCCTCCTCGTTGTCGCCGCCCTCGGTGGCGGTGAAGCGCACCTGGCCGCAGACGTAGCCGACTCCTTCGGTGCCGAGGCGGGCGACCAGCAGGCGAAGCGCGTCCGGGCGCCAGGACGAGTTCGCGTCGGAGAAGGCGAGAACGGCCCCGCGCGACTCGGCGGCGGCGGCGTTGAGCGCCGCCACCTTGCCGCCGCGCTCCAGCTCCAGCACCCGGTGCGCTCCTGCCGCGCGGGCGCGCTCGGCGGTGTCGTCGGTGCAGCCGTCGCAGGCGACGACCACCTCCAGCAGCTCGGCCGGGTAGTCGAGCGCCAGCGCCATCTCGACCCAGTGGCCGATCACGTCGGCCTCGTCGTGGGCGGCGACCGTCAACGACACCGACGGCGGCCCGCCCGGCCCGGGCGCGCTCTCGCGGGGACCGCGCAGCCGCGACAGCGCCAGCAGCAGCAGCGGATACCCGGCGTGCGTGTAGACCAGCAGGGCGACCGCGGCCCAGAAGACGATCTCGAGTACAGCCATGGGCGGCGATTATCGCCCGAGAAGGCCCTCATAGAGGGCGATCGTCTGCGCCGCGATCGTCGCCCACGCGTAGGGGCCGGCGGCGGCATCGGCCGCGGCCGTGGCGAGGCGATCGCGCGCACCCGGATTGCCCAGCAGCGCCTCGAGGCCGGCGGCGAGAGCCGCCGCGTCGCCGGCCTCGAAGATGCGCCCGGCGCCGAGGGCGGCGACCTCTCCGAACCCTCCGGCGTCGCTCATCAGGATCGCCTTGGCGAACGCCAGCGCCGTGAACAGCACCCCGGACTGCTCGGCGTCGCGGTGCGGCAGGACCACGAGGTCCGCCCGGCGAAACAGCGCCGGCACCTCGCGATCTTCGACGAAGCGCGGGACGAAGCGCACGGTCGAGCGGCAGCGCCCGGCGGCCTCGGTGAGCTCGCCGAGGTCGACCCCGAAGGGCCTGCCGACGACCCACAGCTCGGCCCCCTCGATCTCACGGAAGGCCTGCAGCAGATAATCCACGCCCTTGTAGGGGCGGATCAGGCCGAAGAAGAGCACCACGGGCCCCTCGACGGCGGCGAGGTCGGCCGGCAGCGGCGCCTCGTCGTCGAGTCGAGTGAGGTAGTCGAGCGGACCGTGGGGGATGACGTGGATGCGGTCGGCATCGACGCCGGCCTGCTCGCGCAGGACCCCGGCTCCGTACTCCGTGAGCGCGACGACGGCATCCATCCGTCGCAGCAGGTCGGCGTTATGGCGGGCGCTTCGACCGCTCCAGGCGTCGACGCGAAGCAGGCTGTGCGGAGTGTGGACCAGCGGCATCCCCCGGGGCAGCAGATGGCGGTCGGCCCGCGGCAGCGGCAGCCATTGGTAGTGGACGATGTCGGCGCGCCGGGCCTCGCGGCGCAGGCGCCGCATGCCCGCCAGGTGCTCGATGCCCCTCAGCGGCCGGCGCAGGGGCGAGCCGGTGCCCAGGCCCGAGGAGCGGCGGTGGAAGAACTCGGTCACCCGGTAGCCCTCGGGGGCAGGGACCGAGCCCCAGTCGAAGGGGGCGGTGATCAGCTCGACCTCGGCCCCGGCGTCGGCGAGGGCGGCGCTCAGCGAGCGGTCGTATGGGGGCGTGTATGCGGGGGGATCGACGATCTGGACGCGCATCGGCGACGATTCTCCCCCGTGCGCCTCTCCTACTGCGTTGTCAACACCAATGGCCGCGAAGATCTGCTCGCGGGCCTGGAGGCGATCCGGGCGACCCACCCCCCCTCGCTGGGCGCGGAGGTGCTGGTCCTCGACAACGCCTCCGACGACGGCTCGGCCGACGCCGTCCGGGCCTGGGTCGGCGGCGCCGGCGAGGTCGGTGCCCGGGTGCGGCTGATCGAGCGCGACCGGCGGGCGGGCAAGGCGGAGAACGACACGCTGCTGTTGCGCGAGTCGCGCGGCGAGCTCTGCCTGCTGCTGAACGAGGACTCCGAGCTGCGCGAGGGCGCAGCCGGGGCGCTGGTCGCGGCGCTCGACGCGAACCCCGGCGCGGCCGCCGCGGGGGCCCAGCTGCTCGCCCCCGACGGCTCGCACCTCGCCTGCGCCTGGCGCCTTCCGGGGCTGGGGACCGCGCTCGCGCAGGCGTTGTTCCTACATCGGGCGCTGGTCACCCAGAGCGGCGGCTCGCAGACGCGCGAGGTCGGCTGGGTGCAGTCGGCGGCGATGCTGGTCCGCCGCGACGCGGCCGCGCGGGTCGGCTACCTCGACCCTCGCTTCTTCGTCTACTCCGACGAGACCGACTTCTGCAAGCGCCTGCGCGACGCGGGCTTCGAGATCCTCTTCGTCCCGGCGGCGCGCGCCGTCCATCACGAGCAGCTCGCCAGCGACCGCTCCGCCGGCCGGCGACGCGTGACCGAGTTTCACCGCGGCCGCGACGTCTACATGCGCAAGCACCACGGCCCGGTCG
>JBDTSW010000024.1:0-22378 GCA_039930945.1 bacterium
AGCGGAGCTCCTCCAGCGAGTACATCCAGTAGGGGCTGCGCTGGCGGATCATGAATGGGTCGAAGGGCAAGTCGCCGCGCATGTGGGTGCGGTCGTGGAGCATGTCCCAGAGGATGTAGGCCGTCTCCGAGAGCTGGGGCGACGACAGCAGACAGGCGGCATCGGGCGGCAGGTTCAGCTGCAGCACCTCGGCCGCGCGGCCGGCCACCCGGCGCAGACGCTCGGCCTCGCGGTCGCAGAAGATCGCGCCGAAGTACGCCGGCGGGCGCTCGTGGCAGGAGAAGGTCTCCGGGAACAGCACCGCGCACTCGGAGTCGTAGCCGTCGGTGTAGTCGACGAGGTTGACCGGGAGGTACTTCGCGTTGTCGTATCCCGAGCCCTCGATCTCGGCCACGAACTCGGGCCAGGGAACGCGCACGATCAGCGCCTCGAAGCAGGTGTCGGTGGAGGCGTTCTGCTTGTACATCGGGAACACGACGAGGTGCTCGATGCCGTCGCGACGGACCTGCTCGGGGCGGAAGGCCTCGGTCGAGCGCAGGAAGTCGGGCCTGCCGAAGTCCTGGGCGACCCAGTCGCGCAGGTCATCGCCGAGGGCGGCGATGTAGTCGCTCTGGTGGGGGAAGTGCGAAGCCAGCGCCTCGGCGCAGGCGGCGATCGTCTCGACCAGCTCGGCCAGGCGGTCGCGGTCGTGTGAGGCGAGGTCGACCGAGCCGTCCTTGGACTGGGTCAGCCGCAACTCGGCGACCGCGTCCTTGAGGGCGGACCAAGCCGGGTCGGACTTCGGCGCGGAGGCGGCGGGCCCTGCGGAGTCGCGGAAGGCGGGCTCGGCGGCCCAGTAGACGAGGTTGAGCCACAGCGGGTGGTGGTCGAGGTCGTCGATGCAGTCGTCGCCGAAGAGGTCGGAGTCGGCGGCGACGACGACGCGGCCGGCGCCGTGGTGGGTGACCGCCAGCAGCGGGGCCGACGGCACCGAGGCCGTGTCGTGCGTGCGAGCGATCACGGCGGCGCCGTTGGAGGTGGCGATGGTGCCGGCGCGGTAGAAGCAGGCCTCGTGGACCCGGGTGAGCAGGTCGGGGCCGAAGTCGCCCTTGGCGGAGTCGTTGCCGGAGAGGTCGGCAAGCACCCAGGAGGGAGCGTCGTGGTTGTGCGCATAGTCCTGCACGGTGGAGTTCTCAACCTCGATCCCGAAGCGGGCGAGCAGCTCGTTGACGTTGTTGTCGTACTTGTCCTGCTCGCTCTCGGCGAGCACGATCAGACCGCCGCCGCCGTGGACGTAGCGCTCGATCGCGTCGACCTCGTCCGCCGACAGACGGGGGGAGCCGCCATTGGTGGTCGCCTCCCACTTCGGGTCGGAGGGGTGGGGAATGACGAGCACGTGGGCCTCGTCGAGCTGGCCCGTCAGCGGGTCGGTGGCGTTATGGACCACCTCGAAGTCGCGGCTTGCCAGCGCCCCGGCTGCCGCGGCCAGGGAGGAGTCGCCCGGGTGCGCGGGCTGCATCCGCGCGGCGAGCTCGGGGCGGATCGTCCACGCCTCGGAGTGGGACTCGTCGAAGACCACCTTGGCCAGCTTCGGCTGCTCGGGCATCGCTCTCCTCACGAAGGGTTCGGCCGGGTCGGACCCGGCCGCTGACAAGCGCATACGAAATGTAGAGGATCGCTTCTCTCAGTCATGCCGATTTCGGGCCCGTTTGCGCAGTCATCCCGCGTAACTCGTCACACGCTGCGCGCCATGGGTGCGGCTAGGGAACGTATGTTCCCCCTGATGGAACGACTGATCAACCGCCGCCAACAGGGCGACCTCGGCGAACTCTCGGCGATGGAGTGGCTGACGCGGCAGGGCGCGCTCGTGTTCGCCCCGCTCGGGCACAGTCCGGACTGTGACCTGGTCGCGGACCTCGATGGCCGTCTGCTCAGGATTCAGGTAAAGACATCGACGCAGCGGTCGACCACGCACCACGGCCACCTCCGGAGCCCGGTCTTGATCGCCACGAACGGCGGCAATCAGAGCTGGACGGGGCTCAGCAAGTACTTCGATCCGACGCGGTTCGACCTTCTCTTCATACTGACCGGCGATGGCCGCAGGTGGCTGATTCCTTCGGAGGCGATTAGCGCCAGGAAGGAGATCGTTCTCGGCGGCCCGAAGTACTCCGAGTTCGAGATCGAGCCCACCAGTCCGATTCGGCAACTCCTCTACGGGGACGAAAGCGCCCATCTAGAATCTCCCTCCTCTGGGGGAGCGCCGGAGTTGGAGAGCCGGGCTCGGCTGTAAACCGAGTGCCTAGTGCTGAGTGGGTTCGATTCCCTCCTCCCCCATCCGACGCCCCTGCGAAGCGCGTGGGGAGAGGCCCTGCCGGAACCAGGTGCAGAGGTCCGGCTTTCGTCGATCTTGCCGCTCTGGGCGGCACAAGCGCGAAAAGCTGGCTCGGCCGGGGGCTATGTGCGCTGGCGCAGGCGCTGTGCCTCGGGAAGCTGCTTGAGCTTGCGCAGGGTGTTGTTCTCGATCTGGCGAATCCGCTCGCGGGTGACGCCGAAGGCCCGCCCCACCTCCTCGAGGGTCAGCGGCGCGTGTCCGCGCAGCCCGTATCGCAGCTCGATCACCTGGCGCTCGCGCTCGGGCAGGGCGTCGAGGGCCCTTTGGATCCCCTCGCGCTGGAGGTTCTCGGTCGCCGCCTCGAAGGGCTCCTCGACGGCATCGTCGGCGACGAAGTCGCCCAGCTCGGACTCCTCCTCGTCGCCGATCGGCTTCTCCAGCGAGACCGTCATCTGCGCGACCCGGAGGATGTCTCGCACCTCGCGGACGGTGATCGTCAGGTCGGCGGCGATCTCGGCCGGCTCGGGCTCGCGGCCGAGCCGCTGCACCAGTTGGCGCTCGACGTGGGTGACGCGGTTCAGCTTCTCGACCATGTGCACCGGGATCCGGATCGTCCGCGCCGTGTCGGCGATCGCCCGGGTCACCGCCTGGCGAATCCACCAGGTGGCGTAGGTCGAGAACTTGTAGCCCCGCCGGTAGTCGAACTTCTCGACGGCGCGGATCAGCCCCAGCGAGCCCTCCTGGATCAGATCGAGGAAGCTGAGGCCGCGCCCCAGGTACCCCTTGGCGATCGAGACGACCAGCCGCAGGTTGGCCTCGACCATGTGGCGCTTGGCCTGCATGTCGCCGCGCTCGATCAGCCTCGCCAGGTCGATCTCCTGATCCGCGGTGAGCAGATCCACCCGGCCGATCGAGCGCAGATACAGGCGCAGTGAATCGAGGCTCGGCTCGACCGTGAGGTCAAGCTCAGGCTTGCGCTGCTGGCCGGGGTGCGCGTCGCCCTTGGCCTCCTTGTCGGCGGTGAGGCCGTCCTTATCGATCACGTCGACCCCGTGATCGATCAGGTGCGCGTGCAGGCCCCGCAGCTGGTCCTTGGTGACCTCGGCCTGCTCGAGCGTCGAGGCGATCTGCTCGAAGGTGAGGTAGCCCTGCTCGCGCCCCTGCAAGAGCAGACCGCCCAGCTCGTCGGAGTCCAACGCAGGCTGCTTGGCCTCCTCCAGATTGACGGTCTCACCGTCTGCAAGCCGAGGCTGATCCCCGGTTCCCAGCAGAACCTCTCCCTTCTCTGCCAACACGGTCCTCCCACCGGCCGAAGAGCGGCGCGAAGTATAGGCCCGGGGGGACCAGCTTGTGGCGGTCGTCGTTCGCGGTGCCGGCGGAGCCGTGCCGCTACTCTGACCTGGCGATGAGCGACCAGGGCTCAGTGCTCTCCTCCGCGAGCGATGTGCAGGCTTCGCGTCCGGCGACGGAGGTCAGCCTCACCCGCGTCGGTGTGCGGGGGGTAGAGAAGGTGATCCGCGTGGACGGCGGCCCCGCGCCCGGGGGCGCCTCGGCAACGAGCGCCGGCTCGCCGTACTTCGCCGAGCTCGAGTGCTTCGTCGACCTCAACCCGCATCAGGCCGGGGTTCACATGTCGCGCTTCGAGGAGGTCGTCAACGAGGCGATCGACGGCGTCGTCCTCGGCGAGACGCTGCGCGCTGAGCAGCTCGCCGCCCATATCGCCGAGCGCGTCCGCGAGCGGCAGCAGGGCCTGCGCGCCGAGGTCACGATCGCGGTCCGCTACCCGGAGACGGTGCCGGCGCCAGTCTCGAAGATCCCCACCCAGGAGATCTACACGCTGTTGGGCACAGCGGTCTCATCCGAGCGCGGGACCCGCACCCTGACGGGCGTCGAGGCCCATGGCATGACCGCCTGCCCGTGCGCCCAGGGCCTGCTCACCGACCGCGCCCGCGAGCGCCTGGTCGCCGACGGCTTCACCGACGACGAGATCGAGCGGGTGTTCGAGAGGGTCCCGGTCGCCACCCACAACCAGCGGGGGATCGGCTCACTTCACATCGGCCGCCCCGAGGGCGCCGACGTCGAGATCGACGCGCGCGACCTGCTGCACATCGTCGAGCAGTCGATGAGCTCCGAGATCTACGAGCTGATGAAGCGCTCCGACGAGGCGGCGGTGGTCGAGAAGGCCCACATGCAGCCTCGGTTCGTGGAGGACTGCGTGCGGGAGATGGTCCGCCGCGTCGCCGAGCGCTACCCCCGGCTCGACCGGGGCAGCTTCGTGCTCGCGCGGCAGGAGAACCTGGAGACGATCCACCGCCACTCGGTCGTGGCCGAGCGGTCGGGCGACCTCGCCGAGATCCTCGCCGAGCTGCGCTCCGGCGAGCATTCCCGGCGCCACTTCACCAAGCGCGAGTGGCTCGAGGAACCCTGCCTGGGCGACTAGCCCCCTTTGGCCGGATGCGGGGCAGCGGGCGAGCGAGCCTGCTCGCGGCGGTGCTCGTCGATGCGGCTGCGCAACCCGAAGAAGTAGTCGGCACCGCTGATCACCGTCACCGCCAGCATCAGGTAGACGAGCAGGTCGACGCCGACGGGCGTCGGATCCCAGACGATCAGGGCGACGACGGCCGCCACCTGCAGCGCCGTCTTCAGCTTGCCCAGCCAGCTCGCCGAGATCACCACGCCCTGCTGGGCGGCGAGCGAGCGCAGGCCGGTGACGGCCAGCTCGCGGGCGATGATCACCATCGCGATCCAGGCCGCCAGTCGGTCCAAGGAGACCAGCGCGACCAGGGCGGCGACGATCAGCAGCTTGTCGGCGAGCGGGTCCATCAGCTTGCCGAAGGTGGTCACCTGCTGCCGGCGCCGGGCGATGTAGCCGTCGAGCCCGTCGGTGACCGCCGCCAGCGCGAAGACCGCCGCCGCCAGGGTGTCGCCATGAGGGGTCTCGTCGAGCAGCGCGACCACGATCACGGGTACCGCGACGATCCGCAGCAGGGTGAGCACGTTGGGGGCGTTGACCGGGAACAAGGCCGGTCAAGTATGACCCGCCGGCGCGAGCAGGTCCTCGGCAGCCGCCGGTAGGCTGATCGGACGATGAGCGACACCGACGGCCTGCGCAAGCTGGCGATCGTGCCCGCCTACAACGAGGCGGGCATGGTCGGTCGCGTCGTGCGCGAGATCAAGCGGGCGGCGCCCGATTTCGACGTCGTCGTGGTCGATGACGGCTCCGTGGACGCGACCGCCGCCGAGGCCGAGGCCGAGGGCGCGGTGCTGATCCGCCACCCGTTCAACCTCGGGATCGGGGGGGCGGTCCAGTCCGGCTACAAGTACGCGCTGCGCAAGGACTACGACGTCGCCGTCCAGGTCGACGGCGACGGCCAGCACAAGTCCTCCTTCCTCCCCGATCTGCTCTCGGCGCTGAAGACCGGCGACGAGGCCGACATGGTCCACGGCAGCCGCTTCCTCGAGGACCCCGGCTACAGGGTCCCGATCGGCCGGCGCGCCGGCAACCTGATCTTCTCGCTGGTGCTGACCGCGATCACCCGCCAGCGGATCACCGACCCCACTTCCGGCTTCCGCATGACCAATCGCCGGGGGATCGAGCTGTTCGCCCGCGACTACCCCCACGACTATCCGGAGGTCGAGGCGATCCTGATGCTTCACGTCCACCGCCTGCGGATCCACGAGGTCCCGGTGCGGATGAACGCGCGCGGCTTCGGGCGCAGCTCGATCGACTACCCGCGCAGCGCCTACTACATGGCGAAGGTGCTGCTGGCGCTGTTCGTCGGGCTCTTCCGCCGCCGGCCGACGCCGATGGACGACCCGCCCGACCGGCCCGAGGGCGAGAGCGTCGCCCCCTCGGCGGCCGTCGCCGGGGCGGCCGAGTCAAGCGACGCCGCAGGAGCCTGATGGCCCCGCCATCCGCCACCTTTGTGGCGCTAGCCGCCGAGGGGATCGAGGGCCGCGTCCAGATCGCCGCCGTCGCGGTCACCCTGGGGATGTTCCTCGTCGTGCTCGAGCTGGTTCGCCGACGCCGGCTGATCGAGCGCTACGCGCTTCTGTGGATGGTCGTGGCGGCGATCCTGCTGGTGCTCGCGATCTGGACGGACCTGCTCTCCTGGGCGACCAACCTCGTCGGGATCGAGGTCCCCGCCAACGGGCTCTTCATCGCCGCCTTCGGCGTCGCCTTCCTCTTGCTGCTGCATTTCTCGGTGGCGACCTCGCGGCTCGCAGAGGAGACCAAGATCCTCGCCCAGGAGGTCGCCCGCCTCGACGCCGAGCTGCGCTCAGGGACCGCGGCCGGGCTCGGGCCGGCCGAGAAGCCGCAGGGCGAGGGCCCAGTAGGCGGCGAGCCCGGTCCGCAGTAGCCGCGAGCGCCCCGCCGCCCCGAGGTAGGGGGAGCCGAGATCGGCGACGAGCCGCTCGGCGAAGTCGCGCGCGCGGATCGTCCGCCGGCGCTGGATCGCCCGCCGCTCGCGGCACAGGCGCGGCAGCCAGCGGATCAGGTCGGACCAGGCCCGCAGCTTCTGGGCGAACCAGCCGCCGGCGATCGAGACCCCGATCAGCGCCAATTCGGTCGCGATCAGCACCGGGGCGAGCACGGCCAGCAGCGGCCCCGGATAGGTCCGGATCACGGTCGCCCAACGGTTGCGCTCCAGATAGCGCCATTTCGCCGGTCCCTTGACGAACTCATAGTCATGATCGACACGGGCGCGCGGCTCCACCCCGAGGCGACCGCCGGCGAGGCGCAGCCGCAGCGAGAGGTCGACGTCCTCGTGGTAGAGGAAATAGTGCTCCGGGAAGCCGCCCGCCTGCGCGAAGGCGTCGCGGACCAGCGCCAGGCAGGCGCCGGAGACGAAGCCCGGCTCGCCGGCGTCGACGGCCGCAGAGGCGACCGGCTCACCGGCCCCGCCCGCCCAGGCGATGCCGGTGAAGTGGACGACGCCCCCCCGGGCGTTGACCACACGGCCTGCCTCGGCGGTCACGAGCGCCTGCCAGGCCGCCCAGCCTCGGCCTTCGGCCAGCGGCGCCGCGATCGCCTCCCGCCACCCCCCGGCGGGCACCGCGTCGGGGTTGAGGAAGCACAGCAGCTCGCCCGTCGCCGCGGCGGCGCCGAGGTTGCAGGCGGCCGCGAACCCGAGGTTCGCCCCGGTCTCGATCACGATCGCGCTGGGGGCCATCGACCGAACCGCCCCGGCGGTGCCGTCGGCCGAGGCGTTGTCAACGACGATGATCTCGTCGCCGTCGCTGAGCTGATCGCTGAGCGCATCCAGCAGCGGGCCCACCGTCGAGCGGTGCCCGTGGGTGACGACGACGACGGAGAGGGCGGTCAGGATGCCGCTGAGCCGAGCGCGCTCAGCACCTGCGCGGTGTCCGCGTAGGACTCGGCCCTGACGACCTGCCCGCCGCGCAGCTTGTAGATCCAGACCGAGCGATTCTCGATCGTGGCGCCGTCCTTGGTGCGACCGCGAATCGCGGCGGTGACGATGACGTGATCGTCGTCGGCCCCGAGGACCTTCTCGGGAGTGGCCTTGAAGTCCTTGAAGTGCTCGAGCAGGACGCGCACGTACTCGCGGAATCCCTCCGGCCCGAGGAAGGTGCCGCCCCACGGCAACGTCGCCGGCGCCGTGATCTCGCCCTCGGGCGCGACGATGCTGGTCGCAGCGTCGTAGTCGCCCTTGGCAAACGCGTCCCAGGCCGCCTGGATCACATCAACGTTGTCTCGCGCCATCAATCCTCCTTCATGCAGAGCCGACGGCCGGAGTCGAACCGGCGACCCCTTCATTACGAATGAAGTGCTCTACCAGCTGAGCTACGTCGGCGCCGTTCCAGTCTATTTAAGGCCTACTCAGCGAGGCGGTAGCCGATGCCGCGTACGGTGAGCACGAGCTCGGGCTCCTGCGGGTCACGCTCGATCTTCTGGCGGAGGTTGGAGATGTGGACGTCACAGGCGCGGACATCGCCCTCGAACTCCGACTGCCACAGCTCTTCCATGATCTCCAGCCGGCTGAATACCTGGCCGGGGCTCTCGGCAAGGAGCCGCAGCACCTGGAACTCGGAGCGGGTGAGGTTGGCGGGCTCGCCGCGGATGCTGACGAGGTGGCGGGCGAGATCGATCCGCACCGGGCCGGCCTCGATCATCTTGTCCTCCCTCGAGGCGGTGGAGCGGTCGAGCTCGCGGCGGCGCAGCTGGGCGCGGACCCGCCCCAGCACCTCGCGCACCGAGAACGGCTTGGTCACGTAGTCGTCGGCGCCGACCTCGAGCCCGACGACCTTGTCGACCTCGGCGTCCTTCGCGGTCAGGAGGATGATCGGAATCGGGCTGCGGGCGCGGACCTCCCGGCAGACATCGAGGCCACTGCGGCCCGGCATCATGATGTCGAGGATCAGCAGGTCGTAGCCCGGCCCGTCGGCGGCTGCCTTGCGCTGGGCGTCATCACCGTCGACCGCCAGGGTCACCTCGAAGCCCTCCTGCTCGAGCGCGTAGCCGACCGCGTCGCGGACGGAGGGCTCATCGTCGGCCACCAGGATCCTCCCGATCGACATCGTCAGGCCACCGGTGTCGCTGCCGGCTGGGCCGCCTGGAGGCGGACCCAGAAGGTGCTGCCCGCGCCGACCTCGGAGCGCACGCCGATCTCGCCGCTCATCACGTCGACCATGCGCTTGGCGATCGAGAGGCCGAGGCCGAAGCCCTCCTGCTCGAGCGCGCCCGAGCCGCGGTAAAAGCGCTCGAACACGCGGTCGATCTCATCCGGCTCGATGCCGGTGCCCGTGTCGCTGACCTCGATCAAAATCTCCTCATCGCCATCCCGGCGCGCGCGAAGCGTAACGACGCCGGGCGGAGGCGTGTTCTTGAAGGCGTTGGTGAGCAGCCCGATCAGCACCTGGCGCAGCAGGAGCGAGTCGCCGCGGGCGACGAGCTCGGGCGTCGCCTCGAGCTTCAGCTCCACCCCCTCGCTCCCGGTCACGGCCTGGGCGGCCTCGTCGAGGGCGATGGCGACGTCGATCGCTCCCGAGCCCCCCTCGCCCACCGCCTCCATCCGCGCCAGGGCCAGCAGCGACTCGGTCAGCCGGCTGACGCGCTCGGTGTCGGAGGCCAGTCGGGCGAGGAAGTGGTCGCGCGCGGAGGGATCGTCCTTGGCGCCGCCCCGCAGGACCTCGATCGCGCCGGAGATGCCCGCGATCGGGTTGCGCAGCTCGTGCGCGGCGTTGGAGACGAACTCGCGCTCGGCCAGCTCGCGCCGCAGCTCCTCGGTGCGGTCGCGGACCACCGCCAGGACCGCGCCCTCGGCCGACAGCTTGCGCGCGCCGAGCGCGTAGACGCGCTCGCCGATCCGCAGGGCATCGTTCTCGGCGGCGCCGCGCGCGTCGGCGCGCCGCAGCCACGGCTGCAGCTCACGCGAGACCCTGCGGTCGGAGCCGATCATCTCCTCGGCGGCCGTGTTCGCGAACCGCGCCTCCCCCTCCAGGCCGACGACCATCACGGCGTCGTCGAGCGCGTCGAAGATCGCCGCGAGGCGGTCGCGCTCGGACGAGAGCGCTTCGAAGGACTCGCGCAGCGCCACCCGCATCGTCTCCAGCGCGGCTCCCAGATCGGTGATCTCGTCGCGACCGCCGGTGCCCTCCAGCGGCTCGTCGAGGCGTCCCTCCGTCATCCGCCTGGCGCTCTGGGCGAGGCGTTTGACCCGCGAGCTGATCGCGCTGGCGATCACCAGCCCGATCAGCATCGCCACCCCGACTGCGATCAGAGCCGCGGTCACCCGTTTGCCGCCGACCTCCTCGATCGCGTCCTGAAGCTCCTGCGGGCGTTCGGCAAGGGCCACCACCGCGCCCGCCGAGGATCCCTCCTGGAAGACCGGGGTGGTGACGATGGTGACCCCGTCGGGCACCTCGTCCACGGACCGCGTTCCGCGCCCCGCCGACCGCACCGCTCGTCGATACCCGACGACGTCGTCGAGCGGCACGCCGCGCGCGACCTTCGGAGTCACCAGCTTGCCCTCGTCGTCGAAGACCCAGGCCGCGTAGCCGGGATCGGTGATGTCGGCGAGAAGCGTGGGCGCAACCTTGGACGGGCGCTCGCCGATGCGGTCGGCCAGGCGCACGGTCCGCCCGACGGCGATCTCCACCGCGCGCTCGTTCGCCGTGTCCCCGGTCGAACTGCCGACCAGCAACACCGAGAGCCCGGCGGTGATCAGCGCCACCGCGGCGAAGGCGATGGCCAGATAGAGGCGGACCCCGAGTGGTCGCCGGGCACGTGGCTGGGGCTGACCGATCGCCATCCCGCCTATCTTCGCACCGGGCTAGCCCGCGAGCAGGGATTCGAGCCGGTAAAGCAGCGCCTCCAGAGCCAGCTCCTCGTTGACGTTGACCTGCAGCCGCCGTCGCGTCTCCATCACCAGCTCCGCGCCCCGCCGCGCCCGGCGGGCGTCGAGTGAGTCAGCGTCGGCCTCGAGCTGTTCGCTGCGATCACAGCCGAGGACCAGCTCGGGCGCGGCTTCGGCGACGGCGGCGAGGTCACGCAGCCAGGCGGCGACCAGGCGCAGGCCGAGATCGAGCGCGGCGGTGCGCGCCCGGCGAGCCGCCCGGCTGGCGGCCTGCTCGGACTCGCGAGCGCGCCTGCGCGCGCCCGGGCCCTCGGCCTCGCCGTCGTCGGCGGCAAGCGCCTCGGCCGCAGCGGAGGCGTCCTCGCCGGCGGTGCGGCCTGCGGCCTCCGCCGCCGCCAAGAGCTCGCCCTGAGGCCGACCGTCCAGCGATCCGGAGCGCGCGGCGCGCACGTAGGCCTCGGCGGCCGCGCGCAGGTCGCGGCCCTGCTGAGAGCACAACAGCAGGGCGGCCTCGACGTCACCGCCGGCCAAGCGGGTGGCGGCGCGGCGCTCCTGCTCCGGGGCTTCGGGGGCGCGCTCGGCGACGATCTCGGCTGCCGCCTCCGGCGCCAGCGCCGCGAAGCGGATCGCGCGGCAACGTGAACGCACGGTATCGAGCAGCGCCTCCGGCTCGGCGGTGATCAGGATGATGTGGTCGAACGGGGCCGGCTCCTCGAGGGTCTTGAGCAATGCGTTCTGGCTCTCCTCGGCCATCGCCTCGGCCGCGGCGATCACGAACAGCCGACGCTCGCCCTCGAACGGCCGGTAGGCGGCCGCGGCGATCACCCGCTCGCGCACCGTCTCGACGAGGTGCTGGTTGCCCGGGGGCTCGAGCCAGACGAGGTCGGGGTGAGGAGAGGGGTCCGCGAGCGCCCGCCGGCGGGCGTCGTCGGCGTCGGGGGCGCCCGCGGCCAGCAGTTCGGCGGCAAGGGCGCGGGCGGCCGCGCGCTTTCCGGACCCGGGAGGACCGGCCAGCAGGTAGGCGTGGGTCGGCGCCTGCAGCGCCACGGCCAGCGCCAGGCGCGCGGCCGGTTGATGCGGCGTCGCGTCGATCAGCGCCTGCGGCGCCGGCGCGCCGGCCGCCGCGGCGCTCATGCGGAAGACCTCGCCTGAACCGCCTCGAGGACCCGCGCGTGCACCTCGTCGATCTCGCCCTCGGCGTCGATCACGACGATCCGCCCGGGGTGACGAGCGGCCAACTCGTCGTAGGCCTCGGTGACGGCGCGCTGGAAGCAGATCCCCTCGCTCTCGAAGCGATCCGCCCCGTCCGCTTCGCCCGCCGTCAGCCGCTGTTGGCCGCGCGCCTGGCCCGTCTCCGGGTCGAGGCGGAGCAGGAGGGTGAGGTCCGGGACGCAGCCGCCGACGGCGATCGCGTTCAATCCCTCGACCATCTCCACGCCCAGCTTCCGGGCGGCACCCTGGTAGGCGGCCGTGGAATCGATGAAGCGGTCGCAGACGACGTCGCGGCCAGCCTCGCGAGCGGGGGTGATCACCGCGGCGCAGAGCTCGGCGCGCGCTCCGCAGAACAACAGCAGCTCCGCCCGGGGATCGAGGGCCAGCTCCGGGTCCTTGAGCAGGTCGCGAACCCGCTCGCCGACCTCGGTGCCGCCGGGCTCGCGCAGCCGCAGCGTCTGTGGTCCCAGGGCCTCGGCGAGCATGGCGGTCTGGGTGGTCTTGCCCGAGCGGTCGATGCCCTCGAGGGTGATGAACACGGGCCGCACGCTAGCGGGCGATCGCTTGCAGGGGGCGAACACGCCGACTCTTCGCGCTCTTCCCGCAAGTGGCGGTGGGCGCGCGAAGACTCGACGCGGTGAGCGCGGAAATCGCTCGGCGCCAGCATGGGGCGGTCTCGCGGGCGCAGTTGCTTGCGGCCGGCGTCAGTCGCCACGGGATCCAGCGACGGATCGATTCGGGATTGCTGATTCGCGTCCATCCCGGCGTCTACTTGGTCGGGCACAGGGGCGGCTCGCCGCTGGCGAGCGAGGCAGCGGCGATCCTCGCCTGCGGGGCGGGAGCATTTCTCAGCCACCGCACGGCGGCGAGCCTTTGGGAGCTCCCGGTCCCCCGAGGCGGCCCGATCGAGGTCGCCATCGTCGGCCGCCGCCAGCGACCGCCCAGCGGTGTCCACACGTACTACCTCACTGCGATGCCGGCAAGCGAGCGCCGGCGGCTTCGTCGCTTGCCGCTGACCTCACCGTCGCTGACGATTCTCGACCTCGCCGGCACCGTCCGCCCCGAGGCGCTCGCTGCCGCGCTCAACGAGGCCCGGGTGCTGCGGATCGTCAACGACAGGGCGCTGACCACCACCCTGTCCGCGCACCCGAATCGCCGTGGCGCACAGGCCCTCCGCCGGCTGCTCGAAGGCGAGCAGGGACCACGGATCACACGCTCCGAGGCGGAGCTCCTGGCCCTGCGGCTGATGCGCGCCCACGGCCTCGAGCCCGACGGGAGCGACGTCTCGATCGGCCCCTGGCGCGTCGACTTCCTGTTTCGGCAGGAGCTGCTGATCGTCGAGGTGGACGGATACCGGTACCACTCGACCCCGCGACGATTCATCCAGGACCGGCGCCGCCTCGCCGATCTCGCCGCACGCGGACTCCAGGTCTTCCCGCTCAGCTGGTCTGACATCACCAGCGACGGGGAGCGCGCCATGCGCCGGCTGAAGACGACGCTCGGGCGGCGCGGTACGCAGCTCGGTGGCATCGCTGGGCCCGGCGACTTTTCGCGCCGGTGCCGCCAGTAGCGGCGGGGATGCGAAAAGCCCTCGGCGGCGCTAGCTCTTCGAGCGGGGGCGGGAGCCGGCCCGCTTGGTCCGGGCGGTGCCGGGCGAGGGCTTTCGCCGCCGCCTGCCGCCGTTCGGCTTCGGCTTGGAGGCGCTGGAGCCCGAGCCCTGCGGCAAGTCGGCGCCGTTGTCGTCGGTCGCGTCGCCCTCCTTCACGGCCTCCCGAGCCTCCTTGGCCGCCTGGCGCTCGGCGCGCTTGGCGCGCATCTCGACCATCGAGGGACAGTCGTCGTTGAGGCAAAGCTTCCAGGGTCGCCCGCGGAATCCCTTGACCGTCAGCCGGGGCATCTGCTCGCAGATCGAGCAGCGCTCCTCGAGGCGCCAGAGCTCATAGCCACGGCCCGGCAGCGGCCCGCTGACCCGGCACGAGTCGGACGACTCGGGGTCGTCCTTGACCCAGCCCTCGCAGCCGTACATGCGCTTGCCGCCCTTGAGCTCGATGATCCGCAGCCGGTTTGGCGAGCCGTCGTCGTGGCGGCGGCCGGCCTCGGCGCAGACCTTGCAGGGGCCGAGGAACCTGTCCTCGTCCATGCCCGCCCAGATCTGCTTCGCCAGGTCCTCCTTCTGCTCCTCCAGGTCCTTGGTGGTCGCGTGCAGCATCTCGCGGCTGATCCGCAGCACGTCCTCCTTCGAGGTGTTTCCGGCGGCGATCTCGTCCATGTCGTGCTCGAGTTCGGCCGTCATCTCCGGCGTCGCCATCCGCGGCACGTAGGAGTGGAACGCCTTGTACAGCGCGATCCCTGTCTCCGAGGGCTCGGGAGGGTTGGAGAAGACGTAGCCGCGGTCATACAGCTTCTGGATGATGTCGGCTCGGGTCGCCTTGGTGCCGAGCCCGCGCTCCTCCATCAACTCGATCAGCTTGCCCTGGCTGATCCGCGAGGGCGGCTGGGTCTCCTTGTCGACGATCCAGGGATCGCCGTCGAGCTCGAGGCTCTGGCCACGGGCGAGCTTGGGGATCTCGTCGTCGGCGGAGCGGGCGTAGGTGTAGATCGAGGCGAAGCCGGGATCGACCACGACCGACCCGCGGACGAAGTACGTCTCCGGGCCGGCCTCGATGTCGGCGCGGGTGGACTCGGTGATCATCGGCGGCGAGAAGGTGGCGAGGAAGCGGCGCACGACGAGTTCGTAGACACGGCGCTTCGGGCCCTCGAGGGCGTTGGGATAGATGGCCTGCGTCGGGTAGATCGGCGGGTGGTCGGTGGTCTCCTTGCGGCCCCGGGTCGGCTGCAGCTCGCCGTCGAGCAGGCCAGCGGCGGCCTCGAAGTCCGGGATCCGGACCAGCGAGGAGACCAGCTCACGGGAGTTCAGGGAGCGCGGGTAGACCGTGTTGTCGGTCCGCGGGTAGGAGATGAACCCGTCCATGTAGAGGTCCTCGGCGATCCGCATCGCGGCGGCGGGGGTGATCCCGAGCCGACTGGACGCGTCGGTGGTGAAGGCGGTTGTGTTCAGGGGTGTCGGCGGCTTGCGGGTGTTGCGGCGCGAGCTCACCTCCTTGACGACGCCGGGGCCCTTCGTCTGATCGAGCGCCGCGTCGGCCTCGGACCGCTCCCAAAACTTGTCGGTCGTGTGGTGGGCCTCGAAGGCGCCGTCGGGATGCGCGAAGCGCGCCAGCAGCTCCCAGAAGGGCTTCGCCACGTGGGCGCGACGCTCGAGCTCGCGCTCGACGATCAGGGCCAGGGTCGGGCTCTGCACCCGCCCCACCGAGAGGAAGTTGGAGCCGAAGCGGCGGGTGGCGAGCGAGACCGCCCGGGTCAGGGTCGCGCCCCAGATCAGGTCGATGTCCTGGCGGGCGGCGCCGGCGAAGGCGAGGTCATAGGAGAGGTCGTCGAGCTCGGAGAAGGCGCGCTCGATCTCCTCCTTGGTCAGCGCCGAGTAGCGGGCGCGGTCGACCGGGGGCCGGGCTTCGAGGGTGTCGGGCACTACATCAGGGTTCGATTCGAGAACCTGCTCGAGCGCCTCGAGGCCGATCAGCTCGCCCTCGCGGTCGTAGTCGGTGGCGATCACGATCGAGGCGGCGTCCTTGGCCGCTTTGCGGACCGCCTTGACGACGTTCTTGTCGGTCGCCTCCTTGATCAGCTCGGCGTCGATCAGCTCGTGCAGGTCGGTCTCCTGCCAGTTCGAGAAGCCCTCCGGGAACGCCGGGCTGACGACGTGGCCCTTGAGGCCGATCGCCAGGTGATCGCCCGCGGAATCGCTCCACTCATAGAACGGCACCTTGTAGCTGGCGCCGTCGTTGGTGGACCCTCCGCTGAGGATCTCGGCGATCTTCTTCGCGGAGTTGTTCTTCTCGGTGATGATCAATCGCATCTGGAGCGGCGCGAGAGTAGCAGGGGGTTGGGACCGTCCATGCGAGCTTGCAGCGCGCCGCCTAAAGGCGGCGTTCGGCGTCGTCTACCCTGGGAGCGATGCCCGCCCAGGCCTACGCCGGCAAGGAATGTGTCTGCCAGCTCCGCAAGGGGATCTGCGATCAATCCTGCGTGCGGCACATGCTCGACACCCCCTTGTACATCGCCTGCCTGCGCCTCTCCGGGCGCCAGTGCCTGGTGGTCGGCGGCGGCGCGATCGGGCTGGACAAGGTCGAGGGCCTGCTCGCCTGCGACGCCGATGTGGTCCTGGTCGCTCCCGACGCGGTCGCCGAGCTCCAGGCCTACGCGGACGAGGGCTCGATCCGCTGGGAGCCGCGCCCCTATTCCGATTCGGATCTCGAGGGCAAGTTCATGGCGATCGCCGCGACCTCGGACACCGAGGTCAACATCTCCGTCTACGAGGCTGCCGAGCGCCGGGCGATGCTGGTCAACGTCGTCGACGTCCCACCCCTGTGCAACTTCATCCTGCCGGCGATCGTGCGCAGCGGGCCGCTGGCGATCGCGATCTCCACCGCCGGCGCCTCGCCGGCGCTGGCGAAGCGGATGAAGCGCGAGGTCGCCGAGAGCTTCGGCGAGCCCTACGCGCGCCTGGCGATGATCCTCAACGACGCTCGCGGCTGGGCCAAGGCGACGCTGCCCACCTACCAGGACCGCAAGCAGTTCTTCGAGGGGATCGTCAACGGCGACCCCGACCCGATCGAGCTGGTGCGCGAGGGCCGCACCGACGAGGCGGCGGCGCTGGTCGAAGCGGCGAAGCAGTCGCACGGGGCCCGCTTCGCCGCCACGCCGCGCTGAGCGCTGCGCCGGCTGCATGCCCCGGCGCGTGCGGTCAGGCGGCCGGCAGGGCGTAGAAGGCAATCGCAGCGAAGTGGGCGGCGGCGGCGGCGATCACCAGCACGTGGAAGACCTCGTGGTAGCCGAAGACGGCGGGGCTCGGGTCGGGGCGCTCGACCGCATAGACCACGGCGCCACCCAGGTACAGGGCGCCGCCGGCGGCGATCAGCAGCGCCGCGCCGAGGCCGGCCTTGGAAACGATCTCGGGGTACGCCACCGCGCCGATCAGCCCGACGGCGCTGTAGACGATCGCCGCGACCCACTTCGGGGCGTCGACCCAGATCAACTCGACGACGATCCCGGCGAGGGCGGCGGCCCAGACCGCGATCAGCAGCGCCTTGGCGAAGGTCCCTTCCAACAACAGCAGCGCGAACGGAGTGATCGAGCCCGCGATCAGCAAGAAGATCATCGTGTGGTCGAGGCGCCGCATCCAGCGGCGGACCTCCGGCCGCTGCCAGTCGACCCGGTGGTAGAGGGCGCTGACCCCGAACAGGGCCGAGAGGCTGACGGCATAGATCGCGACCGCGACGGTCGCGCGGGTGCCCTCGGCGGCAGCGATCAGCGCCGTGCCAAGCCCCAGCGAAAGGAAGAAGGCCCACTCGTGGGAAACGCCTCGGCCGCGGGGCTTGACCCTGGCGATCGCCTCGCGGCCGGCCTCGATCGCAGCGTCACGGTGGGCGACCGCGGCGTCCTTGGCGTCGGCCACCCGCTCGGCAGCTCGTTCGAACCGCTCGCGGGGGCGGCTGTGCTCCCGCTCGTCGTCCATGCCCATCAAAGGTAGCCGAACCGCGGGCCGCTGACTGCCGGAAGAGCCGAGGGTTGTTGGGAAATAGTGCGTGTGACGCTACATATGGTGGCGAGGGAGAGAAAGGACAACGCCACCGCTGGTAGGCTGGTTAGCGATGGATTGTCCCTCCTGCCAGGCCCCCACCCGCGTTCTCGAGAGCCGGCCGGCCGAGGGCGGCGGGGTAGTGCGCCGACGCCGCTCATGCCCGCAATGCGACCACCGCTTCACCACCTATGAGCGTCGCGAGGCGGCCGGCGCCTATGTGCGAAAGCGCGGCGGCGAGCGGGCACCGTTCGACCGCGCGAAGCTTCGGGGGGCGCTTTCGCGCGCCGCTCACAAGCGCCCCGTCTCACCCGCGGACGTGGAGACGATCGTCGGCCGGATCGAGGCCGCGGTGCGAGACGCCGGTGGCGAGCTTGCCACCGAGCGCATCGGCGAGCTCGCCGTGGCTGAGCTGAGGGCGCTGGACCCCGGCGCCTATCTGCAGTTCCTCGGCGTCTTCGGCGACCTCGCCGACCCCTCCTACGTTCGCTCGGAGCTGGCCCGGCTGCAGCGCCCGCAGTCCGAAAAGGTCGCTCTTTCCGAGCGCCCGGCGCGGGCCGGTTCCGTCCGGGTTCAGCGCAAGGATCCGCAGCCCACTTCGAAAGCCAGGACGAGGAGAGACACCGATGGCTAAGACCGCCGCCCAGACCGCAGCAACCGAGCAGGAGGGCCTGACCATCGGGCGGCGCTTCACGACCCCGGGCGTACACCCCTTCGACGAGATCGAGTGGGAGCTTCGCGACGCCCTCATCGGCGACCCGGCGAGCCCCGCCTTCGAGCAGCGCGGTGTCGAGTTCCCCAAGTCCTGGTCGCAGAACGCGACCAACATCGTCGCCCAGAAGTACTTCCGCGGCCGCGTCGGCTCGCCCGAGCGCGAGAGCTCGGTCAAGCAGATGATCTCCCGGGTCGCCGGCACGATCGCCGCCTGGGGCCGCGAGGGGGGCTACTTCGCGACCGCTGCCGACGGCGACGCCTTCGAGGCGGAGCTGACCCACATCCTGCTTCACCAGAAGGCGGCCTTCAACAGCCCGGTCTGGTTCAACGTCGGCTTCGAGGAGAACCCGCAGTGCTCGGCCTGCTTCATCCTCTCGGTCGAAGACACGATCGAGTCGATCCTCGACTGGAACACCAAGGAGGGCCAGATCTTCCGCGGCGGCTCGGGCTCGGGGATCAACCTCTCCAACATCCGCGGCTCGGTCGAGCACCTGTCGAAGGGGGGCCTTGCCTCCGGGCCGGTCAGCTTCATGCGCGGCGCCGACGCCTGGGCCGGCACGATCAAGTGCCTTGCCGAGGGCACGGAGGTGATGACGGACGAGGGCCTGCGGCGGATCGAGGATGTCGGCGCGGGTAATCGGGTGCTGACCCGATTCGGCCCGAAGCCGGTGATCGAGCGACACGCCAACGGAGTCAAGCCGCTTGTCAAGGTGACGACCGAACTCGGCAACGAGATCACCTGCACCGCCGAGCACCGCTTCCTGGTGCGGGAGCGCTCCGGCGAGACCGTGTGGCGCGAAGCGGGAGCCATCGAGCCGGACGACTACCTGATCCTGGACCTCGGCCAGGTCGAATACGGACGCCTGCAAGCGCTGGACCCAGTCGCTAGAGGTCATCACAATGAGCGCGAGCTCGTGCTGCCCCAGGTCTTGCACGAGGACTTCGCCCGCTGGCTCGGATGGCTCTACGGCGACGGAAATGTGACCTCTCGACCCCCAGCGAGCTACATCGGCATGCAGATCGCGAAGGAGGACTCGGACCTCTTCCAGGTCTATCGCGACCTGGTGACCCGGATCTTCGGCGACGAGGCGCACGTATTCGAGAGCCACCGGACGGACAAGGCCGATGCCTCCGTTTCCGCGCGCTTGGCATCCACGCAGGTGATCCGATTCCTCGAGGCAAACGACCTGCGAAAGCCGGCGTGCGCCGAGCTCAGGGTGCCCGAGAAATTGAAGTCATCGCCTCCTGAGGTTCGCGCCGCATTCCTCAGCGGCCTGTTCGAGGCGGATGGAGGAATCTCCGGAAAGCGCTACCCAACCCTCAGCACGATCTCGCATGAGTTCGCCATCGACGTTCACCGGCTCCTGCTCAGCCTCGGCATCCCTAGCAAGGTTCGCCGCGAAGACGATCGCCGGAACGCGTTCGGGAGCCGACCGATCTACACCGTCCGCCTCGTCTCGCTGGCCGGGTCCGCCCGCTTCGAGCAGTTCGTGGGGTTCATCTCGGTGCGCAAGCGCGAAGCCCTCGCTCGGGCCGTCGAGCGCAGAATGCTGAGCCGTCACGAGACCGACTGGATCATGCCTCACGCCGAGCGCGCGCTCGGCGAACTGTGGGAATCGGGCGATCAGCGGCTCCGCAGGGCCATCGCGCCCTACTCACGCTACGCGCGGGCACGGTCTTTGTCAGCACTGCGAGCGACGGAGCTGCTGAATGAGCACTTCGAGCTGACCGAGACCATCGTGGAGGAGGCCGCCAGTCCCCACACGTACCACACGACCGCCAAGGTCGAGCCCGCCGGGGTCGGCCCGGTGTTCGACATCACGGTCGAGGATGCACACGAATACCTGATCCACAACACCGTTACGCATAACTCGGGCGGCAAGACACGACGCGCGGCGAAGATGGTGGTGCTCGACGTCGACCATCCCGACATCGAGGCCTTCATCTGGTGCAAGGCCAAGGAGGAGGACAAGGCCGCGGCCCTGCGCGACGCCGGCTTCGACATGTCGATCGACGGCGAGGGCTTCACCTCGATCCAGTACCAGAACGCGAACAACTCGGTCCGCGTTACCGACGAGTTCATGGAGGCCGTGGATGCCGGTGAGGAGTGGGCGCTGACCGCCCGCAACGGTGGCGAGACCACCAAGACCCTCGAGGCTCGCGACCTGATGCGCCAGATCGCCGACGCCGCCTGGCGCTGCGCCGATCCGGGCGTCCAGTACGACACCACGATCAACCGCTGGCACACCTCCCCCGAGTCCGGCCGGATCAACGCCTCCAACCCCTGCTCGGAGTACATGCACGTCGACGACTCGGCCTGCAACCTGGCCTCGCTCAACCTGATGCGGTTCCGCCGCGAGGATGGCAGCTTCGAGGTCGGCTCCTTCAAGCATGCGGTCGACATCGTCTTCCTCGCCCAGGAGATCGTCGTCAGCCCGTCGAGCTACCCGACCGAAGGGATCGGCCGAAACGCGCGGGCCTTCCGCCAGCTCGGCCTCGGCTACGCCAACCTCGGCGCCTTGCTGATGTCCAACGGCCTGCCCTATGACTCCGAGCACGGACGCGCGGTCGCCGCCGCGATCACCGCGCTGATGACCGGGCGCGGGTACCGCAGGTCGGCTGAGGTCGCCGCCGCCGTCGGCCCCTACGACGAGTACGAGCTCAACCGCGAGCCCCACAACGCCGTCATGCGGATGCACCGTGACGCCGCCTATCAGATCGACGACGAGATGATCGAGGACGGCGAGCTGTTGGGCGCCGCCCGCGAGACCTGGGACGACGCGGTCGCCCTCGGGGAGGAGCACGGCTACCGCAACGCCCAGGCGACGGTTCTGGCCCCCACCGGGACGATCAGCTTCCTGATGGACTGCGACACGACCGGGATCGAGCCGGACTTCTCGCTGGTCAAGTTCAAGGAGCTGGTCGGCGGCGGCAGCATGACGATCGTCAACCGCACGGTGCCGATGGCGCTGGCCACGCTCGGCTACTCCGAGGCGCAGATCGAGCAGATCGAGGCCCACATCAACGAGAAGGGCACGATCCTCGGCGCCCCCGAGCTGGCCGACCAGCACCTCCCCGTGTTCGACGTGGCCGTCGGCGAGCGCGCGATCTCACACACGGGCCACATCGAGATGATGGCCGCGACCCAGCCGTTCATCTCGGGCGCGATCTCGAAGACGGTGAACCTGCCCGAGACGGCGACCGTCGACGACATCGCCGACGCCTACGCGCAGGGCTGGAAGGGCGGCCTGAAGGCGCTCGCGATCTATCGCGACGGCTCGAAGACCGCGCAGGCGCTGCGCACCGACGCCGGCGACAAGGCCGACGCCGAGACTCCGGTCGAGGCGGCCAAGCCCGAGCGCCGGAGGATGCCGCGCGAGCGCCAGTCGATCACCCACAAGTTCTCGATCGCCGGGCACGAGGGCTACATCACCGCCGGCAAGTACGAGGATGGCTCGGTCGGCGAGATCTTCCTCACCGACATCGGCAAGGAGGGCTCGACCCTGCGGGGGATGATGAACGCCTTCGCGACCTCAATCTCGATCGGGCTGCAATACGGCGTGCCGCTCGAGACCTTCGTCAAGAAGTTCTCCTACATGCGCTTCGATCCGGAGGGGATCACCGGCAACCCGGAGATCCCATTCGCCAAGTCGATGCCCGACTACATCATGCGCTGGCTCGGCAGCCGCTTCATCGACGACCTCGACGAGCTCGAGGACCTCGGCATCCTCACCCCCGAGGTGCGCGCCCGCAAGGAGGCGCAGCAGGCGCTGTTTGCCGACGAGGGGCCGGCCGAGGGCAACGGCAACGGCCACTCCAAGGAGGCGACCGAGGCCAAGGCGGCCCAGCCCGGCAAGCCGGTGGCCGCCGCCGCCGCGATCACCGACTCGCCCCCGGTGGTCCCGGCCCGGATCAAGGGGCGCGACCTCGGCCCCGCCTGCGAGCAATGCGGCGGCATGATGCAGCGCACCGGCTCCTGTTACACCTGCTCGAGCTGCGGCAACAACACCGGCTGCGGCTAACCGCGCAGCTGCCGGTACTCGTCGACCGTGAGCTCGCGGCCGCCCGCGGTCGCCAGCGGCGGGTCGTGGGCGAGGTAGTCGTCCTCGTTTCGCCGCCAGGCCGTGATGTAGCGGTAGAAGGGGATCAGCGGGTGCAGGTGGTGGACCAGGTGGTAGTTCTGGT
>JBDTSW010000025.1:0-22249 GCA_039930945.1 bacterium
TCGGCGTGATCGCTTGGCGGGCGACTATGGCCGAGGGCCTAGCGAGATAGGTTCTTAGCGCCGCCCTCTGCCCGTTTTCGGGCGCCGCGACCCGCAGCGAGACGCTGCGAGTGCCGGTGACGCGACCCACCGGCACCAGGAAGCAGCGGTCAAGCTGTTCGCAATAAGCGCCGATCGCGTCGACCTCCTCGGCCGTATAGGGAGTGCGGATCTGCTTCCCGGCGCTCGTGTGGCGAGAGCTCATGAGGTTGACCTGGACGACGTCGCTTCGCAGCGGTGCCCACTTGCATTGGACTCGAATCAGCCGGGAACCGAGGTCGAAGATCAGGTCGTAGCGCGTGTGTTCCGCGAGTGGCTTTGACACGGCGATGCCCAGCTTCGTGGCGGCCGCCGCGATCGCGAGCTCGGCGACGTTGCCCTTGTGGTTGGGGTCGGCCGACGTCATGCAGGGACGTTCGCACCTCCCCGCTCACAGAACAAGCCCCGGCCGTGCCGGAAATGTCCCTAGTGCCGAACTACTCGCCGACGTCGAGGATGACGCGGTCCGCGCGCAGGTCGCGGACGCGAAACACGAGGTCGCACCGCTGCTCGAGCTCGTGCAGCAGCTCGACCGGCTCGGTCAGCGCCATCTCCAGCGTGGCGCGGCCCTCGGAGAAGCGCTTGACGGAGATCTCGGAGGTGGCCGCGATCGACTTCGCGGCGTCCTCGAACCCGACCAGCTGGGAGAAGTCCGCCAGCGGGCCGATCTCGACCTCGATCAGGCCGTTGAAGAGGTCGGCGGGGTCGCGCACGGCGTGCCCGTTGGTGGAGACGGGAGCGACCTCCTCCTCGTCGTCCTGCTCGCCGCCGATTCGCGAGATCGCCTCCGACAGGCCCTCGAGCAGCCGCTCGCGCATGCCGCTCGGGCGCTTGCTGAGCTCGGCGATTCGCTCGCTCAGCTCGGCGGCGTCGTGGAGGGCGCGCAGCCGGATCCGCGTCGCCTGGCCGCGCGCGGTCCGCCTGACCTCCTCCAGCTCGTTGATCAGGGCGGTCAAGGTCGCCAGATGGCCGTCTGTCTCGTCGCCGCGGCGGACCAGCTCGGCGCCGAGCCGGCGAAGCTCGCCCTCGCGCTCGACCACCCGCTCGCTGAGGTTGGCCGCGACCCGCTCGAGGTCGTCGATCCGGCGCTCACGACCGACGAGCTCAATCCCTCGAGCCTCGATCTCGGCGTCCTGCAGCTGCAGGCGTTCCTCGGCTTCGGCGAACGCTTGATCGACGTCACGGCGTCTGTAGCCGAGCAGGGACCTGTTGAAGCGTTGCCGGGAGATAGGAGAAAGCTAGGCGCGAAGCCGGACGGACCCGGACGCCAGGCGCGACGACACCGCGAGCGCCGCCCGCCTAGAGCTGCAGCCGGGGCGCCTCGCCCCAGAGCACCTCGAGCCGGTAGCGGTCGCGCAGCGCGGGGACGAACACGTGCAGAACGCAGTCGAGGTAGTCCATCAACACCCAGCGTGCCTCGGTCTCGCCCTCCACCGTCGCCGGCAGGCGCCCGTGCTCGTGCTTCAGCCGCTGGTAGACCTCGTCGTGGATTCCCTTCGCCTGGCGCTCGTTGCGGGCGGTGCAGATCAGCAGGAAGTCGGTGTAGCCGACCAGCTCGCGGACGTCGAGCGCGACCAGGTCCTCTCCCAGCTTGTCGTCGGCGATGCTCGCCAGCAGCCGCGCCAGCTCCTCCGACGACGGCCTCGCCGCGGATGTCGTCGGGGCCACGGCCTCCCCGCGCAGGTTGTCGGCCGGCGCGCTCATCCGCGGTACAGCCCCGCGGCCTCGATCAGCTCGAGGACTCCGTCCGGCACCAGATAGCGGGCCGGCCGGCCCTGAGCCAGGCGGCGGCGGATCTGGGTCGAGGAGACCTCCAGCCCGGGCATCTTCACGACCTCGGCCCCTCGCCTGGAGCCGAGGCGCTCGAGCGCGGCCTCGACGTCATCGAGGTCCGTCCCCGCCCGGGCGGCGATCCCGACCCGCGCCCGCTCGAGCACCCGGCGCGGCTGGTGCCACTCCTCGAGATGAGCGGCGACGTCTGCTCCCATCAGCAGCACGATCTCCTGCTCGGAGCCCGCCAGCGCCTCGAGCGTGTGCACGGTGTACGAGGGCCGCTCGCTGCCCGTCGCAGCCTCGATCTCGATCCGGTCGACGTGGAGCAGGTGGTTCTCCGCGGCGGCGATCTCGAGCATCTCCAGCCGGGTGGTCATGCCCGGATCGTCGGCGATCTGCTTGTGCGGCGCGCGCCCGGTCGGGACCAGGTGCACCCGCTTTAGGCCGAGCTGCGCCGCCGCCTCCTGCGCGAACACCAGGTGCCCGATGTGGGGAGGGTTGAAGGCTCCGCCGAGAACGCCGATCGCCACTGGATGGCTGACCTCTACCGGACCTGGCCGTCGCCACGGAGCACGTACTTCGTGGTCGTCAGCTCGCGCAGGCCGATCGGCCCGCGCGCGTGCAGCTTCTGCGTGGAGTTGCCGATCTCGGCGCCCATCCCGAACTCGAAGCCGTCGGTAAAGCGGGTGGAAGCGTTGACATAGACGGCGGCGGCATCGACGCCGTCGGTGAACGCCTCGGCGGCTGCGGTGGTCGAGGTGATCACGGCCTCGGAGTGGCCGGTGCCGTGGCGGTTGACGTGGTCGACGGCGTCGTCGAGCGAGTCGACCACCCCGACGACCATCTTCAGGTCGAGGTACTCGGTGTCCCAGTCCTCGTCACCGGCCTCAGCGACCGCGACGTCTCCGGCGAGGGCCCGGGCCCGCTCGTCGCCGACCAGCTCCACCCCGGCGGCGGCGAGGTCGGCGAGGGCGCCGGGCAGGAAGGCCGAGGCGACGGCCTCGTTGACCAGCAGGGTCTCGGCCGCGTTGCACACCCCGGGGCGGTCCACCTTGGCGTTGTAGGCGACACTGCGGGCCATCTCGAGGTCCGCGTCGGAGTGCACGTAGACGTGGCAGTTGCCCGCCGCCGCGTACATCACCGGCACCGTCGCCACGGCCTTGAGCGCCTGCTTCAGCCCCTCCCCGCCGCGCGGAATCATCAGGTCGACGACCCCGTCCTGCGTGGCCAGCAGGCTCAGCTCCTCGCGCCCGCCGTCGAGCAGCTGGGCGGCCTGCTCGGGAAGCCCGGCCGCGACCAGACCCTCGCGCGCCAGCGCCACCAGGGCGCCGTTGGACCGGGCCGCGTAGCTCGAGCCCCGGAGCACGATCGCGTTGCCGGACTTGATGCACAGCGCGGCGCAGTCGACGGTCACGTTCGGCCGGGCCTCATAGACCACGGCGACCACGCCGAGAGGGACCCGGCGCTTGGTCAGCTCCAGCCCGCTGGCCAGGGTTCGTTGTTCGACGATCTCGCCGACGGGGTCCTCCAGCGCCGCGATCGCCCGGACGCCGTCGGCCATCGCCGCGATTCGCTCGCTCGTCAGCGTCAGCCGGTCAACAAGGGCCGAGCTGAGCCCGGAGGCGCGCTCGTCGGCGAGATCGGCCCGGTTCGCCTCGAGCACGCCGGTCGCCCGCTCCTCCAGCAGCTCGGCGATCCGCACCAGGGCGGCATCCTTGGTGGGAGTGTCGGCGCGCGCCAGCTCGACCGCCGCGCGCTCGGCGGCGGCACAGGCCTCTGCGACGGTGCGGGTGGCCGTTGCCATGCTCAGCCGAAGGGTACCCGCGTGCCGACGCGAGATCGCTCAGGTGAGCACGAAGTGGTCACGGTGGATCGCCTCCTCCGAGGCATTGGGCATCTGCTCCAGAACCCGGTCGGAGCGCAGGCCCTTGATCCGGCCCAGCTCGGCCGCCGAGTAGTTCGAGATCCCCTTGCCGACGATCTGGCCATCGCAGTCGACCTCGACCGCGTCGCCGGCGACGAACTCGCCGTGGACGGCCGTGATTCCCACCGGCAACAGGCTCGAGCCCTGTTCGCGGAGGACGCGCGCCGCCCCGGGGTCGACGACGAGCCGCCCGCGGCTGGGCTTGGCGTAGCGCAGCCAGAGCTTGAACGACGGGGTGCGCTCGGGGTGCGGGGTGAAGCTGGTTCCGACGCGCTCGCCCGCGGCCACCGCGGCCAGCGTCCCCGGCGCGGTGCCGTCGCAGATCACGACCGGGATGCCGGCGGCGCTGGCCATCTCGGCGGCCGCCACCTTGCTGCTCATGCCCCCGGACCCGAAGGCGGAGGTCCGCTGCCCGATCTCATACGAGCCGAGGACGGCGAAGTCGTCAACCTCGGCGACCAGCTCGGCCTCGGGGTCGAGCGCGGGATCGGCGGTGTGCAACCCGGCGGTGTCGGTCAGCAACACCAGCAGGCGGGCGCCGAGCAGGATCGCGACCTGCGCCGAGAGGAAGTCGTTGTCGCCGAAGGTGATCTCGTCCGTGGCCGTGGTGTCGTTCTCGTTGACGACGGGCACGGCGCGCCACTCCATCAGCCGCCGCAGCGTCTGGCGGGCGTTGAGGTAGTGCATCCGCGCCGAGATGTCGAACGAGGTGAGCAGCACCTGGGCGGCGTGCACGCCGCCCGCCGCAAGCCGCTCCTCGTAGGCGCGAAACAGGGTTCCCTGGCCGACGGCCGAGGCCGCCTGGAGCTCGTCGATTGCCTGCGGCCGCTGCCTCAGCTCCATCAGGCGCATGCCGCAGGCGACCGCGCCCGAGGTCACCAGCGCCACGTTCTCGCCCGCCGAATGCAGCCCCGCCACCTGCTCGCAGACAGAGTCGAGCACGGCCGCGCGCACCTCGCCGGCGTCGTCGGCGACGATCGAGGAGCCGAGCTTTGCGACCACGGTCATCGGGCGGTGAGTGTAGGAAGCGGCCCCGTGCCGGCGCGGTGATCTTCCCTCAGCCGCCGGGATCAAGCTCGAAGACCTCGTCGCCGACGCGCACCTCGTCGCCCGGCTCGAAGCCCGCCGAGCGAAGAGCCGCGATCACACCGATCTCGACCAGGCGCTGCTCGAGATAGGCGAGCGCCTCGTGGTTGGAGAGGTCGTGGCGCGCGACCAGCAGCTCGACGCCGCGTCCGCGCACGCGGTACCCGCCCTCGGGGTCACGCTCGATCGCGTAGCCCTGCTCGGCGGCAGGGCGGTAGGTGATGTGCTCGGCTTCGAACTCGGCGCCGGCGGACTCGCCCGGGAAGGCGCGCGGCTCCGGCTCCGGCTCGCCGACGGCCGCCAGGATCGCCGAGCGCAACTCAGCCAGCCCGGCGCCCGTGGGCGCAGAGACGGCCAGCACCCCCAACACCGAGTCGCCGAGCCGGAGCCGCCACTCGGCGAGCGCGGCCTCGACCTGGTCGTCTCCGAGCAAGTCTCGCTTCGAGAGCGCCACCAGCTCCGGAAGCCGGTCCAGACCCGCCCCGTAGGAGGCGAGCTCCGAGCGGACGATCCCATAGGCGCGCTCCGGGGCGGGTGAGCCCTCGGGCGGCGCCAGCTCGACGACGTGGACGAGGGCGCGGCAGCGCTCGACGTGGGCGAGGAACTCATCGCCCAGCCCGGCGCCGTCCGCCGCCCCCTCGATCAGCCCGGGAACGTCCGCCAGGACCAGCTGGCGATCGTCGGCGTCGAGCGTGCCGAGCACCGGCTCGAGCGTGGTGAACGGGTAGTCGCCGACCTTCGGCGCCGCCCGCGTCATCCGTCCCAGCAACGAGGACTTGCCGGCGTTCGGCAGGCCCACCAGACCGGCGTCGGCCAGCAGTCGCAGCCGCAGCTCGATCCACCCCGACTGCCCCTGAAGGCCCTTCTCCGCGAAGCGCGGGGCCTGCCGGGTGGAGCTGGCGAAGCGCTTGTTGCCGTGACCGCCGCTGCCGCCGCGGGCGACCACGGCGCGCTGCCCGGGCTCGACCAGGTCGAAGCGCTCGCCGGCGAGGCCGTCCACCGTGGTCCCCGGCGGGACCGGGATCACCGTCGTCTCGCCGCGGGCGCCCTGGCGCTGCTTGCCCTGGCCGTGGCGGCCCCTCTGTGCACGGAAGTGTCGCGTGTGGCGAAGGGTGGCCAGATCCCGGCGTGAGGCATCGCAGACGACGACCACGTCACCGCCGCCGCCGCCGTCGCCGCCGTCGGGCCCGCCGCGGGGCACATGCGCCTCGCGGCGGAAGCTGACGACCCCGTTGCCGCCGCTGCCGCCCTCGACCCAAACCTTGGCGGTGTCGTGAAACATGGCCCAAGCTTGGCCGATGGCGGCCCCGCCCGGCTTCTCAGTCGCGCTTTCGCGCCTTGCGGACGTCGTCGACGGCGCCCAGGGGTCGGGCTACTCGGCGTCGGCGACCGAGATGACGCGGCCCCGGCGGGCCGGTCGGAACTCGACCACGCCCGCGCGGGTGGCGAAGATCGTGTGGTCGCGGCCGATGCCGGCGCCCTCGCCCGGGCGGAAACGGGTCCCGCGCTGGCGGACGATGATCTCGCCGCCGCCGACCTGTTGGCCGGCGAACACCTTGACACCGAGCATCTTCGGGTTCGAGTCGCGGCCGTTGCGGCTGGAGCCGAGGCCCTTCTTGTGCGCCATCGGGTCTAGCTCTCCTTCTTCGTCGCGGGCTTGCGCACCGCGGGCTTCTTGGTGGCAGGCTTCTTCGTCGCGGGCTTGCGCGCCGCGGGCTTCTTGGTGGCAGGCTTCTTCGCCGCGGGCTTGCGCGCCGCGGGCTTCTTCGCCGCGGGCTTCTTGGCGGCGGGCTTCTTGGCGGCGGGCTTCTTGGCGGCGGGCTTGCGCGCCGCGGGCTTCGACTTGGCCGCCGGCCGTTTCGCCGCGGCAACCGGCTGCGGCTCGGCCTTGGGCTTGGCCTCCGCCTTCGCTGCGGGCTTGCGGGCCAGCAGCGTGATCTCGGTCACCTCGAGCCTGGTCAGCGCCTGGCGATGGCCGGCCCGCTTGCGATAGCCCTTCTTCGGCCGGTGCTTGAAGATCCTCACCTTCGGGCCGCGCAGGTGCTCGGCGACCACGGCCTCGACCTTGACCTTCTCCAGGTCGGGGCCCGAAGCGACGACGGCCTTGTCGCCGCTGAACATCAGCGGGCGCAGGCTGACCTTGGCACCCTCGGCGTCGGAGAGGCGCTCGACCAGGATGGTCTTGCCCCTCTCGGCGCGGTACTGCTTGCCGCCGGTCTCAACTATCGCGTAGTTCTCGTTATCAGCCATCATTCTTTCTCGCCGCTGGTGGCACGAGAGCGGCGCCGGCCGCCTCTACGGCCCCTGCGCCGCCCGCTCGAAGCGGAGGATTCTAGGGCAGAGGCATCGTCGCCCGGCTTCTCCGCCTCGCGCCCCGGGGCCGCGGTTTCTCCCGAGGGCGTCTCGCCATCGTCGGAGGGCGGCGGGGCGTCGAGCAGCGAGGCCGTGGCGACCGAGCGCCCGACCTCCTCGATCCGGACCATCCGGCGCTCGCCGACGTGCCGGCCTCCGCCGGTGACGCTGACGACGTAGGAGTCGACCCGGGCGACGGCGTCGTCGACGTTGTACATGTGCGGCTCGACGATGGTCACGAACACCTCGTCGCCGACTCCGAAGGGAAGCGCGCGCCGCTCGATCTCGTCGTGGCTGCCCCGGTCGGCGACGTCATAGGTCCCGAGCGAGAGAGCCTCTCCACCCTCGAAGTGGAAGTGCTTGCCGGACTCCTCCTCGAGCTCGCGCAGGCCGCTCTCGGGGTCGAGCAGCTTGCGCGCGACCTTGGGATGCACCCGGATCAGGAACGCCTCCGGCTCGGTCTGCTCGGCAACCAGCTGGCGCAGGTGGCGGAGGACGTCGATCGCCACCGTGTCCTCCGACTCGACGACGCCCTCGCCGTCGCAGGCAGGACAGCGCTTGGTGAGGATCTCGCGGACGCCGTCGGTGATGTTCTGGCGGGTCATCTCGACCAGGCCGAGCGGCGAGACCTCGACCACATAGGTCTTGGTCTTGTCCTCGTTCAGCGCCTTGCGCAGCGTCTTCAGCACCTGGTCGCGGTTGGACGAGCGCGCCATGTCGATGAAATCGATGACGATGATCCCGCCGATGTCGCGCAGGCGGAGCTGGCGCACGACCTCCTCGGCGGCCTCGACGTTGACACGGGTGATCGTGTCCTCGAGCCGGCCCTTGCCGCGGCCGGTGAAGCTGCCGGTGTTGATATCGACGACGGTCAACGCCTCGGCGTAGTCGATCATCAGGTAGCCGCCCGAGGGCAGCTCGACCCGGCGTGAGAGCACCGAGCGATAGGCCTCCTCGACGCCCTCGCGCTCGAACAGCGGCTTGGAGCCGTCGTAGAGCTCGACCAGGTCGACCAGCTCCGGCGCCGTGCGCTGGAAGAAGCTGCTGACTCGCTGGTGCTGCTTCGGGTCGTCGATCACGGCGCCGTCGAACTCCTTGGTGAGGACGTCGCGCAGGACCCGGATCGAGAGGTCGGCCTCCTGGAAGACCATGCCCGGCGCCTTCACCTCGCCGCCGCGCTTGTCGACCACCTCGTGGAGCTTGTGCAGATAGGCGAGGTCGCGCTCGAAGTCGCCCTTGAGCGCACCCTGGGCCGCGGTGCGGACGATCACGCCGCCGTCGCCGGTGTGCAGCTTCTGCAGGAGCTTGCGCTGGCGCTCGCGCTCCTTCTCGCTCAGCCTCCGGCTGGCGCCGACGCCGCCGCCCTGGGGCATATAGACGAGGTAGCGGCCGGCGATCGACACCTGCATCGATAGCCTCGCGCCCTTGGTCTTCAGGGGGTCCTTGACGACCTGGACCAAGACCTCCTGCTTGGGCTTGATCAGCTCGTCGATCCGGCGCCCCTTGCCGTGGCCGCGGCGCGGGGCCTTCTCGCCGTCCGGGAGCACGATCTCGTCGACGTGCAGGAAGCCGTTTCGCTCCAGGCCGATGTCGACGAACGCGGCCTCCATGCCCGGCAGCACGTTGTCGACGACGCCCTTGTAGATGTTGCCGACGATCGTCCGGGAGCCCTTGCGCTCCACGTACAGCTCGCCGACCTTCCAGCCATTGCCTGCCGGCTGCCCGGAACCACCGCGCGCCGGCTGCTCCGCTTCGCGTCCGCTGCCGGCACGGTCTGCGCCACTCCGAGTTTGCTTTGAGCCACCTCGGGCGGTTCCTTTGGATTCGAGTACGGCGACGCGGGTTTCACCGGCGTCGACCGAGACGATTATGCGTTTCTTCAAGTGGGTCTCACCTCACAGGAGAGGGGTAGCCCGCGGAAGCGCTGAACAGCGCTCATCTCAGATCGCGGGAGCCCTGTTCCTGGAGTTGAGCCGCGCTTGGACATAGATGCTCTGCAGGATTCCGATCGCCATGAAGGTGACGACGACGGAAGAGCCTCCGAAGCTCATCAGCGGAAGCGGGATGCCCGTTACCGGGGCCACCCCGACGTTCATGCCGACGTTGACGAACAGGTGGAACATGAGCATGGCGGCTATGCCGCCCGCGATCATCGCTCCATACAGGTTCTTCGAAAGAGTCAAAATGCGCAGCGCCCTCCAGATCAACAGGGCGTAGAGGGACAGTAGGAACGCAGCCCCGGCGAACCCGAAGCGCTCTCCAACCACGGCAAAGATGAAGTCCGTGTGGCGCTCCGGCAAGAAGCCGGCCTGCGTTTGCGTCGCTTCGGAGCCTCGTCCGGTCTTTCCACCGGATCCGACCGCGATCAGCGACTGGTTGATCTGATAACTGGAGTCTCGTGGGTCCTCACTGGGATTGAGAAAGGAGGTGATTCTCTCCTCCTGGTAGGGCTTAAGGATAGGGGTACCAAGGGCGGGAGCACCGACAAGCACGATCGCGATCGCTGCGGCGGCGATGCCGCCGAGCACCGCGAAGTGCTTCCAGCTGATGCCCGCGATGAACATCACGGTGAGCGTGATCACGCCATAGACGAGGCCGCTGCCGAGGTCGGGGGCAAGGAAGACGATCCCCGCGGGGATGATGCCCAGGAGGAGCAGGCGGCCCGTTCGCCGGGCCTCGGATGTGTGCCGGGCCCGGTCGAGCGCGAACGCCGCCAGGGCCAGGATCAGGATCAGCTTGCCCAGCTCGGAGGGCTGGAAGGTGAAGAACGGCAGCTCGATCCACCGCCGCGAGCCACGGGTCGCCTCGCCCAGCGCCAGCACCAGCAGGATGCTGGCGATCATCGCCGTGTAGAGGCCGACCCGCAGCTCACGGAAGCGCGAGTAGTCGATCCGGGCGAGGGTGAACATCAGGGCGATGCCGATCACCGCGTAGATGCATTGGCGGATCAGGTAGTAGTGGGGGTCGCCCGCGACGTCGTCGTGGGTGGTCACCGCAAGCGTGTAGGCGCTGAAGGCGCTGATCGCGGCGGCGGCGCCCAGCAGCACCAGGTCGAGGCCGAAGAAGGAGCGCTCGAAGAACCCCGCATCGCGGTGACCGAACGGGCGCGGATGAGCCTGACCGCCGGCGAGCGAACGGGCGCGGCGGGGGGCCGGGCGGACGGGGGTGCGTGCGGGGGCGCCGATCACTCGTAGACCGTCGCGGTCGGATCGGTGACTTGTTCGATCTTCTCGGGCTTGACGTTGAAGTATTCGCTGAGGATCTCCTGCACGGCGGGGGCGGCGGAGTCGGCGCCGAAGCCACCACGCTCCAGGGTCGCGACGACGACGATCTCCGGGTCGGGGTAGGGGGCAAGCGCCACGTACCAGGACTGGTCCTCGACGGCGAGGCCTCGCTCGGCGGTTCCCGTCTTGCCGGCGATGTCGACGGGAAAGCCGCCGAAGACGCCGTACGAGGTTCCGCCCGGCTCCTGCGCGGCGGCGTGCAGGCCGTCGAGGATCGAGCGCCGGGTCTCGGGGTCGATCGAGACCTCCCGCCTCGGAGCTGGGTCGATCTCCTGGATCACGCCCCCGCTGGGGTCCTCGACGCGCATGCCGACGTGCGGGCGCACGACGCTGCCGCCGTTGGCGAGCGTGGCGTAGGCGACCGCGAGCTGCAGCGGGGTGGCCTGCAGATCGCCCTGGCCGACCGCGAGGTTGATGTTGTCGCCGACGGTCCAGGACCGGTCGGTGAGCTGGTCGGCGTAGAGCTGGTCGCGCCAACCGGGCGTCGGCACCAGCCCCGGGGCCTCGGAGGGCAGGTCGATGCCGGTGCGGCTGCCCATGCCGAGCTGGCGAGCCCAGTTCTGGAGAGCGCCCCCCTCGGGGTTGTCGTCCGCGTTCAGCTCCAGGCCGAGCTTGTAGAAGTAGACGTCCGAGGAGACCTGCAGCGCCGTCTGCAGGTTGATCGGCCCGTTGATCGCGTCGCCGGCGTTCTCGAACTTGACGCCGCCGACCTCGAGTACGCCGGGGTCGTCGACGATCTCCTCCGGAGTGATCGCCCCGTCCTCGAGCGCCGCGGTGGCGGTGAGCAGCTTGAAGGTGGAGCCGGTCGGATAGCCGCCCTGGATCGACCGGTCGAAGATCGGCGCGTCGGTCCCGGTGGTCAGTTGGTCGTAGATCGCCGGCGGGATCACCGGCTTGGCGAACACCGAGGGGTCGAAGCTGGGAACCGACCCCAGGGCCAGCACCTCGCCGGTGTCCACGTCCATTGCGACGAAGCCGCCGGGGAGGCCGAAGCGGGCCATCGCCGCCTCGGCCGCCGACTGCAAGCCGGAGTCGAGCGTCATCCGCAGGTTGTTGCCGGCCTCGGGTCGACGCACGCTGAGCCGGCCGCCCGTCGGCCGGCCGCTGGCGTCGACCTGGATCCTGGTGGTGCCTTTGACCCCGCGCAGGAGGCTGTCGTAGGTGGACTCGACCCCGGCCTGTCCGACCTCGTCGCCCGGCTCGAGCGACTCGAACCGGGGGTCGTCGAGCTGGTCGGGGTTGACCTCGCGGACGTAGCCGAACATGTGCGCGCCGAGGGCCCCCTGCGGGTACTGGCGAACGTAGACGCGGTCGACGCTGACGCCCGGGAATTCGCCCTGGTTCTCGCGCAGGTAATAGACGAGGTCATAGGGAACATCGCGCCTCAGGGTCACCGGGCTCGCCGGCGACTCGCGCGTCTGCTTGCGGATCTGCCTCTCGATATAGGCCTTGCTCATCCCTGCGACCTGGCCTAGGCTGCGCAGCTCCCGGGAGAGAACCCTGTTGCCACGGGGAAGCTCGGTGGTGCGGACCTGCAGCGCCAGCGCGGTGCGATTATCGACCAGCACCTTGCCATCGCGGTCAACGATCTCGCCGCGGGGCGCCTGCACGGTGACCTCCCGCACCTGGTTGTTGTTGGCCTCGGCCAGGTAGCGGTCGCCTGAGAGCACCTCGAGATACCAGAGGCGGAAGAAGACGATCGCGAAGAGCACCAGCGCGCCGCCGCCGAGGAGCGCCACGCGAAAGGCGAACTGGCTGGGCCGAGGGGAGCGGTCGCCGTTGCGAAACATCAGCGGGCTCCCCGCTGGGCGGGGGCGATCACGCCAGGCCCCCGCGCACCCGCCGCGACGGGACCGCACCGGTCACCCGGCCGGATCGGCCCCGCCGCCCCCCGGTGCCCCGGCGGCGGCGGCGAAGCCGCGAGCGCAACGGGGAGATCGCGCGTCGCGCCGAGGCGTCGTCGACCAACGCCGGGCGCAGGACTCGGCGCATCAGCGGAAACAGCGGCACCATCAGCAGGAAGGCGAGCAGCCCCTTGACCAGGACCTCGCGCACCACCAGCAGGCTGACCGGGGTCTCGACCCCGAGCATCAGCTGGATCGCGGCGAAGATCGAGGCGCCGAGCACGGTCAGCCCGGCGGCCAGCAGCGGCGGCGCGAGCGAACTCGAGATCTCGAATCCCTCCCGGTATCGCCCCGCGAGGTAGCCCATTGCCAACAGCACGATCGACGAGACCCCCAGCGTCTGCAACAGCAGGGAGTCCATCACCAGCCCGAGCACGAATCCGCATACCGCGCCGATCACGCCGCCGCCGAGCAGCCCGAGCGAGACGACGACGACGCCGACCAGGTCGGGCACGGAGCCAAAGATCGACAGATAGCTGAAGAACGAGACCTGCAGTACCGCCGCCAGCAGGATGATCACCGCAATCCGCAGCGTGATCCGCCAGGTGACGATCATCCGGGCACCCCGGGGCGGGCGGGCCCGCCGGTCAGGACCTGGAGGTAGTCGGCACCGCGGATGTCGGCGAACGGCTGCAGGTGGATCTGCTGGAAGGTCTCCTGCTCGCCGACGGCGGCCTCGGTCACCCGGCCGATCTCGATGCCGTAGGGATAGGCCGAGGAGATGCGACCGTCGGACCACCCGGCCGTGACCAGGATCTGGCCCTCCTTGACCTCTTCGTTGTTGTCGATGAAGTCGAGCAGCAGGTCGTCGGGGTCGCCGACTTCGGGCTCGACGATCCCGTCCGGGCCCTTGGGCAGGACCGAGGCCGAGACGGCGCTGCGGTGATCGGTGATCAGCGCCACCTGGGCGCTGCCGCGGGTCGCCTCGCTGATCCGGCCGACCAGCCCGTCGCCGGTGATCACGGCGTCGTTGACCTTGACGCCCGAACTTGTGCCGACGTCGATCATCACCGTCGAGTACCAGATGGTGGGCGAGCGGCCGATGACGCGGCCCGTGACCCGCTTGTAGGAGCCGAGGGCTGCGTCGGCCTGGTCGAGGTCGAGCATCTTGCGGAGTTGCTCGTTCTCGCCGACCGCGGACTGGGCGTCGGCGACCTCGGCGCGCAGGCCCTGGGCCTCCTCGCGCAGGGCTTCGTTCTCGCCGCGGGCGTCGAATGTCTCGCCGAACCAGTCGACGAGATCGCGCGCGGGCTTCAGCGCCCGGCTCGCCCCCTCCTCGACCGGGCTCAGAACCGCGGAGACCCCGCGCTGGATCGAGTGCAGCGGGCCGCTCTGAGCCTCGCTGAAGCTGATCGAGAGCAGCACCAGGCAGACCACGATCAGCCCCGCCAGGACCGCCCGGCGCCTTCTCACCTGCTTGCGATACACGGCGGGGGGCCCGCTCAGGCCACGGCGCCGCCGCCGAGGCGCCGCCGCCGGTTCGAGTTGCGATTCATCCGGTGGATCACCTCGAATTCCTCGAGCGAGCGCCCGGAGCCGACCGCGACGCAGGTCAGCGGCGACTCGGTCAGCTGCGCCGGCATCTGGCACTCGGTGCGCATGCGCTCTTCCATGCCCTGCAGCAGCGCCCCGCCGCCGGCGAGGGTGATCCCCCGGTCCATGATGTCTCCGGCGAGCTCCGGCGGGGTGCGGTCGAGGGTGTCCTTGACCGCCCCGACGATCTGGTTGACGGGCTCCTCCAGGGCGGCGCGGACCTCGGCCGAGGTGAGCATGATCGTCTTCGGCAGGCCGACGACCATGTCGCGGCCGCGGATCTCGGCGGTGAGCTCCTCCGCCGGGGGCGCTGCCGAGCCGATCTCGAGCTTGACCTCCTCCGCGGTCTGCTGGCCGATCAGCAGCTTGTGCTCGTGCTTGCAGTGGTTGACGATCGCCTCGTCCATCTCGTCGCCGCCGACGCGGATCGACTCCGAGACGACGATTCCGCCGAGCGAGATCACCGCCACCTCGCTGGTGCCGCCGCCGACGTCTAAGACCATGCTCCCGGTGGGCTCGGCGACGGGCAGGCCGGCGCCGATCGCCGCCGCCATCGGCTCCTCGATCAGGTACGCCTGGCGAGCGCCGGCGGAGAGGCAGGCCTCCTCGACCGCGCGCTTCTCGACGCCGGTGACGCCGGAGGGGACGCAGACCACCACCCGCGGATGGGCGAAGCGGTTCTGGTGCACGCGCTGGATGAAGTGGCGCAGCATCTCCTCGGCGATCTCGAAGTCCGCGATGACGCCGTCCTTGAGCGGGCGGATCGCCTGGATCGAGCCCGGCGTACGGCCGAGCATCCGCTTGGCCTCGACCCCGACCGCGTGCACCTCGCCGGTGCGCGAGTCGACGGCCACGACCGAGGGCTCGGAGAGGACGATCCCACGACCGCGCACGTAAACGAGAGTGTTGGCGGTACCGAGGTCAACCGCCATGTCGCGGCCACCGAATCCAGTGAGGTTTCTGAAGAAGCCCATAAGTAGGTTCGGTAAGCGGCGCCGCGAGCGAGCTGCGGGTCTGGCAGGGCGGATCGAGGGGCAACGCGGCGACCGAACCGCCGGGCGAGTGTAGCGAAGCCCGGCGAAGCCCAAAGGCAAACTTGAGGGCTTGGAAGCACCCTAAGGATAAACCCCAGCCTTAGGTATTTTCGGGTTCTAGGCGGAGTCGCTGGAAATACCGGGGAACAGCTCGGGGGCCAGCTCCAGCAGCAGTTGCAAGGGAAGGCCCACGACGTTGGCGAAATCACCCTCGACCCGCTCTATCAGCAGCGATCCGAGGCCCTGGATCGCGTAGGCCCCGGCCCGGTCACGCCACTCGCCGGAGGCCAGATACAGGCCCAGCGTCGCCTCATCCAGCCGGGTGAAGGTGACGAGCGAGCTGGCGACGCCGGCCCGCTCCTCGCCCACCTCTCGGCAGGCAAGGACGACCCCACTCAGCACCTCGTGGGTCCGCCCCGACAGGGCCAACAGGCGCTCTCGGGCCTCGTCGACGTTCGCCGCCTTGCCCAGCACATTGCCGTCGACCACCACCTCGGTGTCGACGCCCAAGGCCACCTCCCCCTCCCCCGCTTCGGCGAGCTCGAGCCCGGCAAGGGCCTTGCGGCGAGCGTTCTCGACGACCAGCTCCTCCGGCTCCAGGCCATCGACCAGCTCGTCGACTGCGGTGCCGACCGCGACGAACTCGACCCCGATCGCCGAGAGCATCTCGCGTCGCCGGGGGGATGCGGAGGCGAGAATCAGAGGTCCGGGAACCAGATGGAGATCTCGCGTGCGGCCGACTCAACGGAGTCCGAGCCGTGAACGAGATTGAACGTGACCTCGAGGCCGTAGTCGCCTCGGATCGAGCCGGTCGCGGCCTCGACCGGGTTGGTGGCGCCGATCAGCTGCCTCGCCGCGGCCACCGCCTCGACGCCCTCCAGCACCCCGGCGACCAGCGGCCCGCCGGTGATGAACTCGACCAACTCGCCGAAGAACGGCTTGTCGGCGTGCTCGGCGTAGTGGCGGTCGGCGATCTCGGGGTCCGCGGTCAGCAGCCGCAGCGCAACGATGCTCAGGCCCTTGCGCTCGAAGCGCGCCAGCACCTCGCCTGTCAGTCCCCGTTCGAAGGCGTCCGGCTTGATCAGGATCAGGGTGCGAGAGCGCTCGCTCATGTCTTCGCCGGCCGCGAGCGCTCCTCGCTGCCTCCGTCGCCCGTCGGACTGGGCGGCGGCACATCCTCGCGAGCGGCGGGCTGCTCCTTGGTGTTGGCGGCGCGCTGCTGGCCCGTGCGGGCGGGGCGAGAGCCCGACTGCCTGGTGGCGGTCTTCTTTGCGCGCGCGGGCGCCGGCGCCTTGGACGCCGGCTTGCGGGCGTCGTCAGCCGGCTTGCGCTCGCCCTTGGCGGGCCGGCGCCTGCGCGGTGGCGCGCTCGGTGCCGCCTGACGCGTGGCCGGCGCCCGGGCACCCTTGGGCGCCCGGCGAGCCGGGGGCTGGGCGGACTGCCGGTTCGGCGCCTCGCAATAGGGGCAGAGCGCCCAGCGGGGCTCGATCGGCTTGCCGCAAGACTCGCAGGGGTCCTTGACTCGGGCGCGGCAGCTCGGGCAGCGCAGGTAGCTGCGCTCGATCGGGAAGGCGCAGTTCGGGCACGACTGCTCCTCGAGCTGGCGCAGGCGCAGCTCCGAGGCCCTGATCTCGAGCTCGCGCTCGTGCTGATCCTCGAGGAACTCCGGCGGGCGCAGGATCGAGTAGATGATCGGGCCGGCAATCGGCAGCACCGAGAGCACCACCGAACAGCCGATGAGGACGCCGTCGTCGATGCGCCGGCGGGCGTCGAGGTACGTCCAGGCGATCAGGGCCAGGTAGATGAACACCAGGCAGAGGACGAGGACGTTGACGGCGAGGTTGAGCCCGTCGTTGGTGATCCCGAAGAGGGCGAGCGCAGGCATGGAAGCGCGGAAGTCTAGTTCCTCGCATCGGGCGAGCGCGCAGGGCGGCGCCCAAGGCGGGCGCGCTCTAGAGGAAGGCCCTGCCGAAGAGGTAGCCGAGACCGAAGAAGACGAGGATCACGATCGCGACCACGGCCGCGACCAGGCCCATCATCTGCAGGAGCTCGGAGCGTGCCTCACGATCCATAGCCAAGAAGGTAGTGCGAACCGGCCAGCAGCGCCACCCCGCCGCGCTCGCGTGCGAGCCGGCGGGCACGGGACACGGCCTCCGCGGGATCGGCGACCTCTTCGACCGAGGCCACGCCGGCCGCGCGCGCCGCGGCCGCCAGCTCGGCGACCGGCACCACCGTGGTCCCGGGGCGGCCGGTGTCCACCAGGCGCCCGGCCGGGACCTCGGTGCAGATCGCCGCGGCGAGGGTGGGCCCCAGCGCCGCCATGATCCCGGCGGCATCCTTGTCGGCGAGGACGGCGATGCAGGCGACCACCGGCCGCCGACCGGCGATCTCGGCGAGGGCCTCGGCCAGGGCCGCGGCGCCGTCGGGGTTGTGGGCCGCGTCGAGGACGATCGGCGGCTCGCCCTCGAGGACCTCCATCCTGCCCGGCAGCGCCACTCGCCCGCCGACGCTGGCGACCAGCTCGGCCTCGAGAGGCCCGGCGATCACCTCGGCGGCGGCGACGGCGACGGCGAGGTTGCGCCGCAGGTAGGGCGCTCGGCCTCCGAGCCCGTCGAGGGGCCGGGGCTCGGAGGCGTCCACCAGGACCGCGTGGCGTTGCGCGGCGGTGCGCTCGGCCAGCGCTCGCACCTCGGCGCTGAGCGCGCCGACTACGAGCGCGGAGTGATCACGCAGGACCGCCAGCTTCTCGGCGGCGATCTCGAGCTCGGTCTCCCCCAGCCACCGGGTGTGTTCGAGGCCGATCGAGGTCAGTGCGGTGGCCCGCGAGGGAAGCACGTTGGTCGCGTCGAGGCGGCCCCCCAACCCCGCCTCGACAACGGCCACCCGCACCCCGGCGGCCGCGAAGGCGACCATCGCGGCGGCGGTCATCGCTTCGAACTGGGTGACGACATCGCCCTCCTCCAGGGTGCGGTTGACGGCCGGGACCGACTGGGCGACGCGCTCGACGGCGTCGGCAAAGGCCTGCTCGCCGATCTCGGCGCCGCCCACCCACAGCCGCTCGCTCCAGCGCTCGGCGTGCGGCGAGAAGTAGGCGCCGGTGCCGATCCCGGCCGCCTCCAGCAGTTCGGCGGTCATCGCCGTCACCGAGGACTTGCCGTTGGTCCCGACGACGTGGATCGAGCCGAACCGCCGCTGCGGCATCCCCAGCAGCGAGAGCAGACGCTGGATCCGATCGAGGCCGAAGCGCCAGCCGATCGGCTCGAGCGAGCCCAGATACGCGCCCGGGTCCAGGCTCAGCCCAGTTCCTCGAGCTCAGCCCGGTAGGCGTCGAGCTTGTGGCGCTCGGCCTCGACGACCTCCGGCGGCGCCTTGGCGACAAAGCCCTCGTTCGCCAATCTGCGCTCGCCGCGCTCGACCTCGGAGCGCAGCTCGGCGCGACGCTCCTCGATCCGCCTGCCGACCTCCCCGGCATCGACCTCGTCGGAGCCGAGGATCTCCAGCCGTCCGATCGTCGCCAGCGCCTCGCCCTTGGCCCCATCCAGCGAGAGGCGCGCCAGGCGCCCCACCAGCTCGTGCGGCGGCTCGCCGGTGGTGACGCGCGCCGAGAGCACGCTGCCGGCGGCGACGCCAACGAGGTCGCGCCACCGCCGCACGTCCCGGGTCAGCGCGATCAGTTCCTCGACCTCGGCCTCGGCGGCCTCGTCGACGAGTGCGTGGTCGGCCCCGGGAAACGGTGAGACCACCAGCGGTCGCCGGCCGGCGCCATCGGGCAGGTAGCTCCAGATCTCCTCGCTGACGAAGGGCATCAGCGGGTGGGCGAGCGCCAAGACCCGTTCGATCACGTGCAGCAGGTTGGCGGAGACCTCCCGCTCGCCCTCGTACAGGCGCGGCTTGACGATCTCCAGATACCAATCGCACAGCTCGGACCAAAAGAAGGCGTAGAAGTCGAGCGCGGCGTGGGCGAAGTCGTAGCTGTCGAGCTTGCCGCCCACCGACTCGACCGTTCGCTGCAGCCGCGAGAGGATCCAGCGGTCCTCGATCCTCGCCGGGGTCGCGGCGGGCTCGGCCTCGGCCGCGTTCAGCAAGACCAGGCGGGAGGCGTTCCACATCTTGTTCGCGAGATCCCGGCCCTGCTGCACCTTGGCGGCCGAATAGCGCACGTCCTGCGTCGAGGACATCGCCAGCAGACCGAAGCGCAGCGCGTCGGCGCCATGGACGTCGATCTCGTCGAGAGGGTCGATGCCGTTGCCAAGCGACTTCGACATCCTGCGGCCGTCGGGTGCCTGGATCACCGAGTGCACGTAGACGTCGGAGAAGGGGACGTCGCCGGTGAACTCCAGGCCCATCATGATCATCCGGGCTACCCACAGAAAGAGGATGTCGCGGGCGGTGGTGAGGAAGTCGGTCGGATAGAAGGCCCGCTGCAGTGGGTCGTCGGCATCGGGCCAGCCGAGGGTCGCAAAGGGCCAAAGCGCCGAGGAGAACCAGGTGTCGAGAACGTCCTCCTCCTGGCGCAGCTCGCCCGGCGCGATGCCCCGCTCGCGCGCCGCCTCTATCGCCAGCTCCTCGGACTCGGCGACGATCACCTCACCGTCCGGCCCGTACCAGACCGGGATCCTGTGCCCCCACCAAAGCTGGCGGGAAACGCACCACGGCCGGATCTCGTGCATCCAGTCGAGGTAGACCCGCTTCCACTGATCGGGAGCGATCCGGACCCGGTCGTCCTGGACGGCCTCGATCGCCGGCCCGGCGAGCTCGTCCATCCGGCAGAACCACTGCAGCGAGATCAGGGGCTCGATCCGCTCCCCCGAGCGCTGCGAGTAGGGGACCGAGTGCTCGTAGGGCTCCTCCGCCCGCAGCAGGCCCTGCTCGCGCAGCGCTGCCACCACCGCCTCCCGGGCGTCGGAGATCGACATCCCGGCGTAAGCCTCGCCGGCCTCGGCATTCATCAGGCCGTCCTCGCCGATCACCGAGATCTCCTCCAGCCCGTGGGCGCGACCGATCTCAAAGTCGTTGATGTCGTGGCCCGGGGTGATCTTCAGCGCACCCGTTCCGAACTCCGTGTCGACGTGGTCGTCGGCGATGATCGGCAGCCGGCGGCCGACCAGCGGCAGGATCGCCTCGCGCCCGACGAGCGAGCCGTAACGCTCGTCGCTGGGGTTGACCGCGATCGCGGTGTCCGCCAGCATCGTCTCCGGGCGCACGGTGGCGACCGTGATCACCTGATCCGAGCCCTCCAGCGGGTAGTCGATCGAGAACAGGGTGTCGGCCACCTGCCGGTTGAAGACCTCGAGGTCGGAGATCACCGAGCGAGACCCCACGTCCCAGTTGACCATGTAGTTGTCGCGGTAGATGAAGCCCTTCTGATGGAGGGCGACGAACACCTTGTGAACCGCGCGCACGTAGCCCTCGTCGAGGGTGAACCGCTCGCGCTCGTAGTCGCAGGAGGCGCCCAGGCGCTTGTACTGGGAGACGATCGTCGCGCCGTGCTTGCGCCTCCACTCCCAGGCGCGCTCGAGGAACGCCTCCCGTCCGAGCTCGTGGCGCGACGTGCCCTCGGCCCGCAGCTCCTTCTCGAGCACCGCGTGCACCGCGATCGAAGCGTGATCGGTGCCCAGCGTCCACAGGGCGTTGCGCCCCTGCATGCGGCGCATCCGCGCGAGCACGTCCTGCATCGTGCCGTTGAGGGCATGCCCCATATGCAGGGCCCCGGTGACGTTCGGCGGCGGGATCGCGATCGAGAAGTTCTCCTCGGGCGTGCCCTCGGCCGGCGGATGGAAGTAACCGCCCTCCATCCAGCTGGCGAAGATCGGGCCCTCGACCGCCGCCGGGTCCCAGCGCGTCGTCGCCTCCAGCCTCTGCAGCCGCTCGCCGTCCATCGCGGCCGATGTTATTGACGCTGCACTAGCGTTCGGGGCATGCCCGACCCCGGCTGCACAGCGATCGGAACCTGGAGCGGCGGTCGCTTCATGCGCTTCGGCGAGCAGCTCTCCGAGGAGCGCCTGGGATCGCTGCTGCGCCCCGGCGAGGGGATCGACACGGTGATCACCGCCGACGCCTACGGCCAGGGCGACGCCGACGCGCTGCTCGGGCGAGCCCTGCAGGGGGTGGATCGCGACGCCTACAGCCTCGTCGGCGCGGTCGGCCACGACTTCTACGAGGGCGAGCGCCAGGGGCCGAAGGGCTTCCCGCGCTTCACCGATCCCGAGCTGCGCGGTCCGGACGCCTACGGCGGCTACCTGCGGATGGCCACCGAGCGCTCGCTGGAGCGCCTGGGCGCCGACGCCTTCGACCTCCTGCTCCTGCACAACCCGGACCGCACGGGGTATGAGAGCGAGGCCGTCTGGGACGGGATGGAGGCGCTGCGCGAGGCCGGTCTGGCGCGGTCGATCGGGATCGCCCCGGGCCCGGCCAACGGCTTCACCCTGGACCTGGTCAACTGCCTCGAGCGCTTCGGCGACCGGATCGACTGGGCGATGGTGATCCTCAACCCGCTCGAGCCCTGGCCGGGCGAGCTTTGCCTGGGGGCCGCCGCCAGCCACCAGGTCAGGGTGATCACCCGCGTCGTCGACTATGGCGGGCTGTTCTGGGGGGACCTGCGCCCCGACGCCCCGATGGGCGAGCATGACCACCGCCGCTTCCGCCCCGACGGCTGGGTCGAGGCGGGGCTGGAGAAGCTGGAGCGGCTGCGGCCCATCGGCGAGCGCGCCGGCCTCACCCCGATCCAGCTCGCCTGCGCCTGGAACCTGTCCCACCCCGCGATCGAGTGCACGGTGCCGACCCTGATCCAGGAGGCGGGGGCGACCGCGCGCCCGGTCGAGGACAAGCGGCGCGACCTCGCCGCGCTTCCCGCCGATGCCCGGCTCGACCCCGACGCCGCCGCGGCGATCCGCGAGATCGGCGACAACAGCGGCTCGATGCGCCTCAAGGGCGCCAGCCCCGAGCACGAGGGGCCAGAGCGGCCCGACGGCTGGGCGCTGAGCAAGGAGCTGGTCGAGGCCGGGCGGCGCTTCGGGGTCGACCCCGAGGTTGACCTGCGGGCCGGCCCGCAGGTACGCTCCCGGGCGTGAAGCGCGTCCTGCTCGAAACGACTTGCGGGAAACGCGGCCGAACGCGGTAAAACCTGGCCATGGCAGATCGACAGGGGGAGTAGCCGTACACCAAGGGCGTCGGCAAGCCGCTGCCGATGCCAAGTCGGCGGGGTCCTTCTGTCACGCGAGCCGCCACCGCTTCTCGTCTCTATGAAGAAGGGCTCGGTGTCAAGCAGCGGTCGCTAGGTCA
>JBDTSW010000026.1:0-21903 GCA_039930945.1 bacterium
GAACCACACGACTTCGCCGTGATCGGGAGGAGATCCGGCACTTCATGGGCACCTCCACCTTCGCCGAGTACACGGTGATGCCGGAGATCGCGCTGGCCAAGATCGACCCGGAGGCCCCCCTCGACGGCGCCTGCCTGTTCGCCTGCGGCCTGACGACCGGGCTGGGGGCGGCGATCAACACGGCCAGGGTCGAGCCCGGAACCACCTGCGTCGTCTTCGGGGCGGGCATGGTCGGCCTCGGGGCGGTCGCCGGCTGTCGGCTGCAGGGCGCCGAGCGGATCGTCTGCGTCGATCTCTCCGAGGACCGGCTCGAGCTGGCCCGTGGGCAGGGGGCGACGGAGACGATGATCTCAGGGCCCGACACGGTCGAGATGATCCTCGAGCAGACCGACGGCTTCGGCGCCGACTACACCTTCGAGGCAACCGGCAACGTCGCCGTCATGCGCCAGGCGGTGGAGGCGGCGCGGATGGCCTGGGGGCTGTGCACCATCGCCGGGGTCGCCGGCAGGGGCGAGACGCTCGAGGTCGTACCCCGCTTCCTGATCACCGGCCGGCGGGTCGCCGGGTCCTCCTTCGGCGGGGTCAAGGGCCGCGACGGCGTGCCGCAGCTCGTCGACCGCTGGATGGCCGGCGAGATCGACGTCGACCCGTTCATCTCCCACCACATCACCCTGGACGAGGTCAACCGGGGGTTCGAGCTGATGGAGGCCCAGGACGGGATCCGCAGCATCATCAACTACCACTGAGGAGGACGAGCGAGTGATCCTGCAGCGTGTCGAACAGGCCGATTGGCTCTCCAACGCCTATCTGATCGTCGACGAGCCGGGCGGAAGCGGCGTGCTGGTCGATTCCAACGACGTCACCGAGCCCCTCGTCGAGCGGGTCGAGCGCGAGGGCACGGAAATCACCCACGTCCTGTTGACCCACCACCACTGGGACCACGTCGTCGGCGCCGACAAGCTCGCCGAGCGCTTCGGGGTGCCGATCCTCGCCCACCCGAAGTGCGCGCAGGCGGTGGACTTCGAGGTCTCGGGGTCGATCGACGACGGTGACGTGGTCGAGTCGGGAGCGCTTCGGATCGAGGCGATCCACACCCCGGGCCACTGCGCCGACCACCTGGCGCTGAAGGTCGACGACAGCGACTGCCTCACCGCCGACGTGCTCTTCGCCGGCACCGTCGGGGGCACCCGCGCCCCGGGGGCGACCGGCTTTGACGACCTCAAGGCCTCGGTGATGGACAAGCTGATGAAACTGCCGCCGCAGACGCGGATCCACCCCGGCCACCGCCACCCCTCGACGATCGGCGACGAGTGGGACCACAATCCGTTCGTCCGCGTCTGGCGGGGGATCGACGAGGGGGGCTCGGAGCCGTGCACGGTCGGTCCCGCCGATGCAGACGAGCGCCAGGAGGCGACCCTGATCCTCTGGGCCCCCGACTACGACGGCGGCAACAAGGCCTGGGTCCGCTTTGACGACGGCGAGGACGCGATCGTCGGCGGGTCGCAGATCAAGCGCTAATACGGGCACGAGCCAACTTTTCGCCCCTATGCCGCACGGCGCGGCAGAATCGCGAAACCCCAGTTCCGACGCCCCTAGACTCCGCACCCATCGGCCCCGTGGTGTAACGGCTAGCACGCGAGGTTTTCAACCTCGAAGCGTGGGTTCAACTCCCGCCGGGGCTATCTCAAACCAGGATGCAACCAGAGATCCACATCGGCCCGCTCACCCTGCAGACCTTCGGTCTGTCGTTCGCGGCGGCCTTCGTCGCCTCGGGCTGGCTGGTCGCCAAGCGCCTGCGCGAATGGGGCAAGCCCGGCGATTGGGCCTACGAGATGGTCTTCGCGGCGCTGATCGGCGGGATCGTCGGCGCCCGGCTCGACTTCCTCATCGAGAACTACGACGAGGTCTCCGGCGACCTCCTCGGCAATATCTTCAGCGGCGCCGGCCTGGTCTGGTACGGCGGCCTGATCGGCGGCGCGATCGGGGTGATGATCTGGGCCTGGTACCGGGGGATGCTGCGGCTGGCCCTGCTCGACCTCTGCGCCGCCCCGCTGGCCCTCGGCTACGCGGTCGGGCGAATCGGCTGCCAGCTCTCGGGCGACGGCGACTACGGCAAGCCCTGGGATGGGCCCTGGGCGATGGCCTACCCCGACGGCACGGTCCCGACCGACGTTACGGTCCACCCGACCCCGGTCTACGAGACGCTGACCATGGGGCTGGTCGCGCTCGTGCTCTGGCGCCTGCGCGACCGCTACCGGACGGGGATCCTGTTCGCGCTGTACCTGGTCCTGGCCGGTGTCGAGCGGTTCCTGGTCGAGTTCGTTCGCCGCAACGAGGACGTCCTCGTGGGCCTCACCCAGGCGCAGGTGTTCAGCCTCGTGATGATGCTCGCGGGAGGGATCTGGATCGCAGCGATCGCCCGGCGTGGCCAACTGCAGCGCGAGCCCGCCGACACGGCCGCGCTCCAGAGCGAGGCCCAGTCCGTCTAGCTGCTCGGGGATTGCCCCTAGACGTGCGCGATCTGTGAGATTGCGTAGACGAAGGCGAAGCCGAGCAGGGTGAGCCCGACCCTGCCCCATGAGCCGTGCTCGTGGTGGGCCTCGGGCAGCAGGTCGGTCGCGCCCAAGTAGAGGAAGAAGCCCGTGTAGAGGGCGAGGATGTGCCCGAGGGTGAGGTCCGAGATCGAGACCATGCTGCCGACCGTCGCGCCCAACACCGGGGCGATCGAGTCGATCCGCAGCCAGCGCACGGCCTGCCGGCGGTCGCCCGACTGGCTGAGGACGAAGCTGACCGTGTTCAGTCCGTCGGCGAAGTCGTGGGCGACGACCGCGAGAAAGACGAGCAAGCCGGTCTCGGTGTTGACGCCGAACGCGAGCCCGATCCCAAGGCCGTCGATGAAGCTGTGGACCGAGAGGCCGAGCGCCCCGGCGACGCCGACGCGGTGATGTGAGCGGGCCTGCTCCGGATCGTCGCGATGATGGAGGACGAGGACGCGCTCGAGCAGGAAGAAGCCGATGAAGCCCGCCCCCACCAACAGGCCGACGTCGCGGGGATCGCCGAGCAGCTCCATCGCCTCGGGCAGCACGTCGAAGAGCGCCACGGCGACCACGATCCCGCCGCTGAGCGCAAGCACCGTGGGCAGCGCGTGCGAGAAGCGCAGCCCGAGATAGCCGCCGCCGAGCGTCGACGCCATGACGACGACGCCCAGGGGTATCGCGATCCATTCCATGCTGGGCTCAGGGCGAAGCTGTCATCGGCGGCTCAGGCCCCGCGCAGCATCCCGCCGTCGAGCGGGATCACCGCGCCGGTGAGGTAGGCGGCGCGCTCCGAGCAGATGAAGGCGACCAGGTCGCCGAACTCCTCCGGCCGGCCGATGCGCCCGGCCGGCACGCCCTCGGCGGCGCCGCGCTCCATCTCCTCCCACGAGCCCCAGTTGGAGGCGAGCCGGTCGGTGGCGAAGCGCCCGGTGGCGACGGTGTTGACGGTGATGCCGTCGGCCGCGACCTCGCCGGCGAGCGTCTTCAGGAAGCCGACCGTGGCCATCCGGTGCGCGTTCGAGAGGGTCAGGTGGGGGATCGGCTCGCGGATCGAGCTCGAGGCGACGTTGGCGATCCGCCCCCATGCCCGCTCGCGCATCGAAGGCAGCGTCGCCTCGATCAGCGCCCGGGGCGCCAGCACCAGACTGCGGTACGCGGCCTCCCACTCGGACTGCGGGTTGTCGAGCGCGCCGCCGAGCGGAGGGCCGCCGGTGTTGACCACCAGGACCTCCACCTGGCCGAGCTTCGCTGCCACCTCGCCCGGGAGCGCCGACATCCGCTCGAGGTCCTCGGAGTCGGCGACCAGCGGCAGCGTCTCGCCCTCGATCTCTGCGGCGGCGGCCTCGATCCGCTCCCGGGAGCGGCTGGCGATCGCGACCCGGGCGCCCTCGGCGGCGAGCGTTTGCGCGATCGCGCGGCCGATGCCCTTGCTGGCGCCCATCACCAGCGCCACGCGTCCGTCGAGCCCCAGATCCACGTGCGCAAGCTATAGGTTGCAGGCATGGCCAAGGGGAGCGAGACCGTGGCCGGCGCGAGCGGGGAGGTCCCGCAGGGAGAGCCCGTCCACGAGGACCTGATCGCCGCGATGGCCGCCATCTCCGGCGTCCACGCCGGCTCGCGAGCCGTACACGCGAAGGGCGTCTGGGCCGAGGGCGTCTTCACGGCGGCAGCGGAGGCGGCCGGCCTTTGCCGCGCTCCCCAGCTCGCCGGGGGCGCGGTGCCCGCCCTGATCCGCTTCTCCAACGCCAGCGGCAAGCCCGACGCGCATGACGCCGACCGAAACGGCGGCGGCATGGCGGTGAAGCTGCGGCCGGACGGAGGCTCCGAGTGGGACGTGATCGGCGTCGGCCCGCCGGTATTCGTCGCACGCACGGTCGAGGACTTCCTCGAGCTGCTGCGCCTGCGAAAGCCCGATCCCCAGACGGGACGGCCCGACATGGCGGCGCTCGGGGAGTACCTCGGCCGCCACCCGGAGGCCCAGCTCGCGATCCAGTCAACGCTCGGTGCCGAGCCCCCGGCGAGCTACGTCACCGTGCCCTACCACAGCCCGCACGCGTTCAGGCTTACCGGCGGCGACGGCACCGAGACCTGGGTGCGCTGGCGCTGGCAGCCGATCGCCCCCGAGCTGCGCCTGCCGGACGACGAGGCCCGCGCCAAGGGGCGAAACTATCTGCGGGAGGAGATCGCCGAGCGCCTCGCCGCCGGGCCGGCGGCGATGGAGCTGGTCTTCCAGATCTCCGGAGAGGGCGACTCGCTCGCCGACCCCACCGAGCTTTGGCCCGACGAACGCGAGCTGGTCATCGCCGGCCGCCTGGAGATCACGGCGCTCGTCGCCGACCCCGAGGGCGGCGGCCAGATCGAGGTCTTCGACCCGACCCGGCTGCCCGACGGCATCGAGCCCTCGGACGATCCGATCCTCCGCGCCCGGCCGAAGGCCTACTCCGTCTCGGCCTATCGTCGCCTCGACGGCGGCTGACGTGAGCGATCCCACCCTGGCGCTGGCGGCGATCATGCTCGCCGCGGTCGGGTCACAGATCCTCGCCGCGCGCTTCCGGCTGCCGGCGATCATCCCGCTGCTGGTTGCCGGGGTGCTGCTGGGCCCGTACGTGCTCGACGCCTTCGACCCGGACAACCTCCTCGGCAACCTCCTCGACCCGTTCGTCTCGCTCGCCGTCGGGGCGATCCTCTTCGATGGCGCGCTGACGCTTCGCCGCGAACAGCTCGGCCACGGAGTCGGGTCGGTGGTCATCCGCCTGATCTCCCTCGGCGTGGCGCTCACCTGGGGCCTGGCGGCCGGCGGGGCCGCGCTGCTGATGGGCGTGGACCACCGGATCGCGCTCCTGCTCGGGGCCGTTCTCACCCTCTCCGGACCGACGGTCGTGGTCCCCCTGCTCGACTACGTCCGCCCGACCGCTCGCCCCGATGCCGCCCTGCGATGGGAGGGGATCCTGGTCGACCCGATCGGAGCGATCCTCGCCGTCCTGGTCTACCACGCGGTGGCGAGCGGCGACGGCGGCTTCGAGCCCGGCGAATTCACGGCCACGGTCACCGTCGGGATCGCCGTCGGGCTGGCCGGCGCGGCGCTGCTCGGCGTGCTGCTCTCGCGACGGCGGTTCGAGTCCCATCTGGAGGCGACGGCGACCCTCGCCGTCGTCCTCTTCTCGGTCGCCGTCGCGAGCGAGCTTCGCGAGGACGCGGGCCTGGTCACCGCGATCGTCATGGGCCTGGCCCTGGCCGCCCGCCGGCGGGAGATCGTCGAGCGCGCGCCGGAGTTCAGCGGGACCCTCGTCAGCCTGCTGCTGGGCGTGCTCTTCGTCGTGCTCTCGGCGCGCGTGGACCCGCAGGCGGTGATCGACCTGGGGCTGGGCGGCCTCGCCTTCGTCGGCCTGCTGGTCTTGGTCGTGCGCCCGCTGAGCGCCGTGCTGTGCACTTGGCGCACCCAGATGACGCCACCTGAGCGGGGGCTGATCGCCTGGATGATGCCCAGGGGGATCGTCGCCGCGGCGACCGCCTCGGCGTTCGAGCTGGGGCTGCGCGACAACCACATACCCGACGCCGCCGTGCTCGTTCCCGCCACCTTCCTGGTGATCGCCGCCACGGTCGTGATCTATGGGCTCACCGCCCGGCCCCTCGCCCTCGCGCTCGGGGTCGCCGAGCGCGAGCCGCCCTCCTGATCCAGCCCGGCACGACGACGGCCGTACGGCGATAATCACCCCGGGCGGTTAGCTCAGTTGGGAGAGCGCCTGCCTTACAAGCAGGAGGTCGCCGGTTCGAGCCCGGCACCGCCCATCCCCCCGTTCGTGGACGACTCCGCCGACAACCGGAGGCCGCCAATGCCCAACTGGGCGCCGACGGCCGTCTCTCGGCGCCGTAGGCCCCTGGGGCTAGCCCCAGGCGACCATCGACTGCGGGTCGTCGGGATCGACCTTGACGGTGATCTCCTGGCCGACCTTCTGCTGGAAGCCGTCGATGGACTGCTGGATCAGCTCCTGGGTGAAGCTGGCCTCATAGGGCTCGGCGCCCGCCGGGCGCACCTCGACGGCGAGCTGGTGCTCGATGCCGCCGCCGATCGAGGTCTTGCCGGTGGCCGTCATCGACTTCAGGATCGCCGGCTGCTCGACTCCCGAGGCGGCGATCTTCTGCATCTTCCCCGCGGTGGCGGCGGTGTCGGCGGACATCCCGTCCTTCATCGCCTGTCCGCCGGCCTTGGCGGCGTCGCCGGCCTGCGCGGCGGCGTCCTTCATCTTGTCCATGAAGCCCATTGCTTCTCTCCTCCTGCCGGCTGCGCCGGCCTTCCGTGGTCGAGGCGCGACTCTACCGCTCGCTGTGAGGTGCGACGCCGGCGCTCGCCTCGAGGATCAGGTCGGCCACGCCCTCGGGGTCGTCCCAGGTCGGGGTGTGGCCCCAGCCGGGCATCGTCAGCACCCGCGCGCCCTGCGGGATCCGGGTCGTGCTGGGGGGTCCGACGAGCCGATCCCGCTCGCCCCAGGCCAGGGTCACCGGGATCGTGACCTCGTCTGGGTGCTCGAACCGGGCTGCCCGCATCTCGCGGTTGGCCGCCGCGTAGCCGTCGGAGGAGATGTAGGCCAGCATCAGCGCGCGAGCCTGGTCCGTGGGCACGCGCTCGGGGTGGGCCATGGTCGTCCCCAGCAGCGCCGAGCGTGCCCGGCGGCTGCGCGCGAGCACCCCGACCAGCGGCTTCAGCCGCCTGCCGAGCGCGTGGTGATCGAACGGGCGGGGGCCGAGCGGTTCGCGCCACAGCCCGGCGGGGGAGATCCCGCAGACCGAGCGCGCGGCGTCCTGCTTCGCCATCTCCAGCGCGACCCAGGCGCCGAGCGAGTTGCCTGCGATGTGAGGTCGCGACAACCCCAGTGCGTCGCAGAGCTTGGCCACCGCGGCTCCCAGGTTGGCCGCGGTGGGGCGCGTTCCGGCCGGTAGCGAGGGCGAGCGTCCGAAGCCCGGTAGGTCGACGGCGACGATCTCACGCTCGCGGGCGAGCCGCTCGCTCAGCGGACGCCAGATGGCGGTCGAGCCCCCGAGCCCATGCACGAGCAACAGCCCAGGCCCCTCCCCGGAGCGCTCGTAGTGGAGGTCCACGGCGGGGAAGGTACAGTCGCCGCGCCCTGATGATCGCCGTGCGCCATGCGCCCGCCGCGTTGGCGGCCCTCGTCCTGCTGGTGTCGCTCGCCGCCCCGGCGCCGGTCTCGGCCCAGGTCTCGCCTTGCGCGGCGGCGAGCTACCGGCCCGCCCAGCAGCCGCCCTTCGGGGGCGAGGAGGTCCCAGCTCTGGATCCGGTCGGCCGTTCCGACCGTGCCCCGGCCGGGTTCGACCTGTCGCCCGACGAGGCCATCGGAATCGCGCTGGACACGGACGTCGTCCGGGCCGAGCTGGAGGAGAGCCCGGATGCCGTGCCACGCGTCTATGCTCAGGGCCCCTGCCGCTGGCAGATCAGCTTCATCGACGGCGACTCGGAGGTCGCGCGGGTGGCGATCGACGATCGCACCGGCGACGTCCTCGAGGCCTGGCGCGACCAGCAGGTGGGATCCGAGCTCGCCCGTGGCTACGAGGGGGCGGTCGCGCAACTGGTCAACGCCCCCTACGTCTGGCTGCCGCTGTGCGCGCTCTTCCTGGCGCCGTTCTTCGACCCCCGGCGCCCGTGGCGCCTGCTCCACCTCGATCTGCTGGTCGTGGTCGCGCTCAGCGTCTCGCTCTACTTCTTCAACCGGGCCGAGATCACGGCCTCGGTCGCGCTCACCTATCCGGTCCTGGCCTACGTCTTCGCCCGCATGCTCTGGGCGGGGCTGCGTCCCCGGGGGCGTGCGCGCCCGCTGGTGCCCGTCGTCGCGGTGCGGTGGCTGGCCGTCGGCGCCATCGTCCTCGCGATCGCCCGGATCGGGCTCAACGTCGGCGACTCGCAGGTGATCGACGTCGGCGTCGCCGGCGTCGCCGGCGCCGACCGGATCACCCACGGCGACGAGCTCTACGACGGCGCCTTCTCGCCTGGGATCGACCTCCGCGGCGACGTCTACGGCCCCGCGAACTACCTCGCCTACGTGCCCTTCGAGGTGGCGTTTCCCTGGCAGGGCGAGTGGGACGAGGTGCCGGCGGCCCACGCCGCCGCGATCCTCTTCGACCTGCTGGCGGCGGTGGGCCTGGTGGCCCTGGGGCGGCGCCTGCGCCGGGGCGCCGAGGGCCGCGCCCTCGGGGTCGCCCTCGGCTTCGCCTGGATGGCGTGCCCGTGGACGCTGTATGCGATGAACGCGAACGCCAACGACGCCCTGGTCGCGGCCAGCGTCGTCTGGGCGCTGGTCGCGCTGTCGTCGCCGGTGGGCCGTGGCGTCGCCGTGGCGGTCGGCGCGGCGGCCAAGTTCGGCACCGCGGCGCTGGCGCCGCTGTTCGCCACCGCGGGCGGTCTGCGCGACCGCCGCGCGATCGCGCTCTTCAGCCTCGCCTTCGGGCTCACCGTCCTCGTGGTCTTCGCCCCCTTCGTTCCCGACGGTGGGCCTCAAGAGATCTACGACCGCACGCTCGGCTACCAGTCGTCGCGAAGCTCGCCCTTCAGCGTCTGGGGCCTGGCCCCGGGGATCGACTTCCTGCAGACGCTCGCACGGCTGGGGGCCGTGGCCCTGGCGCTGGCTGTCGCCCTGATGCCCTCGCGTCGCAGCGCCGTCCAGATCGCAGCCCTGGCGGCCGCGGTGATCGTCGCCGTGCAGGCCGGCGCCACCCATTGGTTCTACTTCTACGTCGTCTGGTTCCTGCCGCTGTACCTGGTGGCGGTGTTCGCCGAGCAGGACGCCGGCGCCGAGGAAGCGAAGCTCAGCCGATCGTCGTCCGCAGCTCGCCCAGCTGCGGAGAGCTGATCACGATCTCGTCGCCGGGGGCCAGCCAGATCCGGGGTTCCCGGGTCGAGCCGACGCCCGACGGCGTCCCGGTGGAGACGATGTCGCCCGGCTCGAGGGTCATCAGCGCCGAGAGATGGACGACCAGCGCCGGGACTCCGAAGATCAGGTCCGATGTCGCCGACTCCTGCATCCGCTTGCCGTTGAGGGTGAGCGCGAACTCGATCGCGTCGTCCGGGCCGGCCTCGTCGGCGGTGACCAGCGCCGGGCCGCACGGCGCCGAGCCGTCGAAGACCTTGCCCGCCATCCACTGCGGCGTGGCGAACTGCAGGTCGCGGGCGGAGAGGTCGTTGAGCAGGGTGTAGCCGGCGACGTGGTCGAGCGCGTCCGCCTCGTCCACCTCCTTCGCCCGGCGCCCGATCACGAACGCGACCTCGGCTTCGAAGTCGACCTTGCGGCTGGCCGCGGGCAGCCGCACCGTGGCGCCATCCGGGGCCAGCGCGTTGCGGTACTTGCCGAACAGCGTCGGGCTCTGCGGCGGCTCGATCCCGGCCTCGGCCGCGTGGGCTCGGTAGTTGAGCCCGATGCAGACGATCTTCTCCGGGTCCGGGACGGGCGGCAGCAGCTCGACGTCCGCTTGCGCCGGGCCCTCGATCCCGCCGAGGTCGGCCAGCCGGCCGCAGGCGAGCAGCTCGCGTACGCTCGTGCCCTCGTCGGAGAGGGCGTCCCAGCAATCGACGATCCCGCCGTCGCCGACGATCCCGGCCCGGTCGCCGCGCTCGGATCGGTAGCTGACCAGGCGCATCGCCCGGACCCTATTGTCCTCCCTAGAATCAGGCGCGGGCCCCTGGCCCCGACTGAAACCAGGGGGCGTAGCTCAGTTGGTTAGAGCGCCGGCCTGTCACGCCGGAGGCCGCGGGTTCGAGTCCCGTCGCTCCCGTTCCCCGAATGCGCTGCTAATGGCGGGCTATTGGCGGCATCAGGAGGCTCTTCTGACTAGGAAGATGCTGCGAGCGGCCAGATTGCCCCTCCGTCGGCGCTCTCGGTCTTTTCGCTCTGCCTCTTCCCTAGCGCCACGGCGAAGGCCTCGACCACGCGGGCGTCGAACTGGGTCCCCGCGCAGCGGCGAAGCTCCGTCAAGGCATCCTCCGAGCGCATCGGCTCGACGTGGGGCCGCTCGCTCGTCATCGCCTCGTAGGCGTCGCAGACGGCGACTATCTGCGACCCGATCGGAATCCGCTCGCCGGGAATGCCGTCCGGATAGCCCTCACCGTCCATCCGCTCATGGCTCCAGCGAACCAGCTTGCTGGCGCGGATCAGGGCCGGCGCGGCCGCCAGGATGCGCTCCCCGATCAGGGTGTGCTGGCGGACCAAGCGCGACTCGTCCTCATCCAGCGGGCCCGGCCTGCTCAGCACGGACTCAGGGATCGCGACCTTGCCGATGTCGAGTAGGGAGGCGGCCTGAACGACGGACGAGCGCTCGCTCTCGTCGAGGCCAAGCTCCTGGCCGACCAGGTCCGAGAGGGCCGCTACCTCGGAGAGGTGATCGCCGATCTCGGGATGACGCTCGGCCAGCATCCGGACCAGGACGTCGGTCGTCTGTCGGCCGGCCGAGGCGCGGCCGCCGCTGGTCTTGCTCGCGTACATGCGCTGGTCGGCGAGCCGCAGGGCCTCGGAGGGTTCGCTGGCCTCGGTGGGGAGATCGACCCAGCCGCGCGAGGCGGTGACCGAGAACCCCTCGCCCCTCTCGGTCAGCGCCTCGCTCGCTCGCTCGATCAGTTCGCTCTGGTGGGCGTCGGTGGCGAGCACGCAGAACTCGTCGCCGCCCATCCGGTAGGCCTCGCCGATGCCGACGAGTGACGTCTTCAGCGCGTGGGCGAGCCTGATAAGCAGCGCGTCACCGGCGGGGTGGCCGAAGGCTGTCGTTGTAATGCTTGAATCCGTCCAGGTCGAACAGCGCCAGCAGCACCGGGCGCTCGCTGCCGGCCGTATCGAGGGCGACCCCGAGGTCGCGGGTGAGCTTGCGGCGGTTGCCGAGACCCGTCAGAGGATCGGTCTCGGCCGCGGCCCGCAGCACCCGGTGCGAGGAGCGGAAGCTGAGCAGGGCGAAGGCGACCAGCAGGGCGGCACCCCCGATCAGGCCGAGCTGGGCGGGGCCGAGGCTGTTGAGCCAGGTGGGCGCGGGAGTCGAGGAGACCGCGACGACGGCCCAGTCGTTGGCGTTGAAGGCGCCGGGCCTCAGCGTCGCCTTCGCCGCGAGATGCCCATCGAGCTCCTGGAGATCGGAGTCGCCCCATTCGGTCACGGCCGCGAAGCGCTCGTTGTCGCCGGGGCCGAGTGGGAATCCCTCGCCCGGCGGCTGGGGGTGGGAACTGTCGATGATCGTGCGACCGGAGTGGACGTCCACCACCGCGATCTCGGACCCCCCGGAGACCCTGGCGGCCTGGCGGCGGAAGCTCTCGACCGTGACCTCGAAGTGGACGATCGCGGCGCCTGCCCCCTGCGCCAGCGGCACCCGCGTGGAGTTGGACACTACCCACTCGCCGGTGTCGGACGAGATGTAGGGGCGGGCCTGGTAGACCTGGCCGGGTGCGAGGGCGAAGGTCGGCGCAAAGAACGGCGTGTCGGCCTCCTCGGTCGAGAGCCCGTCCTTGGGGACGATCCGGCCTCGCACGGCGCGGGCGTTCTCGGAGCCGTTGTCGTCGATGAAGCAGGCCTCGCCGAGGCTGGTCGGGTAGAGGCCCTCCAGGTAGGCCAGCGCTCCGTTCGCCTCCTGTACCTCCGGACCCTGCTGGTCGATCTTCTGCAGGCGCGACCCGGGGATCTCGTAGAAGTCGCGGTAGGCGGGGTTCTGCGCCAGGAGCTTGGTCAGGGAGCGGGCGCGGGCGAAGTAGCTGTCCAGGGTCCGAGCCTCGACCGAGGCCTTCCGGCGGAACTGGGCCTCCTCATCGTTGCGGTGGCTGCGGTACTGGGAAACCGTCGTCGCAACGGCCATCGAGATCAGGGCCACCGCAATCACCGCTGCCGCGAGCGGCGCCTTCAGGCGACGGGCGCGATCGCGGAGTCTGGCCCAGTTCATACCCCTGCTATCGGCAGCAGAGGCCCACTAGCTCAAGCCCGGACTGGGTCCCGAGCCTAGGCCGAGGAGGAGCGCGCGAACTCCTGCCGGCAGCTCTCCGAGCAGAAGTAGACCGTCTGCCCGCCGACTGCAGAGTCAAGCTCCCGGTCGAACGGGCTCCTCCCGGCGATAGGCTCGCCGAGCTTCAGCGGATCGATCTGGCCGGCCTGGGGCGACGTACCAAAGGGATGGAACGCGCCACGCGCACCCATATCGTCGAGGCATAGAACGAGCCGAGCAGCCATTCAGCGATCCTAGTTCCCGATAGGAGGGAGCTGTCACGCCGGAGGCCGCGGGTTCGAGTCCCGTCGCTCCCGTCTTGTGGATCCCGCTTGAGACAGCGGTTTCATATATTGGCCGCTGCGTGAGCACAACCGTGCTCGCGAAACGCGGCCCCCGACGGGGTCGAATACAGACAGGAGCGAAATTGAGAGGCGCAGGTCGAGTCGTGTTCGCAGCAACCATGCTGCTGATCCTCGGAGTGCTCAACGTCATCTACGGCATCGGTGCCCTGGACAACGCGAACATCTTTGTCAACGACACGAGGTTCATCCTCACCAACCTCAACACCCTGGGCTGGGTGCTGATCATCCTCGGGGTGATTCAGCTCACCGGCGGTTTCTCGCTGATGGCCGACCACGCCTACGGCCGGGTGATCGGCATCATCGGCGGCAGCGTCGGCGCGATCGGGGCCCTGCTGTCGATCGGTGGCAACCACCCCTGGTGGTCGCTGGCGATGTTCGCCCTGTGCGTGTACGTCGTCCACGGGATCGTCGTCTACGGCGAGGACGAGCGGGCGGCAGTCTGAGCTGACGGGTTGTGGGAGCCCGCCGCCGTGGCGGGCTCCCAGCCTCGTCGAAAGAGCTGGGCCTGGTCTCGGATAGGGTCGGGGCGTGAGCGCGAAGGAGGCAGGGGAGAAGACCGGCCGCCGGGCGCTGCCGATCTTGCTGATCGCCCTGGCCACGGTCGTCGGTGTGGTCTCGGTCTTTGCGGTGTGGACCAAGCGCCAGCTGCTCGAGACCGACACCTGGACGACGACCAGCGAGGAGTTGATCCAGGACGCAGCGATCCAGGACGCGGTCTCCACCTTCATCGTCACCACCATCTACGACAACGTCGACGTCGAGGCGGCGCTCGCCAAGGGCCTGCCGCCCGAGCTCGCGCCGCTCGCCGGTCCGCTTGCCGGCGCGCTTCGCAGCGGCGCCGACGACGTCGCCCTGAAGGCGCTCGAGCAACCGAAGGTCCAGCAGCTGTGGGTGCAGGCGAACACGGCGGCGCAGAGCAAGTTGATTGCCCTGATCGAGGACGAGGGAGAGTTCGTCTCGACCACTGGCGGCGTGGTCACGCTCGACCTCAAGTCGCTGCTGGAGTCGGTCACCGCGCAGCTCGGGGTCGGATCGAAGGTCGTCACCAAGCTGCCCCCCGAGGCGACCTCGATCGAGGTGATGGACTCGAGTGAGCTCGACGCCGCTCAGAAGGGCGTCAACGCCCTGCAGACGGCCGCCTGGGTCCTGACCGCTCTGACCCTGCTCTTCTACGCCCTGGCGATCTTCCTCGCCGGCGACCCCCGCCGTGAGACGTTGCGCAGCGTCGGCTTCTCGTTCATCATCGTCGGCGCGATCGTGCTCTTCGCCCGCACCGCGGCCGGGAACGCCGTCGTCGGCTCACTCAGCGAGGTGGCGTCCAACGACGCCGCGGTGAGCGCCACATATTCGATCGGCACCTCGCTGCTGCTCGAGACCGGGCAGGCGATCGTCGCCTACGGGATCGTGATCGTGCTGGCGGCGTGGCTCGCCGGCCCGACCTCCTGGGCGACCTCGATTCGCCACGCGATCACGCCCTACCTGCGCCAGCCGCGGTTCGCCTACGGCGGGCTCGCAGTGCTCCTCGCGCTCGTCTTTTGGTGGGATCCCGTGGTCGCCACGCACAGGCTGGCTTCCTCGCTGCTGTTGATCGCGTTCGCGGCGCTCGGGACCGAGATGCTGCGCCGCCAGGTGATCCGCGAGTTCCCCGACCACGTGACGACCGGCTCACCGGCGGGCGCCGCGCAGAGGCTCGCCGAGCGGATGCGCGAGGCGCGCGACCGGCGCGTCGCGACCGCTGGCGGATCCGCCGCGGCGACCAGCGGCGACCAGCGCGTCGGCGACATCGAGCGGCTGGCCGGGCTCCGCGACTCGGGGGGGCTGACCGAGGAGGAGTTCGTGGCGGAGAAGGCGCGGATCCTCGGAGCCACCTAGGCGAGCGGCCCCCACCAGCGCGGCTGACGCTGACGCCTGGTTGGCGGCCTTGCTCGCGGTTATGAGAGGCTGGCCGAAGTGTCCGGGCGAAACCAGGAAACGATCCGCCGCCTCTACGAGGGCCTCGATCGCGCCGACGGCGAGGCGATGGCAGCCTGCTATGCGCCCGACGCGACCTTCTCGGACCCGGTCTTCCCAGACCTCGAGGGCAGCGAGGTCGGCGACATGTGGCGGATGCTGACCGAGCGCTCGACCGACCTCTCGGTCGAGCTGGCAGAGCATTCGGCCGGCCCGGACACGGGCGACGCGCACTGGATCGCGACCTACACCTTCCGCACCGGCCGCAGGGTGGTCAACGACGTCCGGGCCGAGTTCCGCTTCACCGCCGACGGTCGCATCTGCACCCACCGCGACAGCTTCGACCTCTGGAAGTGGTCGCGCCAGGCGCTCGGCCCGATCGGGATCGCCCTCGGCTGGTCGCCGATCGTCCGCAACAAGATCCGCACCGAGGCCGCCGACGGCCTCGCCGAGTTCCAGTCGGCCAAACCTGCCGAGTGAGGCCCAGGCCCTAACCCCACCGGACCGGACGAATCCGAGCAAGCTCGGATCACCGGTCGCTTCGCTCCCTGGGACGATCCGGTGGGAGTTATTGAGCTTCCTAGGCGCCGCCGCCGGCGGCCGGGGGCGCGGTGGGGTCGTCGCCCTCCTCGCCGAGCGCCTCGCGGGCCATGTACTCCTCCACCAGCAGCAGGTTGTCCTGCGAGCGCTCGACCACGTTGAGGAGATCGGACATCAGCGCCACCTCCTCGACCTGCTCCTTGACGAACCACTGCATGAACTGCTCGGCGCGGTAGTCCTTGCTCTCGCGCGCGAGCTCGAACAGCGCGTAGATCTCCTCGCCGACCCGCTTCTCTTGCTCGAGCGCCATGCGCACGGGCGAAACGGCGTCGTCGAAGCTCGTCTGCTGGCCCTTGATGTCGGGGATCCGGACTTCCTCGTCGACGTCGAGCAGGTACTGGGCCATCATCATCGCGTGCTCGCGCTCCTCGATCGCCTGGCGGTAAAAGAACGCGGCCAGGCGAGGCAGGGTCTCGCTGTCGTAGTAGACGGCGGCGCCGATGTATTGCATCGCGGCGCCGAACTCGTTGGCGATCTGGACGTTGAGGGCTTCGGGGAAAGACCGCTCGGACATCTGGGCTCCTCTGGGTCGGCTTTCGCCGGACGCTAGCGAAGACGACGGGTTCGGTTCGCCGAAGCCGCTATTCGGCCCACCGAAATCCGGTCGCCGACGGGGCCGGCTCCATCGGGCTGGTGGGGAGACCGTCGGGGACGGCCGGGTCGTTGTATCCCGAGGGGGCGGTGTCATTGGGAGTGTCGGGGTGAAAGAGCGAGGCCAGGTACTGGATCTGGCCGCGGCCGACCGAGAGCTCGCCCTGGCCGCCGCCGTAGATGGCGATCTGGTTGTCGGCGCAGTGCTCGTAGATGGAGAGCAGCACCCGCAGCGAGCCGAAGCGCGAGGGCTTGGAGTTGATCGCCGTGCGGGCGTGCTGCTTGACGTCGTCGAGCGAGTGCAGGTTCGCGTCCCAGGTGATCCGGTCGGCGTGGGGCTCGAGCACCGGGCGGGTCTCGTCGTTCAGGTCCGGATCCTCGAGGTAGGCGTCGGGGAAGGCGTCGGCGACCTTGGCGTAGAGCACCGGGTCGGTGTCGACGTCCACGGGGGTGCCCCGGTAGAGCCCCTTCAGGTCGAGGACGCGGACTGGGGCGAGCTCACGCAGCTCGGCGATCAGCTCGTCGTCCCAGTCGTTCTCGGGATCGAGCTTGAACTCCAGGGCGGGGTACTTGGCCAGCCGCTTTCGCAGCGGCTCGGCGTTGGAGGCCTTGGCGTCGTCGCCGAAGCTGCCCAGGCGGGTCGAGCAGACGAACCGAAGCGGCTTCGGTTCGCGGCCGACGGCGGCGTGCAACGAGGTCCCTGCCTGGCGCAGCGCCAGGTCGAGCGCCGCCGACTCGTAGGCCCAGCGGCGGTAGTGGCGCGCGGCTTCGTGCTCGGGCGCCGCGGTCGCGAACAGGTCGAGCCCGCCGGCCAGCTCGCAGAACTCGCCCAGGGTGCTCGGGCCGGTGAGGTCGTGGATGGGCCCGGCGTCGCGGTGGGCGATGTGGTCGAGGACGGTGTAGACGACGTCCTCGCCGAGGCCCTCCTGACCCCCACCGCGCAGGTGCACGATCGTCGACGGGCGGGTGAACTCGGGGGAGAGCTCGCGGTCGCGATCCTCGAGCTCATAGGAGTCGACGCGGATCGGGAGCCCGGCGAGCTTGTCGTAGAGGCTCATCCCGAGAGCCTAGTGACGGATTTCCTCCGGCCCGGCGCCCGTACAGCTAGCGATGCTCGGGATTGGGCCAGGCGGGCCGGCAGCCCGCGTCCCACTCCGAGCGCTGGTTGCCGTGGGCGGGGATGCCGCCGGCGTCCTTGAGGATTCGCGCCAGGTGCAGCAGATTCCAGGTCGCGAACGCGGTGTTGCGGTTGGTGAAGTCGTTGGAGGGCCCGCCCGAGCCCTCGTCGAGGTAGGACGGGCCGGGGCCGGCCTCGCCGATCCAGCCGGCGTCGGCCTGTGGGGGAATGGTGTAGCCGAGGTGCTGGAGCGAGTAGAGCGTGTTCATCGCGCAGTGTTTGACGCCGTCCTCGTTGCCGGTCACGAGGCAGCCCCCGACGCGGCCGTAGTAGGCGTACTGACCGGCGTCGTTGAGCAGGTGCGAGTTGCCGTAGAGGCGCTCGATCACCTGGGTGGCGACCGACGTCTTCTCGCCGAGCCAGATCGCCATCCCGATTACGAGGATGTCAGCGGCCATCACCTTCTCGTGGATCTGCGGCCAGTCGTCGCTCTCCCAGCCGTGCTCGGTCATGTCGGGCCAGACACCGGTCGCGATCTCGTGGTCGATCGCGCGGATGCAGTCGACCTCGACCTCGTTGCGACGCATGATCTCCATCGAGATGTCCATCAAGCCCTGGGTGTGCGACAGCTCCGGGCTTCGCTTCAGGGTGCAGTTGATGAACAGGGCCTTCAGGTCCGAGTAGTCGCTCTCGCTCAGCTCGCAGAGCTGGGCCTGCTTCTCGTTGAGGAGGTCTCGATCGCTCATCGTCTCGTCTCCTGGTCGGGTTCGGGCGTGCAGTCCAGCCGCATCCTCCTCCGTTACGCTGGGGCCAGGGAGGCGCTGCATGATTCTCGCCCATTTCACCCCAACGGAGGTGCCGGGAACGCTGGCGGTGCTCTGCCTCGGCCTCTGCTTTGGAGTGCTGATCGCCCGGCACCGAAGCGCGACTCCGCTGATGACGATGGTCGCCTGCTCGCTGATCGCCTTCGCGGCACTGGGGTACTTCGGTGACGCGCGCGGCTGGCCCGAGTCGGCGCGGATCTCCATCGACGTGATCTTCTTGGTGCAGGCGATCTTGCTCGCATCACTTGCGATCAAGAGGGCCTGATGGATCACAGCGGCGAGCTTGTGATCAGCCGCTAGCCAGGACGCGGTTCGTCAGCAGCCCGAAGGCCTCGATTCCCGCCGCCAGGTCGGCCTCGGAGGTGTCTTCCCCCTTGGCGTGGCTGAGCCCGGCGATCGAGGGACAGAAGATCATCGCCGCCGGCAGCACCCGCGCGATCTCGGCGGCGTCATGCAGGGCGCCACTGGTGATCGGCCGGCCGGAGCCGCCGGCCTGTGCGCAGGCCGCCCGCGCCGCCTCGACCAGCTCCGGGTCGAACGGGATCGGCTCGATCTGCCAGAGCGGCCCTTGCGCGAGGTCGCACTCGCGGGCCACCGAGGCCTCCACGACCGCGGCACGGGCCTCGGCGAGCATCGCCTCGAGCTCGGCCGCGTCGGGGTGGCGGAGGTCGGCGACCAGCTCGGCAGCTCCCGCCACCGCGGTCGCAATCCCGGGCTCGAAGCGAAGCACCCCGGTGGTCGCGACCCCGTCGTGCTCGCGGCCGATCGCCTCGATCCGAAGCGCCGCGTCGGCCGCGGCGAGGCCGGCGTCGCGGCGCATCTCCATCGGGGTCGTGCCGGCGTGGGAGGCCTGCCCGGTGATCCGGAAGCGGTGGCGCTCGACCCCGGCGCACCCCTGCACGGCGGCCGCGGCGATGCCGGCGCGCTCCAGCACCGGCCCCTGTTCGATGTGCAGCTCGAGGTAGCCGCCGAGGCGCTCGCGACGGGCGCCCGACTCAAGCGCCCGGTCGAGCTCGACGCCGTTGGCGGCGAGTACCTCTCCCAGCGTGGCCCCCTCGGCGTCGCGCAGGCCCCGGACCTCGTCGAGGTCCAGCGTCCCGGCGCAGGCCGAGCTGCCGAACAGGCTGCGGCCGAACCGTGCGCCCTCCTCGTCGGCCCAGTCGACCAGGGCGAGCGTCCGTGGCGGCGCCTGGTCGGACCGCGTCCAGGACCTCAGCACCCCGAGCGCGGCCATCACCCCGTAGGCGCCGTCGAGCCAGCCGCCCGCCGGCACCGAATCGAGGTGCGAGCCCATCGCCAGCGCCGGCTCGACGCCGCCGGGAAGGTATGCCCACAGGTTGCCCGCCTCGTCGCGCTCGGGCTCGATCCCGATCTCGGCCAGCAGCTCGGCGAGAAAGGCGCGGCCCTGGCGCCACTCCTCGTCCCAGCACAGCCGGCGGGCGCCGCCCTCGCCGCCGGTGCGGCGATCGAGCTCCCGCAGGTCGGCGATCACCCGGCCGGCGTCGATCGCCGGGCCCGCCATCAGCCGGCGGGGTCGCGCCGCAGCGCCTGGCCGAGGCAGTGGGCGCTGCCGCCGCCCAGCGTGAACATCTCCAGGTCCGGGGCGAGCAAGGTCAGGCCCCTGGCCTCCATCTGCTCGTTCAGCGCCCGGGCACCGGCGGCGGTGAGGACACGGTCGTCACCCAGCGAGATCGCGTTGACGCCCAGGGTCCAGGCGTCGTCGGCCGGCACCTCGAGGATCTCGAAGCCCTTGGCCTGAAGCCACTTGACGAGCGCTCCCGAGAGGTACTCGGTGCAGACCGCGGCGGTCCTCTCCGCCACCACGGCCATCAGCACGTCGATGTGGACGAAGACTCCGGGGATCGGCTCGACCCGCGCCTCCCAGCCCTCGGCCTCGAAGTGCGAGGCGAGCTGGGTCGCGGTGGAGTACTCGGTGCGCTGCTCGCCGGTGCCGATGACGACGCTGCCGGGCTCGACGATGATCACGTCGCCGCCCTCGATCGCCCCGGCGGTCGCCATCTTCCAGATCGGGATTCCGGCCCCCTCGTAGAAGCGGACGACGGGCCCGTACTCGCCGCGGCGCCAGGGCTGCTTGGGCGCGGTCACGTATGCGCCCCAGGGGGTCATCACGCTCGAGTCGCGGGCGAACACCTGGTAGGGGAGGGCCGGGTCGGGATCGAGGTAGTGGCAGCGAACGCCGGCCTGCTCGTAGGCCGAAACCAGCTCGGCGTGCTGGGCCGCGGCCGCGTCCGCGTCGAAGACCCTGCCGCTGTCGAGGGTGGCGCCGGTGATCGCGCTGGTGCGAAGCCAATGGAAGTTGTCGGCAGGGCAGAGGAGGACGTCGCGCATGACGCCATGCTCGGAGTCGACCCCCCAGGCAGCGTCCGCAGCTGTACTTGTCATTCGACCACGACCCGGATCGTCTTCAGGCTGCGGTCACTGGAGCCGCGCACCCAGCCGCCGTGGGCGAGCGAGTCCGCGATGTAGTCCAGCGTCGATGCCGTCAGCCGCTCGCCGGGCAGGACGTTGGGCACCCCCGGCGGGTAGGCGGCGAGCGACTCGGCGGCGATCCTGCCCTCGGCCTGCTCGAAGGGGACGATGTCCTGAGGGCCGAGAAACGCCTCGCGCGGGGACATCTCGGTCGAGCCCCAGGGCGGCGGTACCGCGAAGCGCCCGTGGGGCTCGTCGGTCTCGCCGATCTCCGCGACCGCGCGCCGAAGCGCTGCCAGCAGTCGCTGGCCGGTCTCGCCGGCGTGCTCGCCGAGCCCGAAGAGGGCGAGGACGACGTTCTCGGAGAAGAGCTCGACGTTGACGTCGTCGGACTCGCGCATCAGGCCGGCGAGGCGATGCCCGGTGGCGCCGGTGCCGCGGACGTCGACGACCAGGCGAAGCGGGTCGTAGGCGAACACGCCCGGGCGGCCGACGATGCGCTCGTCGAGGACGTCGAGCCCCGGGATGTCGCGCACCTGCTGGCGGAGGCCACGCAGCGAGCGCACGGTCTCGGCGAGCAACTCGGCGCCGTGCGTCGCGGCCTGGCGCCGGGCGGCGTCGAGCGACGCGGTCAGCAGGGCGTTCGGGCTGGTCGACTCGATCAGGGTCACGGCCCGGTCGACGATGCGCTCGTCGATCCTGTCGGTGTCGCCCACGTGCAGGATCGCCGACTGGGTCAGGCTGCCGACGATCTTGTGGGTCGAGGAGAGGACGATGTCGGCACCGTTTTCGAGCGCCGAGGACGGGAGCTCGTCGGAGAAGCGAAGGTGGGCCCCCCAGGCCTCGTCGACCACCAGCGGCACGCCGGCGGCGTGGGCGACGTCGGCGAGCGAACGGACGTCGGCGACGGCGCCGAAGTAGGTGGGCGAGGTGATCATCGCCGCGACCGCCTCGGGCTCGGAGTCGAGCGCGCGCTCGAGGACCTCGGGGGTGAGGCAGTGGGCGATGCCGAGCTCCGAGTCGACCTCCGGCGAGACGAACAGAGGCCGGAGGCCGGCGAGGATGAGCCCGTCGACGTTGGAGGAATGAACGTTGCGCTGAACCACCACCCGCTCGCCGAGGTGGGCGAGGGCCAGGCAGATCGCGTGGTTGCCTCCGGAGCCGCCGTTGACCAGGAACCAGCTGCGCTTGGCCCCCCACGCCTCGGCCGCGAGCACCTGGGCCTGCTGGAAGAAGTTGCGGGAGAAATACTGGCCGACGTCGATCCCCTCGACTCCGGCCGGGATGTCCATCTCCAGCGCCAGCGGGCCGATCGCCTTACGCAGGCCCGGATCGGCCCCCCGGCCCCCCTTGTGTCCTGGCACGTTGAAGCGGCCCGGATTGCGGTCGTTGTACGCGATCAGCGCATCCAGGTAGGGCGTGCGACTTTGATCGGGGGCCGCCGGCACGGCCGCGACGCTACCATCGTCGCCCGGCCTGCTGCTACCTTCTGGCCGTCCCTGTGGACGACGACCTCCCTCGAAGTAACAACG
>JBDTSW010000027.1:0-21428 GCA_039930945.1 bacterium
GAAGCGGGCGACGAACTTCTCGTCGTCGGAGAGGTGCTCGGCGAGCACCTTGATCGCGACCGTGCGCTCCAACACCCCGTCGGTGGCGCTGTACACCGTCGACATCCCGCCGGAGCCCAGGCGGTCGCCGAGCTCGTAGCGCTCGGAGATCATCGTCCCCATCGCTCAGCCACCGACCCCGCCGCTGTTGCCGCCGCCCTGGTTGGGGTTGCCCGCGCCGCCGGACGACCCGTTGCCGGAGTTGCCGGACCCCGGCAGCCCGGTGCCCTCCCCGCCGGGCTGGTCGGGCGCCGGCGTCTGCTCGGGGACCCCGGTGGTCGCCGGCGCTTGCTCCGTGATCGGCGGCTCACTCGGGGTTGACCCCTGGACGCCGCTGGCGCCAACCTCGGGGCCGCGGCACTTGTCGGAGGCCAACTGCGCGAGGTTCGCGACCAGCTTGCGCAGATCGCCCTTGGTCTCGGCGCCGACCGCCTTCGGCAGCACGAACACGGCGCCGTCGAGCTGGGAGATGTTGGTCTGGGCGGCGCTGCAGTCGCGGTCGTCGATCGACGCCTGCACGGCGTCCAGCTTCTGCAGCAGCAGCTCGGCGTCCTGCTTGGGGATCGTGCCGCCGTTGCCCGACGCGCAGCCGGCGACGGCGAAGAGCGCGACGGTGAGCGTCAGCGCGAGGCCTATGCGTCCCGTTCGCAGCACGGCGGCGAGTCTAGTAATCGTCTCTGAGGTCATTGGCCGATATAGAGCCGCTTGGCGAGGTGGGCGGGGAGATCGGCCGCGGCGATCGCCTCGGCCGCACGGTCGATCTCGTAGGCGACCCGGTGATAGGTGACGGTCCACTCGTCGGTGTCCAGCTCGAGCCAGGCGGCGCGCGGGTCGCCGTCGCGCGGCTGGCCGACGCTCCCCGGGTTGAGCAGCCAGCGTCCCTCGGAGAGGTCGAGGCAGGTCCCGTCGCCCGCCTGGGCGCCGCGCGCGATCACCTCTCCCGCCGGGCTGCGGTCGGGCGCCTCTGCCGCCTCGTCGTCGCAGGGCATGACGAAGAACAGCGCCACGTGCGAGTGGCCGACGAAGCTCACCCGCCGGGCCTGGTCGCCGATGCATTCGGCCGCCTGGTCGGGCCAGAGCACGTACTCCCAGACGGGATCGCGCGGGGAGGCATGGTAAAGCGCCACCTGGTGGCTCGTGTCGGCGGGCTCGAGGCCGCGGAGAAAGCGCAGCGTCTCGTCGGTGGAGTGGCGCTGGGTCCAGCGGACGGCGGCCGCTGCGGCGGGCGAGAACGACGCGACGTCGATCTTGCCGACAACCGCGAGGTCGTGGTTGCCGACCAACGACAAGGCGCAGCCGGAGGCGACCGCGCGGGCGCACTCGTCCGGGCTGGCGCCGTAGCCGACGACGTCCCCCAGGCACCAGGTCTGCTCGATCTCGGCTTCGCCGATCGCCTCCAGAACCGCCTCCAAAGCGGGCAGGTTGGAGTGGATGTCGCTGAGGATTCCGAGACGCATGGGGGCGGGGACGGGGCCGACTATCGTAGGACCGTGGTCCCCACGCGTGTGCGTCGATGCGGCTGAGCGGCTCCCGGGGCGCGCGGATCGGTGCGCTCGCGGTGGCGATGCTGATCGTGGCCGAGGGCGCCGTCTGGCTGCTGCGCCCGGGCGAAACCCCGCCGGACCCGGCGCCGGTGAAGGAGAGCGATTACTTCGACGCCGCTGAGGTCGAGCGGGCGCGCGACTACCGCGAGGGACAGCGGCTGCTGATGATCGTCGGCCTCGGCGCCCAGGGCGCGCTGATGGTGGCGCTGGTGCTGGGCAGGCCGCGGTTTGCCCGCCGTGGCCTCGCTCGCCTCGGCAAGCGCCCGGTGCTCGGCGCCGCCGCCGCCGGAGCCGGCCTCTCGCTGACGGTCGCCCTGGTGACGCTGCCGACCTCGGTCTGGGCGCACGAGCGCTCGGTCGAAGTCGGGCTCTCGACGCAATCGCTCGGGACCTGGTTCGCCGACCTCGGCAAGTCCGCCGCGATCGGGGCCGCCCTGACCGCGCTGGGCGCGACCATCCTGCTGGCGATCGTCCGCCGCTTCGGCCGCAATTGGTGGGTCCCGGGCGCAGCGGCCGTGGTCGCGCTGGCGGCCGTCTTCACCTGGCTGGCGCCGGTGGTGCTGGCGCCGCTGTTCAACCGCTTCGACCCGCTGCCCGCGAACAGCCCCCAGCGTCTCGAGGTGCTGGAGTTGGGCGAGCAGACCGGAGTCGACATCGGCGAGGTCTACCGCGTCGACGCCAGCCGGCGATCGACCGCGCTCAACGCCTACGTCGGCGGGCTCGGCTCGACCAAGCGGGTGGTGCTCTACGACAACCTGATCGACCACGTCGACCCGGCAGAGCTGCGCTCGGTTGTCGCCCACGAGCTCGGGCACGTGCGCCACTCCGACATTCTCCGCGGCCTCGGCTTCGTCGCCATCGTCGCCCCACTGGGACTGCTGTTCGTGCGCGAGGTCTCCGGGGGACTGGCCGGCCGCACCGGCGCCGATCTCGGCTCGCCGGCGGCGCTGCCCGCGTATGCGCTGGCGATCGGGATCGCCTCCTTTGCGCTCAACATCCCCGGCAACCAGCTCTCCCGCCAGATCGAGGTGAGCGCCGACTCCTTCGCGCTGGCGATCACCGGTGCCCCGGGCGCGCTGGTGGACCTGCAGCAGCGGCTGACCGAGAGCAACGTCGGCGACCCCGACCCGCCAGGCTGGGTCAACGTCCTCTACGGCACCCACCCGCCCGCGCTCGAGCGGATCGGCGCAGCGGTCGCCTACTCGGAGGGCGAGCGCCCGGACTGACAGAACGCTAGGAGCGGATCGAGTCGACGGTGCTTTGCAGACCTCGGTCCAGGTCTGAGCCCGGTGCCCAGCCGAGCTCGGTCCGGGCGAGCTTGGAGTCGATCGCGATCCGCTGGACCTCGCCCTCGCGAGCGGGGGCGAATTCGGGCTCGAACGGCCGCCCGCAGATCCCGCCCAGGCGCTCGCCGAGGTCGAGCACGCTGGTCTCGATGCCGGTGCCGACGTTGAAGGTGCCGGTTGCGTCGCCGTCGGAGGCGGCGAGGAAGGCCGAGACGACATCGTCGACGTAGACGTAGTCGCGCGTTTGCGAGCCGTCGCCGAAGACCCGCGGCGTGCCGTCGTCCAGCAGGGCGCCGGCAAAGATCGCGACCACGCCCGCCTCGCCGTGGGGGTCCTGGCGCGGGCCGTAGACGTTGCCGAGCCGCAGCCCCACGGTCACCAGCCCGTGCAGCCGCTGATACAGCGAGAGATAGCCCTCGGCCGCCAGCTTCGACTGGCCGTAGGGGGCGTCGGGGCGGCACTCGGCGTCCTCGGCCAGCGGCAGCGTGCGGCCGGCGCCCTCGCCGTAGATGGCCCCGCCCGTCGAGGCGAGCAGGAGCCTGCGCGTGCCGTGCCGGCGAGACTGCTCGAGCAGGTTGATCGTGCCGCCGACGTTGACCGCGAGGTCGAACCCCGGGTCGGCGACCGAGCGGCGCACGTCGATCTGCGCGGCGAGGTGAAAGACGCTGTCGGGGCGGTGTGAGGCGAACGCGGCGGCGACCGCCTCCGGATCGGCGACATCGGCCTCGGCGAGGATCGTCCCCTGCTCGAGCGCCGCCGCCAGGTTCTCGCGTCTGCCGCTGGAGAGGTTGTCGACCACCAGCACCTCGTCGCCGCGCGCGACCAGGGCGTCGACCACGTGAGAGCCGATGAATCCCGCCCCACCGCTGACCAGTGCCCTCATGCCGCCAGCTTATTCACGGATCCAGATGGCGCCCGTCGCTCGATCTCCGCGTGCGTAGGGTGCGGGTCCGCCCATCTAGACTCGCGGCATGGCCGACCCGATCGCAGACCTGCGCCTCCGGATTGCCGAGGCGATCGAGTCGCTGGGCGTCGAACCGGTCGCCGCGGCGCCGACGCTGGAGCGCCCACCGCGACCCGAGATGGGCGACTACTCGACGAACGCGGCGATGCTGCTGGCGCCCGCGATGGGCTCGAAGCCTCGCGACGTGGCCGAGCGGCTGAGCGAGCCGCTCGCCGGGCTGCTTGGCGCCGACGCCGCCAGGATCGAGGTCGCCGGCCCGGGCTTTCTCAACCTCCACCTCAGCGACCGCTGGCACCGTCAGGCGGCCCAGCGGCTGCTCGACCGCGACGGCAGCGAGCTCGCGGTCGCGCCGGATTGCGCGCAGCGAGTGCTGGTCGAGTTCGTCTCCGCCAACCCGACCGGCCCCCTGACCGTGGCGGGCGGCCGCGGTGCAGCCTACGGGGACGCTCTCGCCAGGCTGCTGCAGGCGCGCGGTCACGAGGTCGGCCGCGAGTTCCTGCTCAACGACGTCGGTGGCCAGGTCGACCGCTTCGCGGCCTCGATCGCGGCGCGGATGCGGGGAGAGGAGCCTGCGGACGACGGCTACAGCGGCGCCTACGTCGGCGAGCTGGCGGGCGAGCTGACCGCGGCGGGGGTCGGCGCAGACGACCTCGACGAATTGGCGCGGCGCGGAACCGAGGCGATGCGAGAGCGGATTGCCGCCACCCTGGAGCGCTTCGGCGTTCGCTTCGACCTCTACTTCTCGGAGCGCAGCCTGCACGAGGCCGGCGCGATCGAGGCGGCCGTCGCCGAGTTGCGCGAGCGCGGCCACGTCTACGACAGCGAGGATGCGGTGTGGCTGCGGACCACCGGCTTCGGCGACGACAAGGACCGCGTTCTCATCCGCGAGGGTGGGACCCCCACCTACTTCGCCGCCGACATCGCCTATCACCGCGACAAGCTCGGGCGCGGCTGGGAGCGGCTGATCGACCCGCTGGGATCCGACCACCACGGCTACGTGCCACGAATGCGGGCGGCGCTGGCGGCGCTCGGCGCAGAGCCCGACGCCTTCGAGGCGCCGATCATGCAGTTGGTGCAGGTCGTCGAGGCGGGCCAGCGCACGCAGATGTCGAAGCGCAGGGGCCAGTTCGTGACCCTGGACGAACTGCTCGACGACGTCGGAGCAGACGCGGTCCGGTTCTTCATGCTCCAGCGCAGCCACGACACCGCCCTCGACCTCGACCTCGACCTCGCCCGCCGAAAGTCCCAGGACAACCCCGTCTACTACGTCCAGTACGCCCACGCGCGGATCTGCAGCATCCTGCGCAAGGCCGTCGAGGAGGGAAACGCGGGTGACGGCGAGGGTGGAATCGACCGGGCGCGCCTGGCCGCCGACGCGGCGGACGAGGCGGCGCTGGGGGCGGCGGCCGAGCCCTCCGAGCGGACGCTGGTGCAGCGTCTGCTCGAGTTCTCCGACGAGGTCGCGACCGCGACCGAGCGCCGCGCGCCGCACCGGCTGAGCGCCTACGCGACCTCGACCGCCGCCGACTTCCACGCGTTCTACCGCGACTGCCAGGTCGTCGGCGCCGGAGTGGGCATCGAGCCGGCGCGCCTGGCCCTGTGCGTGACCGCCCGCGACACGATCGCCGACACCCTGGCGCTCCTCGGCGTCAGCGCCCCGCAGCGGATGTAGCCGGCTGCGCGTCTTGGGCCGCTGCTAGATTCGCCGCCCCTTGAGTTCACCGACAGGAGGATTACCTTGACCAAGTCCGAGTTTGTTGATCGAATCGCCGGCGACTTCGAGTCGAAGAGGGCCGCCTCCGAAGCGGTCGAGGCGGTACTGGGCGGCATTACCGACACGCTCGCGGGCGGGGGCGATGTCAATTTCACCGGCTTCGGCAAGTTCAGCGTCGCCGTGCGCGGCCCGCGCCAGGGCGTGAACCCGCGCACCGGCGAGCGGATCACGATCGCCGGAGGCAAGGTTCCCAAGTTCTCGGCGGGCGCCGGCCTCAAGGCCAAGGTCAAGGGCTGACCCAGCCCTTCGCAGACCGGCTGGCCGCTCTCGTCGAGGAGCGGCGCAGCCAGGTCTGTCTTGGGCTGGACCCCGATCCGGCGGCGCTCGGCGCCGAGCTGGATCGCGACCCGTCCGGGATCGACCCCGCGGAGGCGGCCTCCGCCGCGGTCTCCGCTCATTGCCGCGGCCTGATCGAGTCCGCGGGCGCGGCCTGCGTCGCGGTCAAGCCCCAGCTCGCGTGTTTCGAGCGTCTCGGCGCGCCGGGATGGCAGGCGCTGGCCGAGACGATCGCCGCGGCGCGCGAGGCGGGGCTGCTGGTTGTCGCCGACGGCAAGCGGGGAGACGTGCCGATCAGCGCCGCCGCCTACGCCCAGGCCCTGTTCGGCTCCACCCCGACGCGGTTCGGAGAGGTCTCCGGCCTCGGCGCCGACGCGGCCACGGTCAACCCGCTGATGGGCGGGGACGCGCTCGAGCCGCTGCTCGACGGCGCCGCTGCGGCCGGCGCCGGGCTCTTCACCCTGGTTCGGACCTCCAACCCCGGCGCCGCCGACCTGCTCGACCTGCCCGCCCCGGCAGACCCGCTCCACGAGCGCCTGGCGGCGATGGTCGCCGAGCGCGCCCCGAGCCTGGCCGGAGAGTCGGGGCTCTCCGGCATGGGCGCCGTCGTCGGCGCCACCGATACCCGGCGCCTGGCCCGGCTGCGCGAGCTGATGCCGACCTCGATCTTCCTGATGCCGGGCGTGGGAGCCCAGGGTGGCGAGGCGGCGGAGCTGGCGCCCGCGCTCGGGGCCCATCCCGCCTCGGTGCTGGTCGCGGCCTCGCGCTCGATCGCGGGCGCCGACGATCCTGCCGCGGCGGCTGAGGCCTTGCGAACGCAGCTGTGGCGGCTGGCCACCCCCTGAGAGCGCGTACCATCTGCGCGCCGCGGCCAAGGCGGGCCGCCGACGGTGTAGCTGATGGACGGCACTACGAGCAACGGCAGATCGCGGCGGCTGGTCGCGCGGGTCGTTGCGGTGCTCGCGATCGCGGCCGCGATCGTGGCGCTGGTCGTCGTCATCGGTGGCTCGAACGGGCCCTCGGACGGTGGCGGCGGGGACCGCGCCGCACGACGCTCGGCGGAGCGAGAGAAGACGCAGAATTCACCGGCGACCTACGTGGTCCAGCCCGACGAGAGCCTGACCGAGATCGCCGCCAGGTTCGACGTGTCGGTGGACCGCCTATTGAAGCTCAATCCCGAAGTCGATCCACAGCTGCTTCAAGAGGGCCAAACCCTGAAGCTGCGCTGAGCAGAGCGTCGACCGTGCCGCGCCGCGTGGCCGCGGCGCTCGGCCTCATCCTCGGGCTCGCGCTGTGGGTGGCGCCCGCTGCCGGCGCTGAGCGCGTCCCGCAGCCGCCACGGCCCGACGCAACGGCCTGGATGCTCGTCGACGCCGACGACGAGGACGTGATCAGCGGCCACCGGCCGCGAGCCGAGCTGCCGATGGCGAGCGCCACCAAGCTGATGACCGCCTACCTGGCGCTGCGTGAGCTCGACCTCGACGAGGTCGTGACCGCGGCGCCGTACAAGCCGGAGCCCGCCGAGTCGCTGATGAAGTTGCGCCGCGGCGAGCAGGTCTCGGTCCACGATCTTCTCTACGGCCTGCTGCTGGCCAGCGGCAACGACGCGGCGGTGACCCTGGCGGTCGCCGCGGCCGGGTCAGAGGACGCCTTCGTCGCACAGATGAACCGGGCGGCGGAGGGCCTCGGCCTCTCCGACACCTCCTACGAGAACCCGATCGGCTTCGACGACCCCGACCAGTACACGAGCGCCAGTGATCTGGTCGAGCTGACGATCGATCTGCGCCGCGACCCCGCCTTCCGCGGGATCACGGACACCCCGAGCATCGAGCTGACCGAGGGCGAGCGCCCCCGCCGGATCGTCAACCGCAACAACCTGGTGCGAACCGTGCCCTGGGTCGACGGAGTCAAGACCGGGTTCACGGCGAAGGCCGGCTACGTGCTGGTCGGCTCGGGCGAGCGTAAGGGCGTGACCCTCGTCTCAGCGGTCCTCGGCGCGTCGTCCGAGGCCGAGCGCGACGGCGCCACGCTCGAGCTCCTGCGATACGGGTTCTCGCTGTACCGGCGCGAGACCGTGCTCAGGGACGGCGAACGGCTCGGCGAGGTCGCGATCCGTGATCGCGACGTAACCGTCCCGTTGGCCGCGGCGAAGGGTGTCCGGCTGACCTTGCGCCGCGACGAGGACGTGGAGGTGCGCCTGGCCGGGGTGCCGGCGGAGATCGAGGGGCCGATCGAGCGCGGCCAGGCGCTGGGTACCGCCGTGGTCACGGTGGACGGCGCCGTAGAGGCCCGCGTCGGAGTGGTCGCGACCCGCTCGGCCGAGGCCGCGAGCCTGATCGAGCGGATCGACGCGGGGCTTCCGGGCACCAGGGTCGGGGCATGGGGGCTGCTCATCCTCGGCGCCGTGGCGCTGGCGCTGGTCCTGGCGCCGCTGGTGATCTGGCTGTGGCGGCGGAGATCCCTGCGGTGAGCCGGCGGCCCGGATATCGTCCCCCCCGGGAGAGAGGTGCCAAACCACAGTGATCCTCACCGTCACGCTCAACGCCGCGATCGATCGCACCGTCGCGGTTCCCAATTTCCGCCTCGGCCAGCGCCACCGGGCGGTCGAATCGCGCACGGTCGCGGGTGGCAAGGGAGTCAACGTCGCGCGGGCCCTGAAGCTGCTGGGCCGACCGGTGATCGCCACCGGGCTCGCCGGGGGGCCGACCGGCACGCGGATCCTGGAGCGGCTGGTGGAGGAGTCGATCCTCAATGACTTCACCCGGATCGAAGGCGACTCGCGCACCAACCTCGCGGTCGTGGACCCGACCTCGGGCGAGCAGACCGAGATCAACGAGCGCGGGCCGGAGGTGACGCCGCAGGAGGTCGACCTGTTCGGAGAGAAGCTGCTCTACCTCGCGCAGGGCGCGACCATCTGCGTGCTCGCGGGCAGCGTGCCGCCCGGGGCCGACCCCGGCGTCTACGCCCGCCTGATCGCAGCGCTGCGCGAGCACGGCGTGATCACCGTGCTCGACTCCGACGGCGACCCGATGCGGGCCGGTCTGCGCGCGGGGCCTGCCGTGGTCGCTCCGAACGCGCTCGAAGCCGAGGGCGCGGTCGGCCACGAGTTCACCGACTCCAACGACCTCGTCCTCGGGCTCCACGGACTGATCGAGATGGGGGCGGGAGAGGCGATGATCACCCGTGAGAACGGCTGCGTGGCGATCGTCGGCGAAGAGGGCCCGCTGGGGCGCCGCGCCGGCGAAGCGCCACGCGGCACGCGCTACGAGGCCGAGATCGAGCCGCTCGAGCCGATCTCGACGGTGGGCTCCGGCGACGCCTTCCTGGCGGGGTACGTTGCCGCCCGCTATGAGGGTGCCTCGCCGCGGGAATGCCTCGCCTACGGGGTCGCCTGCGGGGCCGAGTCCACCCAGCACTTCGGGGCCGGCACGGTCAACCGCGATCAGGTCGAGCGGCTGGTGCCGCTGGTCAACGTGACCGAGTTCGAGATCCCGGCCGGCGTCAGCTAGGGCGCCGGCGGGCGGCGCGGGGGGATCGGAGTTGACCACTGTTATCATCGCCTGGGCGTTGGGATCGCGCCCGAACAGCCCCCATTTTCCGGCTTTCAGCCCCGCTCTCGCGGGGCTTTTTCGTCCGCGCACGCCCATAGCCTGGAAGCTCCAACCCGACGGAGGTAGCTGAGGCAGTGGAAGTAGAGATCGGACGCGGAAAGAAGGGTCGTCGCGCCTACGGCTTTGACGAGATCGCGATCGTGCCGTCGAGGCGCACTCGGGACCCCGACGACGTTGACGTTTCCTGGACGCTGGGGCCCTACCGCTTCGAGCTGCCCCTGCTCGCCTCGGCCATGGACGGCGTCGTCAGCCCGGCGACCGCAGTCCAGGTCGGCCAGGCCGGCGGCCTTGGGGTGCTCAACCTGGAGGGGATCTGGTCTCGCTACGAGGACGCCGACGCCGAGCTCGAAAAGATCTCGAAGGCGCCGCCCGGGCAGGGAACCAAGCTGATGCAGGAGGTCTATGACCGCCCCGTCCAGGCCGAGCTGATCGCCCGCCGGGTCGAGGAGATCAAGGCCGCCGGCGCCGTCGCGGCCGGATCGCTGACGCCCCAGCGGGTCGCCGACTTCTACGAGGTGGCGCTCGAGGCGGGGCTGGACATCCTCGTGATCCAGGGCACGGTGATCTCGGCCGAACACGTCTCGACCCGCTCCGAGCCGCTCAACCTGAAGGAGTTCATCGCCGAGGTCCCGGTCCCGTGCGTGGTCGGCGGTTGCGCCTCCTACAACACCGGCCTGCACCTGATGCGCACCGGCGCGGCCGGCGTCTTGGTCGGCGTCGGCCCCGGAGCCGCGTGCACCACCCGCGGCGTGCTCGGCATCGGCGTGCCGCAGGCGACCGCGATCGCCGACGTCGCCGAGGCTCGCTCCCAGCACATGCTGGAGACGGGCGAGTACTGCAACGTGATCGGCGACGGCGGCATGCGCACCGGCGGCGACGTCTCCAAGGCGATCGCCTGCGGTGCCGACGCGGTGATGATCGGCTCGCCCCTGGCCCGCGCCAAGGAGGCGCCAGGCCGCGGGTTCCACTGGGGCATGGCCACCTTCCATCCCTCGCTGCCGCGGGGGACGAGGGTGAAGACGATCCAGGATGGCACGCTCGAGGAGATCCTCAACGGGCCCGCCCACGACAACGACGGCACCTTCAACCTGATGGGCGCGCTGCGGACCTCGATGGCCACCTGCGGCTACGAGGACATCCGTGACTTCCAGCGGGCCGAGGTGATGGTCGCACCGGCGCTGCAGACCGAAGGCAAGAGGCTCCAGAACGAGCAGTCGGTCGGCATGGGCTCGAACGGCCGCGCCATCGTCGCCGCGGGAGTCGCCGCCTCGGATGACTGAGTCGCGGGTCGCCGCTCGCGAGATCGCGCCCGGCGATCCGGAGCTGCCCGCCGAGCCGGCCGTCAGCGAGCTCACCCCTGCGGACCGCGAGGTCGCCGCCGGCCGCGAGGAGGTCTTGGTCCTCGACTTCGGCGGCCAGTACTCGCAGCTGATCGCACGGCGGATCAGGGAGTGCGGCGTCTTCGCCGAGCTGCTGCCCCACGACGCCGACCTCGATCGCATCCGCGAGCGCACGCCGGCGGCGCTGGTCCTGTCCGGAGGCCCCGCCTCGGTCTACTCGGAGGCGGCGCCGACCCTGCGACGCGAGCTGCTCGAACTGGAGATCCCGGTGCTGGGGATCTGTTACGGCATGCAGGCGATGGTCCAGGTCCTCGGCGGCCGCGTCGAAGGCGCCGAGGCGGGCGAGTTCGGCCGCACCCAACTGGCGCTCTCCGACGACGGCGGCCGGCTGCTGGCGGGCCTGCCCGCCGAGCAGCAGTGCTGGATGAGCCATCGCGACTCGGTCTTCGAGCCGCCGCCCGGGTTCAGCGCGCTCGCCGCCAGCCCGGGATCCCCCGTTGCCGCCTTCGAGAGCACCGACCGCGGGCTCTACGGGATCCAGTTTCACCCCGAGGTCGTCCACACCCCCTACGGGACCCAGATCCTGGAGCGCTTCCTGCGCGAGATCGCCGGCTGCGAGCGGCGCTGGTCCCCGGCCTCGGTGATCGACGACCAGGTCGAGCGGATCCGCGCCGAGGTCGGCGACGCCCGCGTCATCTGCGGGCTCTCCGGAGGAGTCGACTCGGCGACGGCCGCGGCCCTGGTCCACCGGGCCATCGGCGACCAGCTCACCTGCGTGCTCGTCGACCACGGGATGATGCGAAAGAACGAGGCGCCGCAGGTCGTCGAGGCGTTTCGCGAGGGACTCGGCGCCGAGCTGATCCACGTCGAGGCCCAGGACCGCTTCCTCGCCCGCCTCGCCGGGGTCGACGAGCCCGAACGCAAACGCAAGATCATCGGCGAGGAGTTCATCCGCGTCTTCGAGGCCGAGGCCGCGAAACTCGAGGACGCCCGCTTCCTCGTCCAGGGAACGCTCTACTCGGACGTGATCGAGTCCGGCGGCGACGGCCACGCTGCGGCGACGATCAAGTCCCACCACAACGTCGGCGGGCTGCCCGAGGACCTCGGCTTCGACCTGGTCGAGCCGCTGCGGATGCTGTTCAAGGACGAGGTCCGGGTGGTCGCGACCGAGCTCGGGCTGCCGGACAGGATCGTCTGGCGCCAGCCGTTCCCGGGGCCCGGCTTGGCGATCCGCATCGTCGGCGGCGAGGTCAACGCCGAGCGGCTCGACATCCTCCGAGACGCCGACGCGATCCTGCAGGAGGAGGTCCGGGCGGCCGGGCTCTACCGCGACCTCTGGCAGTCGTTCTGCGTGCTGCCCGTCGTCCGCTCGGTCGGCGTCCAGGGCGACGGCCGCACCTACGCCTATCCGATCGTGATCAGGGCGGTGACCTCCGACGACGCGATGACCGCCGACTGGGCCCGCCTGCCCTATGACCTGCTGGAGCGCGTCTCGAGCCGCGTCATCAACGAGATCGCCGGCGTCAACCGCGTCGCCCTCGACGTCTCCTCCAAGCCCCCGGCGACGATCGAGTGGGAATAGGAACCTAGCCCTGGGCCGCTTCGTCGGCTGCGGCGAGCTGGGCCTCGAGCTCGCGCGTCGAGCCGGGGCGAATCTCGTCGCCCGGACGCGAGTCGGGCCGGCGGTAGAGGACGTAGAGCAACGCGCAGAGCACGACCGCCGAGCCGGTGAACCCGACCTCGACCGTGCGGAAGACGTCCAGCGGCTTGATCAGGTTCCAGATGATGAAGCCGACCGCGCAGGCGGCCCAGCAGGCCGCCGCCCGGCGGGCCTGGCTCTGCGCCAAAGCCGCCTGGTTGAGCGTCGCCGCCGAGAGGTAGAAGCCCATTCCCGCGGCGACGATCACGAGGCCGACCCGGTCGTAGGTGAACTCGTCTCCGAATGCGATCTGCATCAGCTGCGGCCCGGCCACCAACATGACGATGACGGCAGCCGCCGCCAGCCCCGCGATCACACTCACGGTCAGGCGCACCGAGAGCCGAAACGACTGGTCGCTGGTCTCGCCGCCGGTCGAGCGCAGCCGCGTCAGGTGCGGCAGCAGGCTCGCCGCAACTGCTTGGAAGAGAACGACCGGGGCTCGGGCGACCATCAGCATGTTGAAGATGAAGCCGGCGGCGGCGGTGCCCGCCTCGGCCCGCGCGAACAGCGGGCCGCCGTTGAGGAAGACCTGCTCGGAGAGCATCACCACGAGCACGGCGGCGGCAAACCCACCGCCGTGGGCGAGGGTGAACTCCGGGGCGTGGGGCCTGGGTGCAGCCGCGTCCCCGGACGCCTCGACCGGCGGCGGCGGCGGCGATCGCTGATGGCGCAGCCGCACCGCGAACGGCACCACCAGCAGACTCAGGGTCGGGCCGGCGACGATCCCCAGGGCGACCGCGTCGGTGCCCTCGGCGATCCCGATCGCGACCGCGAGCGAGAACGCCAGCCGACCGCCGCTGTCCAACAGCAGCAGCGCCGAGAACAGGCCGAAGCGCCTCGAGCCCGCAAGGTAGCCGCGGGCGAAGAAGCTGGCCGCGAAGGCGGTGACAGCGGCGACCATCACGTAGAAGAGGAACTCCTGCCCCTCCAGGAGGTCATCCTGGATCGGCCCGCGGAAGATGAAGGCGATCGCGACGAACACCAGCGCCAGGCCGAGCTGGATGCCAGCGGCCACGCGCAGCGCCCGTGAGATCGGCTCGCCGTGCGCGTCGAGCTCGGCGATCGTCCGCGAGACGAGCTGCTCGACAGGGCGGAAGACGGTCGAGACGATGATGAACACCGCCGACCAGAGGACGACGATGCGGCCATAGTCGTCGGCGTCGAGCGAGTGCGACGCCAGGGCGAAGAAGCCGTAGGTGAGCATGCCCGCGGCGGCGAGCGCGACCGTGAGCATGCCCGCGGTGAGCCCGTACTTGCGGGCGCTGCCGACGGCGGCGCCGGGGCCGCTCACGACCATCCGTCCCAGCGGCGAAGGGCGGGGAGCGGGTCGACCGGCGAGCCCCTGCGCCAGCCGCCGGGCCAGATCTCGAAGTGCAGCTGGCAGCCCTCCGCGCTGGCGTTGCCGCTGTTTCCGACCGAGCCGACCCGGTCGCCGGTGTGGACCCGGTCGCCGTCGCCGAGGCGAGAGGAAGACGACATGTGCACGTACATCTGGTCGGCGCGGGTCTTACGCCCGTCGATCACGACGTAGTTGCCGTAGAGCACGGGATCGTAGGCCTTGGCCTGCACGCGCCCCCCGCGGGCCGCCTCCAGCGGCGTGCCGCAGGGCGCGAACACGTCCTGACCCTGGTGCACGCGCCCGCCGCTGCGGGGGGCGCCAAAGCGCTCGCCCGCGCCCCCGTAGTCGTGCGGGCCGCGGACGGGAAAGCGGTTGCCGTACAGATGCACGCTCCCGGCCGCAGACGAGCGCTTGCCGAAGGCGCCGATGCGGAAGCGGTAGCGGCCGTCGTCGGCCGCGTCGCCGTCCCCTTCGACGCCGTTCCACGCCTGCGACGCCCGCGCGAAGGGCAGTTGGTCGCGGTGCCGCCAAGTCCGAATCACGTGGCTGCCCCGGGTCACCTCGACGCGGACGCCGGTGCGCTCCGCCGCCTCGAACTCATAGCGGGCGTGGATCGCGCCCCGCTGGTCGAAGAAGGCGCGCCGGGGGCGGACCGAGGTCTTCCGCAGCTTGAAGCCGTCCGGAAGCTCGCTGGCGGCGACGATCCCCAGGCGCTCGTGCGAGCGAGCGGTGGCGGCCGAGCCGGTGAGCACGGTCGGTCGCCCGGACTGCGCCCCGGCGGGCACGGTCACCAGCACCCGCCGCCGGTCGGTCCGGTCCGGGGGGGTGCTGACCTCCGTGGCCTCCCCGGGAAAGGTCACCTCGGTGACCGCGGCGAGGTGGCGCCCGTTGAGGCGCACCCGTCCGTCGACGGTCGTCCGGCGCGCCCCGGCGCAGTGCGCCAGGCAGCGAACGCCCGTCAGCTTCGGCCCCTGGGCCCGGGACTGGTGCGGCACTGAGGCGCCGGACGCGCCACCGGCCAAGACGGCGCCGGCCAAGACGGCGCCCAGCAGGGCGACCGCGGTCGCCAGGTGAGGGGGGGAGGAGCGGCGAACGATGGCGGCAGGATAGGCAGTCGCCCAGCCGGCCACCCCGGGCGGCGCGGGTGCCGCCGGCTAGCTGTACTTGTCCCAGGCCCTGAGGTCGTCGGTGGGGTTGGTGAAATGCCCACCCTGATACCAGCCGGGCGCCGACCAGATCTCGAAGTGCAGGTGGCAGCCGCTGGCGTTGCCGGTGTCGCTGACGAAGCCGATCCGCTCGCCGGTGCGGACCTTGGAGCCCTCCCGCGCGCGGCCCTTCTTCTTCATGTGCATGTAGACGAAGTCGCGGCCGGTGCCCTTGCCATCGATCACCAGGTAGTAGCCGGCCGACGAGTGGTAGCGCCGCCACTCGACCTTGCCCCCCCGCGCAGCTTCCAGGGTCGAGCCGCACTTGGCGAAGACGTCCTGGCCCTGATGCCCGCGGCCGGCGCCGATGCTGTCGCCATAGCTGTGGCGGGCGCGCACCGGGAACTTGTAGTCGTAGTAGGCGAACTTGGCGTTCCTGGTGGTGTCGACTGTGCCGCTGTGGGCCGGGCCGAGCTCGAACCGGTACTTGCCGTTCGGAGCCGGCTTGCCGCCGTCGGCGCGACCGTTCCACTTGGCGGTGTTGTCGACGAACGGCTTGCGGTTGTCCTGGACCCAGCTGCGGATCACCTTTCCGCTCTTGCGGCGGACGACCTGGATGCGGACGTCGGTGGCCTCGCCGCGGAACATGTACTTGACCTTGGCGTCGCGCTGGGAGTAGTAGAAGACCGTCGCCGGGCTCGCGGCGGCGCGGTCGAGGTCGAAGTTCCCACCGTCGGGGATCTGGTCGGGGTCGACGATCGTGAGTTGCTCGGGGGAGGTGTCGCTGGCGACCCTGTCGGCGACCTTCGGCTTGCCGCTCTCGGCGCCGTCGGGGACCTCGGCCTTGACCGAGCGGCGCCCGGTCGAGGTGGGCTCGACGTCGATGCGCCCGTCGGCGCCGTTGAAGGAAACCGTGCGGACGTCTTTCAGGTGCTTGCCCACCAGCTCGACCTTGGACCCGGCGGTGGCCTTGCGGACCCCGGCGCACGTGCTCAGGCAGCGGACATCGGTGAGCCTGGGAGGATCGGCGGGGTTGACCCCTCCGCCGCCCCCGGCCCAGGCCCCCCCGGCCAGCGTCAGGGTCGCGACTACGGTCGCGATGACGATGCTGTTCATCTGTGCGCGCGGGCGGCGGCGATCGGCGCTCATGCCTGATACTCCTTCTCCGGCCTGCGGGGTTAGCTGTCGGGCTCGCGCCGAAAGAGCAACGCTACGGACCATCCAGATCCGATTCGCCCCCGGGGTGGCTGATCACCGCCCCTTCGGTTCCCCCGCTCCCCGGCGAACTGGCCTCCGGGGACTCGGCAGGTTGGCTCGGCCAGTATATCCGCGGCCCCGGCCGCCGCCCGAGGCCTGCTCGACTATCATGGTCTGGCCGCGCGACGTGTACTCACGGGCGCGGCTTTTGCGCGCACCGGCGCTCAGCAGATGAAGACTTTCGTAGCAACACCCGAGAACCGCCAGCGTGACTGGGTGATCGTGGATGCCGAGGGCAAGACGCTCGGCCGGCTGTCGACCCAGATCGCCGATGTCCTGCGTGGCAAGCGCAAGCCCGAGTACACCCCGCACTGCGATGTCGGCGACTACGTGGTCGTCGTCAACGCGGCCCAGATCCGGGTGACCGGCGACAAGAGGGCGGCCAAGCTATACCACCGCCACACCGGCTATCCCGGCGGGGTCCGCACGCGGACCCTGGGCGAGATGCTCGCCCGCCAGCCCGAGGAGGTCATCCGCAAGGCGGTCCGCGGGATGCTTCCCCGCAATCGCCTCGCCCGCCAGCAGCTGACCAAGCTCAAGGTCTACGCCGGCCCCGAGCACCCGCACGCCGCGCAACAGCCGAAGCCGATGGAGGTCGATGCCTGATGGCCGACGACGAGACCCGCGACGACAAGCCCGAGCAGCCCCCCGCCGAGGAAGCTGCCGCAAAGGAAGCACCCACCGAGGAGCCCACCGCCGAAGAGCCAGCGGCCGACGGGCCCGAGGAATCGCCCGATGGTGCTAGCGACGAAGTCGCGGAAGCTGCGGTCGAACCTGCCGCCCCGTCCGAGCCCGACCCCGCCGACACCGGACGCGAAGCGGAGGATGTCGGCGGAGAGTCTGCGGAGGATGTCGGCGGAGATACTCCGGAGGAACCCGCCGCCGAGGAGGCACCGGCCGAGGAACCCGCCGCCGAGGCCGACGCGCCTGAGCCGGAGGCTGGCGAAGAGCCAAAGAAGGCGAAGGACGCGCCCCCCGGCGCCGAGCTCGAGCCGATCGCGATCGAGCCGGACCGCCCGCTCTCGGCCGAGGAGCGTGCCCGCGCCGAGGCCGAGGCCGAGGAGCGCGCCAGCCGCGACGCCGCGGCGACCGACGACCCGAGCCCGGACGAGCCGGTTGCCCGCGCCGCGGTCAAGCTCGCCGCCGACACCCGCATCCAGGCCACCGGCAAGCGCAAGAGCTCGATCGCACGGGTGATCGTGCAGCCGGGCAAGGGCGCGTTCGAGATCAACTCCCACGCCCTCGAGGAATACTTCCCACGCCACCAGCATCAGACGCTGGCGCGCCAGCCGCTCGTTACCGCCGGCTATGAGGGGGCCGTCGACGTCCGCGTCCGCGTTCATGGCGGCGGCATCTCCGGCCAGGCCGGGGCGGTCCGCCACGGCGTCGCCCGAGCGCTGACGGAGATCGACCCGGAGCTGCGGGGCGAGCTCAAGCGCCGCGGGCTGCTGACCCGCGACGCCCGCAAGAAGGAACGCCGCAAGGCGGGGCTGAAGAAGGCCCGCAAGCGGCCGCAGTTCTCCAAGCGCTAGTGCCCCGCAGGCTGTTCGGCACCGACGGCGTCCGCGGGGTCGCGGGCGAGGTGCTGACCGCGGAGCTTGCCACCGCGCTCGGCCACGCCGCCGCGGAGGTGGCCGCAGCGGAACGCCCGCAGGTACTGATCGTCCGCGACACCCGCGACTCGGGGCCGATGCTCGAGGCTGCGCTCGCCGCCGGCATCGCCCAGGGCGGTGGGGACGCGCTCCTCGGCGGAGTGCTGCCGACGCCGGCCGCCTCCGTGCTGGTCCGCCGCCACGGGCTGGACCTGGCGGCGGTGGTCTCGGCCTCCCACAACGTCTGGAGCGACAACGGGATCAAGTTCTTCAGCGCCGACGGCGCCAAGCTGGCCCCCGAAGCCGAGGCGCGGATCGAGGCGCTGGTCTCCGACCGCCTCGGCCCGGGGCCGGGCGAAGCCACGGACGCCGCTGAGATCGGCCGCGTGCGCTCGCTCGAGGGCGCGCTCGACGACTACCTGCGGCAGCTCAACACCGCCTTCGACCTCGACCTCTCGGGCCGCAGCGTCGTCCTCGACTGCGCTCACGGCGCCACCTACAGGGCCGCCCCGGCGATCTTCGAGCGACTCGGGGCGACGGTGGAGGCGATCGCGGTCGACCCCGATGGTCGCAACATCAACGCCGGGGTCGGCTCGACCCAGCCGCAGGCGTTGGCCGAGCGCGTCGCCGCCTCTCCCGCCGAGATCGGGTTCGCCTTCGACGGCGACGGCGACCGCGTGATCGCGGTGGACGGCACCGGCGCCGTGCGCGACGGCGACGAGCTGATCGCGATCGTCGCCCGCCACCTCGAGCGCAGCGGCGCGCTCGACGGGGGCGTCGCGGTCACGGTGATGACCAACTACGGGTTCCACACGGCGATGCGCGAGGCCGGGATAGAGGTGGCGACCACGGATGTCGGCGACCGGCACGTCTCGGTGGCGCTGCGCGACCGTGGCTGGTCGCTGGGCGGCGAGCAGTCGGGACATCTGATCTGGACCGGGTTCGCGCCCACCGGCGACGGCATCGCCGCGGCGCTGCTGATGATCGCCGCCCTCGGCGACGGCGCCCTCGCCGACGCCAGGCCCTTTCAGCGCCTGCCCCAGATGCTGCGCAACGTCGCCGTGCGTGACCGCGAGGCTTCGGCCGGCGCGACCGGGCTCTGGGAGGCGGTCGAGCGCGAGAGCGCCGCGCTGGAGGGCCGCGGGCGGGTGCTGGTGCGCCCATCCGGCACGGAGCCGCTGGTCCGGGTGATGGTCGAAGCGCCGGACGAGGACGAGTGTGGGGCCGTCTGTGACCGGCTGGTCGCGGTGGTCGAGCGCGAGCTCGGTTAGGCTCCTCGGGCCGGCGCGGGCGCTTCGCTGCGCCATTTTGCGAATCGCAGGCACACCAATACCCTGTTCGCTCTCCCCATCAAGTCCTCATGTGCGGAATCGTTGGATACGTCGGCAAGCGCCCGTGCCGGGACCTGCTGGTCGCCGGACTCGAAAAGCTCGAGTACCGCGGCTACGACTCGGCAGGCATCGCGCTGCTCGAAGATGGGACGATCGACACCGTGCGCGCGGTCGGCAACCTTGCGAACCTGCGCGAGGCCGTCGGCATGGACGGCGACGGTGGCGTCGCGGTGGCCGCGCCCCCGGCGACGATCGGGCTCGCGCACACGCGCTGGGCTACACACGGGCGGGTCACCGAGTCGAACGCCCACCCGCACGGCGACTGCCACGGCAGCGTCCAGATCGTGCTCAACGGAATCGTCGAGAACCACTCGGAGCTGCGCCGTGAGCTCGAGTCCGACGGCCACGTCTTCAGCTCGGAGACCGACGCCGAGATCGTCGCCCACCTGATCGAGCGCCATTACGACGGCGACCTGACCGAGGCGGTGCGCGCCGCCTTCAACGAGCTCCGCGGGCACTACGCGTTCGCGGCGATGCACGCCGAGCAGCCCGAGACGCTCGTGGCCGCCCGCCAGGAGTGCCCGCTGATCGTCGGCATCGGCGATGACGAGACCTTCGTCGCCTCGGCGATTCCCGCCTTCCTCGCCGAGACCCGGCAGGTGATGCTGATCGAGAACGGGGACATCGTCACCGTAAAGCGCGGCTCCGCCAGCGTGATCGACGCGCAGGGAGCCCCGCTCGGGCGCGACGTCGAGGAGGTCACCTGGGACGAAGAGGCCGCCGAGAAGGGCGGCAATCCGACCTTCATGATGAAGGAGATCCACGAGCAGCCGGATGCCGTCGCCGAGACGATCGCCGACCGGCTGCCGGCGACCGACCGCGTCGACCTCTCCGAGCTCGAGCTCGACCCGGACTTCGTCAGGGAAATGCGGCGGATCGTGATCGTCGCCTGCGGCACCTCCTACCACGCGGGCCTCGTCGGGCGATATGCGATCGAGCAGTGGGCCCGGATCCCGGTGGAGATGGACGTCGCCTCCGAGTACCGCTACCGCGACCCGGTGGTGGGGCCGGATGACCTCGTGATCGGCATCACCCAGTCCGGCGAGACGGCCGACACGCTGGCGGCGCTGCGCCTCGCCCGCGAGCGCGGGGCGACCGTGTTGGCGCTGACCAACATCATGGGAAGCCAGGCGACCCGCGACGCCGACGCGGTGCTGTTCACCCGGGCCGGGCTTGAGATCGGCGTCGCCGCAACCAAGACCTTCACCAGCCAGGTGGCGGCGATGTACCTGCTCGGGCTGTGGCTCGCGCAGACGCGCGGCACGCTCTCGGGCAAGCGGATCGGCGGGTTGATCGCCGAGCTCAAGGGAATCCCCTCGAAGATCGAGGAGACGCTGGCGAACACCGACGAGCGCGTGCGCGCGATCGCTCGCAGCCACCACACCCAGCGCTTCTTCCTCTACCTCGGCCGCAACATCGGCCTGCCGATCTGCCTCGAGGGCGCGCTCAAGCTGAAGGAGATCTCCTACATCCCCACCGACGCCTACGCGGCGGGCGAGATGAAGCACGGGCCGATCGCGCTGCTCGACGAGTCGACGCCCGTCGTCGTCGTCGCCACCGACAGCCCGGTCCTGGAGAAGGTCCTCTCCAACGTCTCCGAGGTGCGCGCCCGCGGCGCCGACGTGATCGCGGTGGCGACCGAGGGTTCGGTCGAGACGGCGGCGGCGGCGGACCAGACGCTGTTCGTGCCGCGCACCGACTGGGTGTTGCAGCCGATCCTGGCGATCCTTCCGCTGCAGCTCCTCGCCTATCACATCGCCCGGTTGAATGACCTCAACGTCGACCAGCCGCGAAACCTCGCCAAGACCGTCACCGTCGAGTAGCCGGGGGGGCCGGCGAACGATGTACGACGAGCTCGCCGCCGGCGGCGGCATCGACCTGATCGAGGTCGGGCGCCTGGAGCGGGCTCTGCAGCGCCGCCCGCGCCTGGCTCAGCGGCTCTTCCGCCCAGGCGAGCTGGCCTACGCGGGCTCCCGGCACAGGCCCGCCATGCACCTGGCGGCACGCTTCGCGGCGAAGGAGGCTGCGGTCAAGGCCCTGCGCGCGCGGGCGGTCCCGCTGCGTGACTTCGAGGTCGAGGGGGGTGGCGGTGAGGCTCCGCGTCTGCGCCTGCACGGGGCCGCCGCCGCGTCGAGCTGGATCTCTCGCTGACCCACACCCGGTTGATCGCG
>JBDTSW010000028.1:0-20949 GCA_039930945.1 bacterium
TGACCCAGTTGATGTTCAGGCACTTGCTCGGGCGGCCGTCGCGCCAGAAGGTGGCACAGTCCTGGTAGGCGGAGGGGTCCGCGTAGGTGTTCGGGTCGAGGGTCTCGTAGATCGAGTAGTAGAGATAGTCGAGCGGGGTGTCGCGACGGAAGCTGGCGACGATCGTCCGCGTTACCGCCGGCGTGCCCGAGGTGCCGGTGAACTTCATCCGGAAGCTGCCGCTGGTGAAGTCGATCATCGTGTCCACCGGGTTCGCGGCGCTGCAGGCGCCCGCCCCGTTCGCCGGCATCGGGGTGTAGGAGTACTTCTGCGTCGTCGTGCCGGGGACGGTCGTCGTGCTCTGGCTCGGGCAGGTCTCCCACAGCTCGGTGTTCTTGTTCAGCTTGTAGAGGAAGGCGTTGAGGCCGGCTCGGGCCGAGTAGAAGGCGCGCTTGGCCTCCAGCGCGTGCTGTTGGTTGTTGATGTCGCCCTTCGCGGCAACGAATCCGGCCGCGATCATCAGCGAGACCACCGTCAGCACCGCCAGGGCCAGGACCATGGTGAAGCCGCCCTCGGAGGCGAGGCGTCGGCGGATCATCCGCATGGCCTCACCGTCTGTAGGGGCCCGTCGGCCGGGGGCGGGGTCAGGCGCAGGACGACCGTGTTGGAGACGGTGATCGGCTCCTGCGGGTAGCGCGTATTCGTCCCCAGCTTGCCGCCCGCGCCGACCACCATCGTTGTCTTCACCGCGGCGGCGATCCTGGCATTGGCCACGCTCAGCGGAACGGGGAGCGTGCTCGGCGAGTTCGCCGGCATCGTCCCGACGGGGACAGAGGCACCGGTCGAGGTGCGCAGGCCGCCCGGAAGCGTGCTGCTGCCGTCGAGGAGCATCACGTAGGGGTTGTCGGCAGCGTCGACGTAGGCGTTACCCGACGAGTCGCGGGCGATCCCGTAGGCGTAGTACTGGAACACGGGCGTGCCGGCCATTGCCGCGACGTTGTCGACCAGGGTGACGGTGCTGGACGGCGTCGAGGCGAACGTCCAGTTGGGCGCGGTCCCGGCGGTGTTGGCATAGGTGGCGTCGGTGAGGGTCCCGTTCGTATCCAGGGTGATCACGTGCTTCTCGGGGGTCAGGCGCGCCGCCGAGCCGTACTTGCTGATGAAGCTGAGGCTGGTGGCGGTGCTGCCCGATTGGATCGGGATCACGCCCTCGGACACGCAGGCCGAGTGCATCCGGTTCTCGATCGTCTCCATCGCGTAGCGCGCGTTCTGGGTGGCATCGACCCTGGCGAAGACGCGGGTCGTCTGGCGCAGGGCCAGATCCTGGATCGCCCACAGCGCCAGGGCGACGACGATCGAGGTCACGACCACGATCAAGAGCTCGACCAGGGTGACGCCGTCGTCTGAGCCGGCGATCCGCCGGGCCCCCGGGCGGGCGCGCATCAGCAAGTCCCCAGGTTCGACGGGTTGCGCACGATCGTCATCGAGACGTCGGTGCCATTGCTGAAGTTGGTGTTGGTGGCGCTCTGGATCTCGCGGTAGCCGTTGTAGTCGGCGCAGATCGAGTAGCTGGCACCGTAGGGCTGGCCCGGGTACGAGAGCGAGCCGGAGGTGCTGGTCGCATCGCTGCGAATCGCCGGGAACCAGGTCTGGCCGCAGGAGTCGGTCAGGCTGATCGCGTCGGGATTCACCCGGGTCGTGCTGCTGGGGGCCCGGTAGAGAACCTCGATGTCGAGCGCCGGCACCTTGACCACGGGGGCGGCGTTGGTCGTCCCGGGTGCGACCGTGGCGGTGACCTGGTTCGCCACGAGGGGAGGCTTGGCCGCGGTGCAGCGGCCGGCCCAGAAGGTGTAGTTGTCGGTGTAGACGCCGGTCCCGGTGGTGATGAACGGGAACAGCGTCTTCGGCGTCGTCACCGATGCCGGCAAGGTGGTCGCGTTGACGAAGCCGTTGGTGGCCATGCCGGTGTTGACCCACGCCAGCGACGGGGCGCGCTGGCCGGAGACGTCGGCGCTGTTGATGCGGGTGGTGAAGGTCGCCGTCGCCGACCCCGGGTTGCCGATCGTGAACTTCGTCGAGCTGGTGTTGCCGGCGGTCGCGGTGACGTTGTTGGTCGGCGCCGCGTTGCCGTCGGCGTTGACGTAGCCGTTGTAGACCGCGGCGGCGCTGTAGTCCCCGGGGAGCAGTCCTCCGAAGATGACGCAGCCGGTGGCGTCGGTCGCCGCCTGACGCCGGATCGAGTCGGTGCTCTCGTCGGTCCCGGTCGCGGTCACGGTCGCGCCCCCGATCACGGCGTTGTTCTGATCCACGACCTGCGCGATCAGCGAGCCGCCGCGAGGTGGGGTGATGATGCTGGTCGCGAGCACATCCGGCCTGCGGTTGGAGGCCCAGTCGACACGCGAGATAACCCGCGCGTAGTCGGCGTTGGCGGTGCCGGTGGCGGTGCAGGCGCCGGCGTCCGAGGCGCTGTTGAGGAACTGGCCGGTCGAGGTGACGGTGAAGGCGACCCCGTCCAGGGTCACCGTGCGCGTCTGGCTCAGACTCTGCAGCTGGTCGGCGGACATCGCCCGCATCCGCTCCTGGTCGGCCTGGGCGACCTCGACGGCCTGGGAGCGTCGCTGCTGGTCGGCTGACGTCGATCCGACCGCATCGAGCCCGACCAGCGACAGCGAGATCAGCCCCACGAGCAAGGCGCTGACCACGACCTCGATCAGGGTCAGGCCGGACTCGTCGCGGAGCCGGTCGCGGATGGACGGATGTCGGAAGCCGTGGAGGAAGTTCATCTGCTTGCCTCGGGAGCCGGGGACGCTCACGGAGCCCTATCGCTCAGTCGGCAGGAACCGGAATCGGCTTGAATGAGCGAAGTAACAACGAAGGGCGGGCCCGAGGGCCCGCCCTTCGAGGTTCGGTCAGGTTCTGGTGGTTAGTTCCAGATCCCCGTGCTCGGGCAACCGCCCTTAGCGGCCACATCGCATGTGTAGTCGCTGCTGCCGTCGGCAGCCCGGGTGATTCGGAACGAGTTGCCTGCGAAGGTCGAGTCGACCTCCACGGTGTAGCTGTTCGCGTTGGACACCACCGTAGCGCGAGCACCGACGTCGTTCAGGGTCGGCTCGATCACGTTCAGGTTGTCAACAGCAGCACCAATGGCTGCGCCGGCATAGGAACCGTTGTTGTCGGTCGAGTACGTCTCGATCGCCGTCTGCGCGGTGCGCACGGCTTCCTTTGCGCTTGCGTCCTTGGCCTTGTCGCGCTGGTTGAAGAACGCCGGGATGGCGATCGCGGCCAGCAGGCCGATGATCAGCATCACGACGAGCAGCTCGACCAGGGTGAACCCGGCCTCGCTCTGACTCCGTTGACGGAGCTTCTGGAGCATGAAAACCCTCCTTGGGCTTCACTTGCCTTGCCAGGGCCCCGGACCGTTGCCAGTCGGAAGTCTTTGTGACCCCGGTGGTAACCCGGCCGGCTCCCGCCTGGGAGCCCCGTTGGCTTTGCGTCCCCGCCTCGCGACGGGTTTGCCTTGGACACCAGGGCACTGGCCTTATCAGGGGTTCCTATCGGCCGATGCGCTGAGGCCTTTAGCCCCGCATGGGGAGTACATCCGTCCAGGCTGAGGGCCAGCACCTATGCCGGCGGCGGGGTTCGTCTCGTACGCTCGTCCGCGATGGCCACCCGCAGGCTCGTGATCGTGATGTTGATGCTGCTCGGCATCTCCACGCTCGCCGCGGCCCTGGCCCCGCCCCGCAGCGAGCGCGCCGCGTCCACCTCGACCACCGGCTCGACGACGCAGGCGACCCCGCTGACGCCGGCCGGCGGCGAGCTCGTGCGGGGGACGATCGACGCCCAGGCCAAGCGCCCGCCGCGGATCCGCATCGGCCTCGGAGATCAGCTCTCGCTCGAGGTCAGGTCCACCCGGGTCGTCCAGGTCGAGATCGCCAGGCTCGGCCTGACGGACAGCGCGGCCCCCCTCTCCCCCGCGCGCTTCGACCTGCTCGCCGAGCGCCAGGGCAGCTTCGAGGTGCGCCTGCAGGAGTCCCGGCGCGAGATCGGCGTGATCGAGGTGCGCGCCGGCTAGCGGATCTTGTCGTAGAGGCTGAAGATCGGCAGGTACATCGAGATCACGATGAACCCGACCATCAGGCCGACGACCATGATCATGATCGGCTCGATCAGCGAGGTCAGCGCCTTCACCTTGGCGTCGACCTCGGCGTCGTAGAAGTCGGCGATCTTCTCCAGCATCAGCTCCAGCTGACCGGATTCCTCGCCGACGGCGACCATGTGGCAGACCATCGGCGGGAACGTCGGGTTGTCCTGCAGGGGCTTGGCGATCGAGCCGCCGCGCTTGACCGAGGCATAGACGTCGCCCATCGCCTCCTGGATGACGGCGTTGCCGGCCGTGTGGCCGGAGATCTCGATCGCCTGCAGGATCGGCACGCCGGAGGAGACGGCGCCGGAGAAGGTCCGCGACCAGCGTGCCAGCGCGACCTTCTGCACCACGTCGCCGATCTTCATCGGGATCCGCAAGGTGAAGCGGTCCCACTGCACGCGGCCGCGCTCTGTCTTCTTCCAGCGCAAGAACAGGTAGAAGAGGAAGATCAGCGCCGGGAAGAGGATGTACCAACGGCCGGTGACCGTGTCGGAGATCGCGACCGTGATCTTGGTCATCAGCGGCAGCTCGGCCTGCTCGCCGGTCTCCCCCGAGATCTCCTCGAAGATGCCGACGAACACCGGCACGACGAAGCTGACGATGACCAGCATGACCACGATCGCCAGGCTGAAGACGACCGCCGGATACGTCATCGCCGAGCGCACCTGGCGCCGCAGCGAATCGAGCTTCTCGAGCTGGACGGCGACCCGGTCGAGCGAGTCCTCGAGCCGGCCGGCGCCCTCGCCGGCCCGCACCATCGAGCGGTACAGCGGGTCGAAGACGCCCGGCTGACGCTCCATCGCCTCGTTCAGCGAGCTGCCGGCCTCGACGTCGTTGCGGAGGCTGGCGATCGCCGGCTTCAGCATCTCGTCCTCGGTCTGGTCCTCCAGCGTGTAGAGCGACCGCAGCATCGGCATCCCGGATGCGATCAGGGTCGCGAACTGGCGCGAGAACACCGACAGCGCCCGCATGTTCACGCTCTTGAAGCGCTGGAAGATGCTCTCCAGCTTCAGCGCCTGGCGCTGTTCGGAGACCTCGAGGACGATCAGGCCGCGCTGGCGAAGCTGTTCGGTGACCTGCACCTTCGAGCTCGCCTCGAGCTCGCCGCGGGAGGGGACTCCGGCGAGGTCTACCGCTCTGAAGGCGAAGGTGCTCATCGCCGCCGCCTATGCCATCGCGGGGGGCCGCGCCTGCTGCTGCTGTCGCTGCTGCTGGGGGGCGCCCATCGCACCTCCGAGCAGGCGCTTGAGCTCCTCGGGGACCGAGGCGCGCTGCTCGGCGAGCCCGCGGGTGATCTTGCCCCTGCGCACGAGCTGGGCGAGGTTGGAGTCCATCGTCTGCATCCCGGTCGACCCGGAGGTCTGGATCGCCGAGTAGATCTGGTGGGTCTTGCCCTCGCGGATCAGGTTGCGGATCGCCGGCGTCGGCACCATCACCTCGGAGGCGACGGTTCGCGACGAGCCGTCGGCGGTCGGCAGCAGCTGCTGGGTGACGATCCCCTGCAGGGCGATCGAGAGCTGCATCCGCACCTGCTGCTGCTGGTGCGGGGGGAAGACGTCGATGATGCGGTCGATCGTCTGCGCGGTCGACTGGGTGTGCAGCGTGGCGAAGACCAGGTGTCCGGTCTCGGCCGCGGTCAACGCGGTCGAGATCGTCTCCAGGTCGCGCATCTCGCCGACCAGGATCACGTCGGGGTCCTCGCGCAGCGCCGACTTCAGGGCGCTGGCGAAATCGATCGCGTCAGCGCCCACCTCGCGCTGGTTGACGATGCACTTCTTGTGGCTGTGGAGGAACTCGATCGGGTCCTCGATCGTGAGGATGTGCTCCTCGCGCTCGCAGTTGATCATGTCCACCATCGAAGCCAGGGTCGTCGACTTGCCCGAGCCGGTCGGGCCCGTCACCAGGACGAAGCCGCGCGGCTTGCGGGTGAACTCCTCCAGCACCGCGGGCATCCCGAGTGACTCGAGGCTGAGGATCTCGCTGGGAATCAGGCGCAGGGCCGCCGAGATCGAGCCCCGCTGAAAGAAGACGTTGATGCGGAAGCGGGCGACCCCCGGAACGGCGTGGGCGAAGTCGAGCTGGAGGTTGTTCTCGAACTGCTTGCGCTGATGGTCGTTGAGCAGCGAGTACACGACCTCGCGCGTCTCGCCGGCGGTCAGCGGCGCGTAGCGGTCCAAGGCGACGATGCGCCCACGGACCCGGACGGCGGGAGGAAAGCCCGGCGTCAGGTGCACGTCCGAGGCGCGGGCCTCGACCATCTGGGTCAGCACGGATGCGAAATCGAAGCTCATCGCTTGTCCAATCGTCCGTTGGGCCCCGAGCCTTTAACGGCGCACGCCCAGGCGCGGGCGGCGGCTCAAGTCGCGACCCGAGCCACCTCGGAGATCGAGGTGACGCCCTGGCGCACCTTCAGCACCCCGGACTCGCGCAGGGTCATCATCCCCTGCTCCCGCGCGACTCGGGCGATCTCGTTTTCGGGCGCGTGCCCCACCGTCAGATCCTTGATTTCCTCGCTCATCTTCATCACCGAGAACAGGCCGATGCGGCCGCGGTAGCCACTCTGGTTGCAGCGCGCGCAGCCGACGGCCTCATAGCTGTCGAGGTCGCCGCCGATGCGAAAGCCCGCCTCGTCGAGCGCCGCCTGCGGGATGACGACGCGGCGCTTGCACTGCGGGCAGAGCGTGCGGGCGAGGCGCTGGGCGACGATGCAGTCCAGCGCGGAGGCGGTGAGGAAGCTCTCGATCCCCATCTTTGCCATGCGCACGATCGTGCCCGGGGCGTCGTTGGTGTGCAGGGTCGTCAGCACCATGTGCCCGGTGAGCGCCGACTCGATCGCGATTCGCGCCGTCTCGGCGTCGCGGATCTCGCCGACCATGATCACGTCGGGGTCGGCACGCAGCATCGAACGCAGGCCGGTGGCGAAGTCGAGCCCGGCCTTGCGGTTGACGTTGATCTGGCTGATGCCGTCGATCTGGTACTCGATCGGGTCCTCGATCGTGATGATGTTGTGCTCGACCGCGTTGAGGTCGTTGAGCGCCGCGTACAGGGTGGTCGACTTGCCGGAGCCGGTCGGGCCGGTGACCATGACGGCGCCGTAGGCCTGCCGGAAGGCGGCCTCGAAGCGCAGCCGGCCCTCGCCGTCCATCCCGAGCTCGTCCAGGGAACGCATCGCCTGCTCCTTGTCGAGGATGCGAATCGTCACTCCCTCGCCGCGCTGGGTCGGCAGGGTGACCACGCGCAGATCGACCCGGCGCCCCTCGACGCTGACGCTGACGCGCCCATCCTGGGGGACCCGCTTCTCGGCGATGTCGAGGTCGCTCATGATCTTCACGCGGGAGATCACTCCGGAGACCATCCGCCTCGGCACCCGCGCGGCCTCGTAGAGGACGCCGTCAACGCGGAAGCGGACGCGCATGTCGGTCTCGGAGGGCTCGAAGTGGATGTCGGAGGCGCCCTCGGTGGCAGCCTGGCCCAGGATCGAGTAGACGAGCTTGATCACCGGGGCGTCGTCGGCGGACTCGTGAAGCTCGGAGGCGTCGGGGAGCGTCTCCTCGCCCTCCTCGTCCTCGACCGCCTCGGTGACCGCGGTGTCGAGGGTGTTGAGGCGGCCGATCAGGGCCTCGATGTCCTCCGGCGCGGCTACCGCCAGCCTGCAGCCGAGGCCGGTGATCATCTGGATGTCGTCGACGGCGAGGACGTTGGCCGGGTCGGCGATCGCGATCACCAGCGTGCGCTCGTCGATATAGCCGACGGGGACCGCCTTGTAGCGCCGGGCCGCCTCGACCGAGATCAGGTTGGCCGCGCCCATGTCGACGTGAAAGACGCTGAGGTCGACGTGGTCGAGGCCGTAACGCTCGGCGATCGCGCGTGAGAGCTGGTCGGTGTTGATTACCCCGTGCTCGAGCAGGAGCGACTCGGGCGAGCGGCCAGCGACCCGCGACTCGCCGACGATCTCGTCGACCCGCTCGCGCGGCGCGTAGTCCAGCTCGACGATCAGGTCGGTGATGAACGCCGTCGGCCGGCCACGCTCGATCGGCGGGTCGAGGCCCGGCCGGGAAGGCTCTGGGGGCTCGGGCACGACGACGCTCGCCGCGCCGGGCGCGGCGGGGACGGGCTGCAGGTATGGGGGGGCGTCTTCCATCTGACTAGCTCTCGCGCGCCGCCGACCTCATCACCTCGACCGAAGGGGTTCGGCCGGTCCAGATCCGAAGCGAGGCGGCACCCTGGTGGACCAGGACCTCGAGCCCGTCGACGACGCTCGCTCCCCCCGCCGCCGCCGCGGCGAGAAGCTGCGTCGGGGCGGCTCCATAGACCAGATCCATCACAAGATGTCCTTCGTGGAAGCCATCGTCATCGAGCCGCAGCGCCTTTAGGTCCGTGCCTGGATGGGAGGCGTCATTCAGACCGACGCTGGTCGCGTTGAGGACGAGGTCGAAGCGTTCCAGGGGAAGGGTTCCCGTGCCGGGATCGGGCTCGACCACCGAGCCCCCCAGTTCGTCGGCGAGCCGCGCCGCCCGTTCGCTTGTGCGGTTCCACACGCATACCTTCGCCCCTGCCCCCGCGAGCGCCCAGATCGCAGCCCGGGCGGACCCCCCCGCCCCCAAGACCAGCGCCCGCCTTCCCTCCGGCGAGACCGGGAGAGCGCCGAGGATCCCGCTGGCGTCGGTGTTGAAGGCGGCGATTCGCCCGTCGGCGAAGCTCAGCGTGTTGGCGGCGCCGATCCCGTTTGCGGCCGGCGAGGCCGAGTCGGCGACGGCCAGCGCCGCGAGCTTGTGCGGCACGGTGACGTTTGCGCCGGCAAACCCCTCACCCTCCATCCCGCGAACAAGCTCCTCGAAGTCGTCGGGCGCGACCTCGATCGCCTCGTAGCTCCACTCGCCGCCGAGCCCGAGGTCACGCAGAGCGGCCGTCTGCATTGCGGGCGAGCGCGAGTGCGTAACGGGCTGGCCGAGGACGGCAAGGCGGGGCATGGGCCGATGGTATGGACTAGCGACGAAGTCGCGGTAACGGCGGCTGGGCCTGCCGGGTCAGGCTGGAGCCCTCGCCCGCCGCCCCCGGACGCGAAGCGGAGGAGGCGGCGGAGTCATTCCGAGCAGTCCGTCGGGGACGATCCCTTCGCCTCGAGCGCGTCCTGGTATTTCGCGGTGTTTCGGGCGGCCTTCTGCTCGGAGTCGGTGAAGACGTGCTCGCCGCAGGTGCCGGGCTTGACCACGTAGAAGAGGTAGCTGACGTCCGCCGGGTTGGCCGCGGCCTCGATCGAGGCGAGCCCGGGGCTGCCGATCGGCCCCGGCGGCAGGCCGGTGTTGGTGCGCGTATTGTAGGGCGACTCGACCGCCAGCTCGGACTCGAGCAGGGGCTTGTCGAAGTTCTGCACCGCGAAGCGGATCGTGGCGTCGATTCCCAGCGGCATCCCCGCCTTGAGGCGGTTGTAGATGACCGCGGCGACGTCGTCTCGCTCCTCGGGGACCTGCACCTCGCGTTCGATCATCGAGGCGATCGTCAGCAGGTCATAGACGGTCAGGTTCTTCGATTTCGCGTACTTCAGGTCGACCCCGGCGATGTTCTGCTCGAAGGCGTCGAGCTGCGCCTTGACGAGGTCGCCGACCTTGGCGTGCTTGAAGATCTCGTAGGTCGCCGGGAACAGGAACCCCTCCAGGCTCGGCGGGTCCTCGGCGCCGTACTTGCCCGGATCGAAGCCCTTGAAGGACTTGGTCTCCTGCTCGTAGTTCCCGCGCAGGCCGGCGTCCTCGGCGACCGTGGCGACCTGGTTTCGGGCGTAGCCCTCGGGGATCGTCACCGAGACCGTCTTCAGCTCCTTCTGCGGCTTGGCCGGGGCGGGGTCGTCTCCGCCCAGGCGCTTCGCCGCGACCACCACCACGAAGGCGACGAAGGCGAGCGCCGCCAGCGCGAGCAGCGCCCCGAGGCGGCGGCGGTTGACCGCCGCGCGCGGGGGGCCGGGCGGCGGCGGCTGGGCGGCCCTGGCCTCGGTGCGCTGCGGCGGCGGGGCCGCGGGCGGAGGGTCCTCGGCCATCTCCTCGCGAACGCGCTCGCCGATCGAGCCCTGGCGCTCGCGACGGCGGGCTTCGCGCTCGGCGCGGCGTCGCTCGCGCTCGGCCGCGGCGTCGTCGGACTCCGAGAGCGGGTCCTGCCAGTCGGGCCCGTCGCTCACGGGCCCGCGGCCTCCGGTCGCCCCCGGGCGCGCCAGGCAAGGTAGCCCTCGAGCAGGTGTGCGGCGGCGAGCGCGTCGGGCGCGGCCGCGGCGCCGGTTCGGCTCGAGCCCTCGGCGAGGCGGGTGGTCAGGCGTTCGTCGTAGGTGTCCACGGCGACGTTCAGCACCTCGGCGAGGCGGTCGCGAAACTCCCTCGCCACCTTGGCCTGCGGGCCCTCGCTGCCGTCGAGCGAGACCGGCAGGCCGACGACGACCAGCTCGGCCGCGTTTTCGGCCGCGACCCGCGCGACGCCCTCGGGATCCGGCGGCTCGACCACATCGAGCGGCCGCACGATCGTCTCGGTCGGGTCGCAGATGGCGCAGCCCGCGCGCGCGGTCCCATGGTCGACGGCAAGCACCCTCACGGCGGGGGAGGCTACGAGGTCAGGCTGCGGCGGATCGCCTCGCGGGCCGCCGCCAGGGCTTGGTCGAGCTTGGCCGGGTCCCTGCCGCCCGCCTGGGCGACATCGTCGCGGCCACCGCCGCCACCGCCGACCAGGGTCGCCGCCTCGCGGATCACCTCCCCGGCCTTGACCCCGCGCTCGACCACCGCGGGCGCGAAGCTCGCGACCAGCACGACCTTTTCACCGTCGGCCCCGCCGAGGACGACCGCGCCGTCGCTGAGCTTGGCCTTGACCCGGTCGGCGAGGTCGAGCAGCGCCTTGCCGGGGGTTCCATCGCTGCGGGCGACCACGAGCTGGACCCCGCCGGCCTCCTCCGCCGCGGCGACCAGCGACTCCGCCGCCTCGCCGGCCTCTTGGCGGCCCGCCCTGGCCGCCCCGCGCTCGAGCTCCGCCAGCCGCTCGGACGCCCGCCTGGCGCCCGCGAGCGGGTCGCGAGGAGAGCCCAGCAGCCGCCCCGTCTCGTCGAGGGCGTCGCGGCGCCGGCGAAACCAGTCGATCGCGACCGGGCCGGTGATCGCCTCGATCCGGCGGACGTTGGCGGCGCTCGAGCCCTCGCTGACGATCGCGAAGATCCCGACCTCGGCGGTGTTGGCCACATGGGTGCCGCCGCACAGCTCCCTGGAGACCTCGTCGACCTCGATCACCCGGACCCAGTCCCCGTACTTCTCGCCGAACAGCGCCATCGCTCCGATCGCCTCCGCCTCGGCGCGGTCCATCTGCAGCGCGCGGACGGGGCGGCTGGCCTTGATCCACTCGTTGACGCGGTTCTCGATCTCGCGAAGCTCCGAGGCCGGCACCGCCGCGCCGTGGGTGAAGTCGAAGCGCAGCTTGTCGGGACGCACCGCCGAGCCCGCCTGACGGGCGTGGGCGCCGAGCCGCTCGCGCAGCGCGGCGTGCAGCAGGTGGGTCGCAGTGTGGTTTCGCATCGTCGCGTGGCGGGCCTGATGGTCGACCCGGGCCTCGACCGCGGCTCCGGGCTCGATCCCGTTGCCGCTGACGCGTAGAGCCTGGTCATCGCCGACCCTGTAGACGTCGTCGACCGTCGCCTCTCCCCCTTCCCAGCTGACCGTCCCCGAGTCGGCGACCTGGCCGCCACCCTCGGCGTAGAAGGGGCTCTCCTCGAGCTTCAGCAGGACGGCGTCGGCGTCGTCCAGCGGGCGGGCGGCGAGCACGCTCGTCTGCGCCCGCAGGCTCTCGTAGCCGACGAAGCTGGTCGGCGGCGCCTCCCGGGCGAATGCCACCACGGCCTCGTGGCCGGCGGACGCGGGCGCCTCCGCACCCGACCGCGCCCGCTCGCGCTGCGCCTCCATCAACTGCTCGAAGCCGGCGTCGTCGACCTCCAGCCCCTCGGCCGCCAGCAGCTCCCGGGTCAGGTCGTAGGGAAACCCGTAGGTGTCGTGCAGGCGGAAGGCGTCGGCGGCATCGACCCGCGAGGCCCCCGCCCCCTTCGCGTCGGCGACGAGCTGGGCGAGCAGCTCCGAGCCGCGGTCGAGCGTGCGGCCGAAGCTCTGTTCCTCGTCGCCGACCCAGCGGATGACGGTCTCGCGGTGCTCCTGCAGGTGCGGGTAGGCCTCGCCCAGTAGGTCGATCGCGCGCTCGGCGAAGAGCTCGAGGTAGGGAGCCTCGAGGCCGAGCACGCGGCCCTGCTGGATCGCCCGGCGCATGATCCGCCGCAGCACGTAGCCGCGATCCTCGTTCGAGGGAACGACGCCGTCGGCGATCAGGTTGACCATCCCGCGCGAGTGGTCGGCGAGGATCCTCATCGCCCTCCTCGCCTCGGAGCTGGAGTCATACGAGCGCCCCGAGAGCTCCTCGGCGAGCCCGACCAGGGGTCGCAGCAGGTCGGTGTCGAAGACCGAGCTGACCCCCTGCTGGATCGCGGCCTGGCGCTCGACCCCGAGGCCGGTGTCGACCCCGCGCTGCGGGAGATCGGTGAGCGAGCCGTCGGAGTGCAGCTCGTAGGTCATGAAGACGAGATTCCAGTACTCGAGGAAGCGGTCGGTCTCGTCGCCGGGCAGGTCGTCGGATCCGCCGTGGTCGAGCCCGCGGTCCAGGTACATCTCCGTGCAGGGGCCGCAGGGGCCCGTCGGGCCTGCCTGCCAGAAGTTCTCCGAGCGGCCCAGCCGCACGATCCGCTCCTCCGGCACGCCCTGTGCCTGCCACAGCTCGATCGCCGCGGTGTCGGGCCCCAGCCCGAGCTCGGCATCGCCGGCGAACACGGTTACCCAGATCTCGTCGGGGTTCAGCCCTAGGCCCTGCAGCGACAGCTCCCAGCCGTGGGCGATCGCGCCCTGCTTGAAGTAGTCGCCGAAGCTGAAGTTGCCGAGCATCTCGAAGAAGGTGAGGTGGCGCTCGGTCGAGCCGACAATGTCGATGTCGGAGGTGCGAAAGCAGCGCTGGCAGCTCGTCAGGCGGCGGGCGGGTGGCTCTTCCTCACCCCGGAAGTAGGGCTTGAAGGGCTGCATGCCCGCCGTGGTCAGCAGCACCGAGGTGTCCTCGGCCGCCGGCACCAGCGAGGCCGAGGGCAGGCGCCGGTGGCCCCGCTGCTCGAAGTAGGCGAGGAACGTCTCGCGGATCTCGTTCGAGTTCATGGTCGCGGTGAGTCTAGATGGGTGATTCCACGCCCCGAGGCAGCGCGGTCGGCGCCGAGCGGGGAACCTGAGCTTCGCTGCTCATATGGCAGCGAAACCCGGCTTCGCGGCGCTGGCCTACCCTGCGATCGTGCCCTGGCCGACGACCAGCTCGCCGTCCATCAGGCAGGCGCTCTGGCCCGGGGCGACGCCGTAGGCGGGCTCGGTCAGCTCGAGCTGGAGCTCGGAGTGATCGCCCGCCGGGGCGTCAGTGACGCGGCAGGCGAGGGCGGGCGAGCGGTAGCGGAGCTTGACCCGGTCGACCCGGCCGCCGGGCCGGTGCAGGGTGGCGCCGCGGACCCGCACCCGCGGGGTGGCGAGCTCGTCACGGCGGCCGACGACGACCTGATTCGAATCGGCGTCGGTGGCGAGCACGTACAGCGGCTCGGGGGCGCCGAGTCCGATCCCGCGTCGCTGGCCGACGGTGAAGTGGTGATGGCCGGGGTGTTCTCCCAGCTTCGAGCCGGCGCGGTCGACGATCGGCCCGGGACGATCGCCGAGGCCGGCGTGACGGGCGAGGAACGCCCGCTTTCCCTCGCCCGCGAGGAAGCAGAGGTCCTGGCTTTCGGCCTTCGAGGCCACCGCCAGGCCCGCCTCGGCGGCGAGCCTCCGGACCTCGGGCTTTCGCAGCTCACCGAGTGGAAAGCGAAGCCGGGTGAGGGCCTGGGGCCCGAGCGCGGAGAGCATGTAGGTCTGGTCCTTGGCGTCGTCGGCCGCCGCCGCCAGCAGCGGCCCCTCGCCGTCGTCGGCGAGGCGGGCGTAGTGGCCCGTGGCGAGCGAATCGGCACCCAGCCGGCCGGCCAGCGCCACCATCGCGTCGATCCGCACCGAGCCGTTGCAGCGCACGCACGGGTTCGGGGTGCGGCCCGCCGCATGGCCGGCGACGAACTCGTCGACGACGGCGGCCCGGAACGCGCCCTCGAGGTCGAGCGTCAGGTGCGGGATGCCGAGCGAGTGCGCGAGGGCCCGGGCACCGAGCACCGCCCGGGGAGAACAGCAGCTGCGGGCGCCGTCGTTGTGGCGGTCGGCCCAGAGCTTGACGGTGACGGCGACCACGTCCGCCCCACGCTCGCGCTCGCGCAGCGCGGCCACCGCGGAATCGACCCCGCCGCTGAGCGCGACGGCGACGCGCTCGCCGCTGGCGGGCGCCGGGGCGAGGATCGCGCCGGAGGAGGCAGCGGCGGCAAGGGCGCGGTGAAGGGCATCGGCGGCGAGGTCGGCGGCGTGCGCCCCCTGGGCCGTCAGCCCCCCGAGGGCGGATTTCAGATCGGCGGGCGCGAGCGACGCCGCCGCCAGCACGGGCTCGCCTTCGACCAGCTCGGCCGTCGCCGCCGCTGCCGCCCGGGCGGCAGCGCAGCCCTCGGCGTCGAACCGCGCCGCGGTCACGAGCCCATCAGCGACGCCGAGTGAGATCCGGATCAGGTCGCCGCAGGGAGCACCGCCCGCGGCGCCCTCGAAGGCCCCTTCGGGGGCGGGGCCGCGGCGCGTCTGATCGCGCAGGTAATGCTCCAGCACTTCGGCGCTCACGCGCCGAGGCTACGCGACGGGGCGGATCAGGGGTAGTAGGGAAGCTCCTTGCCGTCGTAGCGGGCGTTGCGCACCGCCTGGACGACGCTGTCGTACCCGCGGAAGCCGTAGCTGATCGAGGCGACCGGAGCGCCGCTTCCGCTGACCGACCGCGGCGAGAGCACGATCAGCGCGGGGGCGCGATCGATGTCGACTCCGCCGACGATCCGCGAGTAGTCCGAGACGTGCTTGGGCGTGGTCACGAAGAGGGCGACGTCCTGCCGACCCTGCAGCTGCTTGGTGACCTTGCGCAGCTCACGATCGTCGATGCCGCCGTGGCGGTTGACGAGGATGACCACGGTGTCGCCGCGGGCGTAGGCGGCGACCACGGGCGCGGGCAGGCCCGGGCCGGCGACGAACTTTCCGGCGGCGGCGGCATCCGCGGCGGGATCGGCAGCGGCAGCGGCGTCGGCGGCGGGATCAGTCGGGGCTGCGGGATCGGCGGCAGAATCGCTCGTCGCGGAATCCGCAGCCGACGCGTCGGTCGCGGCCGCATCGGTGGTTGGCGTCGTCGTCACCGCCGGATCCTCCGAGCCGCCACCCATCCGGGTCAGCAGCAGGAAGGCCACCAGAAGGCCGAGGACACCGATCACCGCCGCCTGGGCAAGCGGATTGGAGTTGAGGTTCTCGCGAAGTCCGCCGGCGCTCTTCATCGGCTTCCTCCGGAGGCGGCTGGGGTGAGCGCCTGAAAAGAAGGCCCCAGACTGCCGGTACCGCTCGGCCTGAGAACCTGATTGAACAGGTGGGGGTCTACCGGGCGGTCCACAGGGGAACGTCCGGACAGCGACTCCCAAGCCGGATGTGTTGGCTCACAATTGGAGCGGCTAACGAACAGTCTCGAGCCTTGGCGCACCATATCAGTCACCCATAGTTCGGCAGGCGGCTTTCCGGGCTTGAGCCGTGCGTGCAATCCGGCGCGCACGCAGGGGGCGGCGCGCTCAGCCCGGGCGCTTGGCGCGAAGGCCAAGGCCCAGCTCGCGAAGCTGGGCGTCGTCGACCGGCGCGGGCGCCCCGGTGAGCGGATCGGCGCCCGAGGCCGCCTTGGGGAAGGCGATCACGTCGCGAATCGAGTCGGTGCCGTGAAGCAGGGCGACGATCCGGTCGAGGCCATAGGCGATCCCGCCGTGCGGCGGCGCCCCGTAGCGCAGCGCCTCCAAGAGGAACCCGAAGCGCTCCTGGGCGTCGGACGGGGCGATCCCGAGCGCGGTGAAGGCCGCCTGCTGGACCTCGGAGTCGCTGATGCGGATCGAGCCGCCGCCGAGTTCGACGCCGTTCCAGACGACGTCGTAGGCGAGGGCGCGCGCCGAGCCGGGATCGTCGGGGTCGAGCGGACCCGCGGGTGAGGTGAAGGGGTGGTGCAGTGGATCCCAGCGCTCCTCCCCGGCGTTCCACGTAAACAGGGGCCAGTCGACGATCCAGGCGAGCTCGTTGACGTCGTCGTCAATCAGGTCGTAGCGCGCGGCCAGCCGGGTGCGGAGCCCCCCGAGGACGCCGGCGGCGACCTTCGCCTCGTCGGCGGCGAGCAACAGCAGGTCGCCATCCGACGCCTCGAGGGCACAGTTGATCGCGGCCAGCTCTGAGGCGGTGAGGAACTTGGCGACGGGCGAGCGCCAGCCCTTGCCCTCGACCACCGCCCAGACGAGGCCCTTGCCGCCCAGCTCCTTGGCCTCCTCGACGAGCGCGTCAAGCTCCGCCCGGGAGAGATCGCGGCCGCCCGCGTTCAGCCCCTTCACCGCGCCGCCGCCGTCGATCACTCCACGGAAGGCGTTGAAGCCGGTCTCGCGCAGGTGGTCGCTGAGGTCGGTCAGCTCGAGGCCGTAGCGGAGGTCGGGCTGGTCGGAGCCATAGCGCGCGATCGCCTCGTCGTAGGGGATGCGCCGCAGCGGCAGCGCAAGCTCGACGCCCATCTTGCCGAGCACCTGGGCGAGCAGGCGCTCGTTCAGCTCGATCACGTCGTCGACGCCGACGAACGACATCTCCAGGTCGAGCTGGGTGAAGTCGAGCTGGCGATCAGCCCGCAGGTCCTCGTCGCGAAAGCAGCGGGCGATCTGGTAGTAGCGCTCGAATCCCGAGACCATCAACAGCTGCTTGAACAGCTGCGGAGACTGCGGCAGCGCGTAGAAGGAGCCCTGCTGCTGGCGGCTGGGGACGAGGAAGTCGCGGGCGCCCTCGGGGGTCGAGCGCGTCAGCACCGGCGTCTCGATGTCGAGGAAACCCTCGCCGTCGAGGAAGGCGCGGATCTCGCGGGTGACGGAGTGGCGCAGCGTCAGCGCGTCGCGCATGCGCTCGCGACGCAGGTCGAGGTAGCGGTAGCGCAGGCGCACCTCCTCCCCGACCTCGCCCGAGTAGCCCTCGATCTCGAACGGCGGCGTCTCGGCGTCGGCGAGCCGCTCGGCCTCGGCGACGCGGAGCTCGAACTCGCCCGTCGGCAACTCGGCGTTGACGGTCTCCGGGCTGCGACGGACGACCTCTCCGCAGACGCTGACGACGTCCTCCGCGCGCAGGCGGTGGCCCAGCTCCTGGGCGGAGCCGGCGACGTCGGGGTTGAAGACCAACTGCACCAGGCCGGTGCGATCGCGCAGGTCGATGAAGATCAGCCCGCCGTGGTCGCGGCGACGGTGCACCCAGCCGGCGACGCGGACGGTGGAGTCGACCCGGTCCCCCAGCACCTGGCCGCACCAGGCGTCGCGATATGAGTTCGGGCTCAGAGCCGGCAGCGCGCTCATCCGAGATCCTCGGCCAGGGTGGTGAGGTCGACCGGACGCTGGTCGCCGGTGTCCATGTCGCGGGCGATCGCCGCGCCCTCCTCGTCGAGGATCACCGTCACCTGGGCGCCGGAGCGGTCGGCCTGCTTCATCTGCCCCTTGAAGCCGCGGCCGGCGAGGTCGAGGTCGGCGGCGATCCCGGCACGACGCAGCTCCAGGACGAGGCCGAGGGCGGTCTCGCACTGGGCCTCGGGCGCGGCGACGAAGACGCTGACCGGTGGCGAGGCGCCGTGCTCGTCGAGGGCGAGAAGCACGCGCTCAATCCCGCAGGCCCAGCCCACAGCCGGGGTCGGGGGCCCACCCAGAAGCTCGACCAGGCCGTCGTAGCGGCCGCCACCCGCGATCTCGGACTGCGCCCCCAGGCGCTCGCACTCGAAGGAGAAGACCGTGCGGCTGTAGTAGTCGAGCCCGCGGACGAGGGCGCCGTCGAGCTCGTAGTGGACGCCAGCCCGGTCGAGCAGAGAGCGCACCTCCTCGAAGTGCTCGGCGTCGGAGCCCTCGAGGCGGTCGAGCATCGTCGGCGCGCCCGCCATCACCGCCCGGGTGCCCTCGTCCTTGGCGTCGAAGGCCCGCAGCGGGTTCTCGTCGATCCGCTCCAGCACGCCCTTGGCGAGCTCCCCATCGTGCTTTCGCAGGTAGGCCTGGAGCTCGGTCCGGTAGCTGCGGCGCGCCTGCGCAGAGCCGAGGCTGCCGAGGCGCAGGCGCAGCGACGGCACCGCGAGGGCGTGCAGGAGGTCGTTGAGCAGGACGATGATCTCGACGTCGACCAGCGGCGACCCCGAGCCGATCGCCTCGGCGCCGAGCTGGTGAAACTGGCGGAAGCGGCCGGCCTGGGGGCGCTCGTGGCGAAAGAACGGCCCCCAGTACCACAGCTTCACCGGCTGGGCGAGCTGCTGCATACCGTGCTCGACGTAGGCGCGGCAGATCGGCGCCGTGCCCTCAGGGCGCAGCGTCAGGCTGCGCCCGCCCTGGTCGGAGAAGGTGAACATCTCCTTGCGGACGATGTCGGTGCCGGCGCCCACGCCCCTGGTGAAGAGCTCGGTGTCCTCGAAGATCGGGGTCTCGATCCGGCCGTAGCCGGCGCGTCCGAGATGCTCGGCCGCGGCGAAGTAAAGGCGCGCCCGCATGCCCGACTCGGGCGGCAGCACGTCGAAGGTCCCCTTCGAGGCCTGAAAGCTTGCGGCCACGGCGCCCGGCGACCCCGGCTCAGCGCGCCAGCTCGGCGAGGAACGGGTTCGACGCCCGCTCCGCCCCGAGGGTGGTGATGCCCATGTGACCCGGATAGACGGTGGTCTCGGCGGGAAACTCCTCGACCAGCCCGCGAATGCTGGCAAGCAGCGTCTCCCAGTCGCCCCCCGGCAGGTCGGTTCGCCCCACCGATCCCTGGAAGAGGACATCGCCGGAGAACAGCGCCTGCTCGTCACGGATTCCGTAGGTGACGTGGCCAGGGCTGTGGCCCGGGGTGAAGACGACGTCGATCTCCATCCCGGCCAGCTGAAGGCGCTCGCCGCCGGCGACGGTCTCGTCGGCGTCGTAGCTCTCGTAGGGGCCGAAGCCGGGCCAGGGGACGAAGGCCATGATGTCGGCCAGCACCGGCACCTCCAGCTCGGGGCAGTAGACGGGGGCGCCCGTGGCCTTCGCCACCGGCGCGACCGCGCCGATGTGGTCGAAGTGGGTGTGGGTGAGCAGGATCGCGTCGACCCCGATCCCCATCTCCTCGACCGTCGCCAGGATTCGTTCGGCCTCCTCGCCGGGGTCGACGATCAGGCCGCGGTCCGCGTCGTCGCGACGCAGCAGGTAACAGTTCTCGGCGACCTGACCGACGGTCAGGGAGCGGACGTCCACGGCTACTGCTGCTGGCGCGCCTGCTTGGCGCGCTGCTTCGCTCGCTGCCGGCGCGTGTAGAGCATCGTGTCGATCCCGTAGCCCAAGGGGATGTAGAAGGCGAGCATGAACACGCCCAGCGCCAGCGCCTGCGGCAGCGGCTGACCGAAGAGCAGAACCAGCAGCGCGAAGAAGATGCCCGCGGCGATCAGCGCCCTGGTCGCCGCGCTGCGCCAGGTCGGACGGACATCGCGGCGATCGGTCACCTGGCGGCGGGCCTGCGAACGGGCCTGCTCACGGTTGCGAGGGCGCGAGCGGCGGTCGATCCCCCCGCCCTGGGTGCCGCGATGCTTGCGGCGGCGCTTCTTCTTTGCCTGGGCCATGCTGGGAATCTATCGGGACAGGCGCCGCTCGATCAGGTGCCGCTCCGCGTCGAAGCCCGCGATCGGCACGTCGGCGGGGTAACCCTCGAGCGCCGCCTCGGGCGCGAGGCCGACCAGCTCGCCGCTCACCGGCCGCGCGCCGCCGGGCCCGCCCAGCTCGCGGATCCGCTCGATCAAGGCCGCCAGCGGCACCGCGACCGGGTCGTGGACGTTGGTCGAGATCTGGATCCCGGCGTCGCCGAGGTCAATCGCAAGCGCCCGCACGCCGGCCGGCCCACCGCCCGATTCGCGCAGCTTGGCGGCGATCTCGCGGCCCAGCTCGATGTCGGCGCCCTCGAGGACGACGTTGAAGGCGGCCAGCGGCGCTCGCGCCGTGACCAGAGTGGCCCCGGCCGAGGGGTGCGGCTCGTCGGGGCCGAGGTCGGGATGAAGCTCGCCCGCGGCCATCCGCGCGCGCAGCCTCGCCAGGCCCCCGGCGCGGAAGTGCGCCCGCTCGCGGCGCTCTTCGTCGCTCGCCATCTCGCCGTAGAGGAAGACCGGGATTCCCTCGGTGGCGAGCGCCCGGGCGACGGCCAGCGCCGCCTCGCGCGCGGCGTCGCGGTCGCCGGGTTGAAGCCAGACGACCGGGCAGACGTCGAGCGCCCCGATGCACGGATGAGCCCCCGCGCGGCGGCGCATGTCGATCGAGATGGTGCAGGCGCCCGCGCCGCGGGCGAGAGCCTCACCCAGGCGCCCGGGCTCCCCGGCCAAGGTGAGCACGGTGCGATTGTGGACGATGTCGGAGTGCGAGTCGAGCAGCTCCGCGCCGGCGGCGAACTGCCCCCTGACGCGATCGATGAGCAGCTGATCCCGACCCTCGGAGAAGTTCGGCACGGCGAGCAGGGTCGGCATCGGCCGGAGGCTATCCGCGACGGGCGCAGGCGGCCACGTCGGCCCCTCGCGGGAGCCATCCGACCACCTCTTCCGCCCCCCTCCTCCCCGCTAGTCTTCGGCCCCCGCCGGAGTAGCTCAGCTGGTTAGAGCAGCGGAATCATAATCCGCGTGTC
>JBDTSW010000029.1:0-20288 GCA_039930945.1 bacterium
CAGACGGCCCGCGTCCGGGCCCAGTGAGCGTGCGAGCAGGGGCCCGCATATCGCGATCACGAAACCGCAGAGGATCTCAACCCAAAAGGCGCCCAGCAGGCGGGCCTCCGCGCCCTCGAACTCGACCGCGGTCGAGCCCTCGTCCAGGCCCTTTGGCAGGTCGATCGCCAGGCTGATCACGATTACCCCCGCGCCAAGGAAGACCAGGACTCGGGCCAGCCGCCAGCGACCGAGCATGGCGAGGGCCACGATCACCACCGTGGCGATCGCGGCCGCCAACGGCAGGAAGGCGTGGGCCGAGCCGGCGGTCTCGGCGGTGTCGGAGATCTGGGGCGGGGGCGCGATCGCCTCCACCTCGGCGGAGGCGGGGACGCCCGCGCGGACCTCTCTGTAGTCGGCGAACTGGGAGACCGCGAGCAGGATCGCGGCGGCGACGGCGAGGCCGGCCACGGCCCGGGCGGGGGTGACTTCGCGCTCGGCCACCGCCAGCGCGCGCCTGGCGAGCGTCAGCGCCGCCAGCAGCAGCGGGCGGACGAGGCGCCACACGGCGAGCACCACGTTGCCGATCCGCTGCGCCAGGCCGAGCGCCATCGCGGCCGGGATCGCGAGCATCCCACGGCCGGTGGCGAGGATCTCCGCGAGCCCGTCAACGGGCTTGGCAGAGCGCCTTTTCAGCTTCATCGGACCCCCGGGAAGGGGGTAGACCCTCTGCTATAGTCACGCGTCGCTCGCGCCTGAGCAAATGTTTCGGCGCGCGCGGATTCCTTTTCCATGGAGAGCCGCAGCATATAGGCGAGATCGGGCTGGTTCAGCGGTAGCGCTTGGGCCCGTTTCGGGCCTTTTTCATGCGCGGAAGACGGGATCACAACCTTCCTCCTCTCCTCCCACGAACGGCGCTGGGCGCCGGATCACACCTAGAAACCCCTGACAAGACACGATGGACAAATGGCACGCAGCTTCCCCCTAGAGAAGACACGGAACATCGGGATCATGGCGCACATCGACGCCGGCAAGACGACGACGACCGAGCGCATCCTCTACTACACGGGCCGCACGCACAAGATGGGCGAGGTCCACGAGGGCGCCGCCGTGATGGACTGGATGGAGCAGGAGCAGGAGCGGGGGATCACGATCACCTCCGCCGCGACGGCGTGCGAGTGGAAGGGCCACCGCATCAACATCATCGACACGCCGGGCCACGTCGACTTCACGGTCGAAGTCGAGCGCTCGCTGCGCGTGCTCGATGGCGCGATCGCCGTCTTCGACTCGGTCGCCGGCGTCGAGCCGCAGTCCGAGACGGTCTGGCGCCAGGCCGACAAGTACCACGTGCCGCGGATCGCGTTCATCAACAAGATGGACCGCGTCGGCGCCGACTTCCACAGCTCCGTGCGGAGCATGCGCGAGCGCCTCGGCGCCCGCCCGCTGCCGATCCAGCTGCCGATCGGCAGCGAGGATGCCTTCGAGGGCATCGTCGACCTGATCGAGGACAAGGCCCTGGTGTGGACGGACGAGCTGGGAACCGACTTCTCCTACACGGACGTGCCCGCCGAGCTCGCCGACGCCGCCCACGAGGCGCGCACCCACCTGATCGAGGCCTGCGCCGACTACGACGACGAGCTGATGGAGCTGTATCTCGACGAGCAGGAGATCCCGCACGAGCGGATCGCCAAGTCGCTGCACCGGGCGACGCTCGACCTCAAGGTGACGCCGGTGCTGTGCGGCTCCGCCTTCAAGAACAAGGGCGTGCAGCCCCTGCTCGACGCGATCGTCGAACTGCTGCCCTCTCCGCTCGAGGTGCCGCCGGTCACCGGTCTCACCATCGACAAGAAGGGCGCCGACGCCCTCGACGTCGAGAACGCGGAGAGCGTCGCGCGGCCCGCCGACGAGGACATTCCCTTCGCCGCCCTGGCCTTCAAGGTGATGGCCGACCCCTACGTCGGCAAGCTGACCTACTTCCGCGTCTATTCCGGCAAGGTCGCCGCCGGCGGCCGCGTCCTCAACGCTTCCACCGGGCGCACCGAGCGCATCGGCCGGCTGCTGATGATGCACGCCAACCACCGCGAGGAGATCGAGGAGGCCTACGCGGGCGACATCTGCGCCGGCGTCGGGCTCAAGCAGACGACCACCGGCGACACCCTGTGCGCGCCCGACGCCCCGGTCCTGCTGGAGAAGATCGAGTTCCCGGAGCCGGTGATCGCGGTCGCGATCGAGCCCAAGACCAAGGTCGACCAGGAGAAGCTCTCAGCCTCGCTGGCACGTCTGGCCGAGGAGGACCCGACCTTCCAGGTCCAGAGCGACGACGAGACGGGACAGACCCTGATCCACGGGATGGGAGAGCTTCACCTCGAGATCATCGTCGACCGGCTTCTGCGCGAGTTCAGCGTCGACGCCAACGTCGGCCGCCCCCAGGTCGCCTACCGCGAGACGATCAAGGACGCCGCGAACAAGGTCGTCGGCCGGTTCGTGCGACAGACCGGCGGCCGCGGCCAGTTCGGCCACGTCGTGATCAATGTCGAGCCGGCTCCCGGGGAGGGCTTCGACTTCGTCAACAAGATCAAGGGCGGGGCGATCCCCACCGAGTTCATCCCCGCCGTCGAACAGGGGATCGAGGAGGCCCTGGGCAGCGGCGTCAAGGCCGGCTATCCGGTGGTCGACGTCCGGGTCGAGCTGATCGACGGCTCCTACCACGACGTCGACTCCTCGGAGATGGCCTTCAAGATCGCGGGCTCGATGGCCGTGCAGGAGGCCGCGCGACGCGCCAAGCCGATCCTGCTGGAGCCGGTGATGGCGGTCGAGGTGGTGACCCCCGAGGGCTTCCTCGGGGAGGTCATCGGCGATCTCTCCCGCCGGCGCGGCAAGGTCCAGGGCCAGGAGCAGCGATCGAGCGCACTCGCGGTTCAGGCCTTCGTCCCGTTGGGCGAGATGTTCGGCTACGCCACCGATCTGCGATCCTCGACGCAGGGGCGCGCGAGCTTCACGATGCAGTTCGAGCGCTACGAGGAGGTTCCGCAGAACATCGCGGAGCAGATCGTCGAGCAGGGTGCCGCCGAACCGGTCGGGGCAGGCGCCTGAGCCCGGATTGCCTATATTTCCGGGGTTCGCCCGGGGCGGCGGAGTTGACCGCGCCCACAGGGCCACTCACTACAGCAAGACTTAGAGAAACCTAGAACCAGATTCAGACGGAAGAAAAAGGAGCAAGATGTCCAAGGAGAAGTTCGAGCGCGACAAGCCGCACGTCAACGTCGGCACGATCGGTCATATCGATCACGGGAAGACGACGCTGACAGCGGCGATCACGAAGGTCCTTTCCGAGAAGGGCGGCGCCGAGGAGAAGAGCTTCGAGGAGATCGATAACGCTCCCGAGGAGAAGGAGCGCGGGATCACGATCGCGACCTCGCACGTCGAGTACCAGACCGACAACCGCCATTACGCGCACGTCGACTGTCCGGGCCACGCCGACTACGTGAAGAACATGATCACGGGCGCGGCGCAGATGGACGGCGCGATCCTGGTCGTTTCGGCCGCCGATGGCCCGATGCCGCAGACGCGCGAGCACATCCTCCTGGCGCGCCAGGTGAATGTGCCCTACGTGGTTGTCTTCCTGAACAAGGTGGACATGGTCGACGACGAGGAGATCGTCGAGCTCGTCGAGGAGGAGGTCAAGGACCTGCTCAACGAGTACGATTTCCCCGGCGACGAGATCCCGATCATCAAGGGCTCGGCGCTGAAGGCGCTCGAGGGCGACGAGGACGCGAAGGCAGCGATCCTCGAGCTCGCCGAGACGCTCGACAGCTACATCCCGGAGCCCGTGCGCGACCTCGACAAGCCGTTCCTGATGCCGGTCGAGGACATCTTCTCGATCACCGGCCGCGGCACCGTCGCCACCGGGCGCATCGAGCAGGGCATCGTCAACACCGGCGACGAGGTCGAGATCGTCGGCATCACCGACACCTCGAAGACGGTCGTCACCGGCGTCGAGATGTTCAACAAGAGCCTCGACCAGGGACAGGCCGGCGACAACGCCGGCTGCCTGCTGCGTGGCACCAAGCGCGAGGAGATCGAGCGTGGCCAGGTTCTGGCCAAGCCCGGCTCGATCACCCCGCACACCAAGTTCAAGTCCGAGGTCTACTGCCTGAAGAAGGAGGAGGGCGGTCGTCACACGCCGTTCTTCTCCGGCTACCGGCCTCAGTTCTACTTCCGCACCACCGATGTCACCGGCGTCTCCAACCTGCCCTCCGGTACGGAGATGGTGATGCCGGGAGACAACGTCGAGATGGAGATCGAGCTGATCAACCCGATCGCCATGGACAAGGGCCTCCGGTTCGCGATCCGCGAGGGCGGCCGCACCGTCGGCTCGGGGGTCGTCAGCGAAGTTATCGAGTAAACGGCCCACGGGGCCGGTCCTGCCGGGGCCGGCCCTTATTTCAGAAGGTTTCCGATACGACCAGGGGCGCGACCCCAGCCATGGGGCCGGCGCCCCGACTGCGCTAAGAGAACGAAGGAAGAGAAGACGAAATTGGCCTCACTGGCCGCCACCCGAATCAGGATCCGCCTGAAGGCGTACGACCACGACGCGATCGATCGCGCCGCGCGCGAGATCGTCGAGACGGCGCAGCGCACCGGCGCGACCGTGTCTGGACCCGTTCCCCTGCCCACGGAGAAGAACGTCTACTGCGTGATTCGCTCCCCCTTCAAGGACAAGGACTCGCGCGAGCACTTCGAGATCCGTACCCACAAGCGGCTGATCGACATCCTCCAGCCGACCCCGAAGACGATCGATTCCCTGCAGCGCCTGGACGCGCTGCCGGCCGGCGTCGATATCGAGATCCGCACCTGAGCCCGGGCCTCGCATGGCGGCGATCATCGGCAAGAAGGTGGGCATGACCCAGGTATTCCTCCAGGACGGCACCCGCGTGCCCGTGACCGTGATCGAGGCCGGTCCCTGCACGGTCACCGCGCTGCGGGTCGAAGACCGCGACGGCTACGAGGCGCTGCAGTTGAGCTTCGACGCGGTCGCCGAGCGCAAGCTGACCAGGGCCGAGCTGGGCCACCTGAAGAAGGCCGGCGCGCCGCCCTCGCGGACGCTGGTGGAGTTCCGCGACGAGGCCGGCGAGCGCCAGGTCGGCGACCAGGTGACCGTCAGCGATTTCGAGCCGGGCCAGCGGGTCAAGGTCTCGGGCACCGGTATCGGCAAGGGCTTCCAGGGCACGATCCGCCGCCACAACTTCAGCCGTGGCCCCGTCAGCCACGGCTCGCACAACGTTCGCGCTCCCGGGTCGATCGGCGCCAGCGCCGATCCCGCGTCTGGCCGGGCATGAAGATGCCCGGCCGGATGGGAGGCACGCGCGTCACCCAGCGGCGCCTCGAGGTCGTCGAGATCGACGCCGAGCGCAACCTGCTGTTGGTCCGCGGCGCCGTGCCGGGCGCGAAGGGCGGCACCGTGGAGGTGCGCAGCGATGGCTGAGCGGCCAGCAGCGCCCCACCAGCACAACGTTGCCGGTTGCAAGTCTTCGCCTGGCAGCGTCCTCGGGCTTGCCCTTGCCGGTAGCAAGGGCTTCGCCCTGCGTCCTCGCCACGCTCGACTTTCTCTCGGCAACGCCGCACTGGAGGAGCGCTGATGGCCGCCGCAGCGCCCACCAAGGCCCCGGTCCTCGGCAAGCAGTCGAAGGCCGACCTGCCCGCGACCGTCTTCGGCGAGGACTTCCACGAGTCCCTGGTCCACGAGACGGCTCGCGCCGACCAGAACGCCCGCCGCCGGGGAACCGCATCGACGCTCGGTCGCGGCGAGGTCGCGATGACGACCGCCAAGGCCTGGCGGCAGAAGGGAACCGGGCGCGCTCGCGCCGGCGCGCTCAGCGTGCCGCACCGTCGTGGCGGTGGCGTCGCCTTCGGCCCGAAGCCCCGCCACCACACCGTCAAGGTCAACCGCAAGGCCCGCCGCCGGGCGCTGCGCTCGGCGCTCTCGGTCCACGCCGCCCGCGGCAGCGTCGCCGTGCTCGAGGCCAAGGCCTTCTCCGAGCCCTCGACCAAGCAGGCTGCGGCCGCGCTCGCGAAGTGGGGGGCGAAGACGCCGCTGCTCGTGCTCGTCGACGTCGAGGAGACCGGCGTCGTCAAGAGCTTCCGCAACATCCCCAGGGTCGCGGTGCTCTCGGCATCGGCCGCCGGCGTCGCCGACATCCTCGGCGCCGCTTCGCTGGCGATCTCCCGCTCCGCCCTCGGGACCCTCGAGGCACGCGCCGGCGAGGTCAACCGAAGCGGCAGGAGCCCCGCGGCGCCCGGGCGCGAAGCGGAGGAGGTCACAGGCAGTGATTCCGCGGGAGGTGAGTCCGAGTAATGCTCGCTCGCCAGGTGATCATCGAGCCGGTCGTCTCCGAGAAGAGCTACGCGCTGATGGCGGACGGCAAGTACACCTTCCGGGTCGACGACCGCGCCCACAAGACGCAGGTCGCGCGCGCGGTCGAGGAGGTCTTCGGCGTCGCCGTCGTCGGCGTGCGCACGATGCAGGTGCGCTCGAAGCCCAAGCGCCGCGGCCCGCACGCAGGCCGCACCCGCAGCTGGAAGAAGGCCATCGTCCAGCTCGCCCCGGGGGACCGGATCGAGCTGTTCGAGGGCGCCGCGGTGGCCGAATAGCGGTGATCGACTGATGGCCAACCGAAAGACCAAGCCCACCAGCCCGGCGCGCCGCTTCGGCACCTACCCGCTGCGCGAGGAGCTCACGGGCGACGCCCCGAACAAGGCCCTGACCAAGGGCAAGGCGCAGACCGGCGGCCGCAACGTCCACGGGCGCGTCACCTCGCGCCATCGCGGCGGCGGCGCCAAGCGCCGCTACCGGCAGATCGACTTCAAGCGCCGCAAGGACGGGGTGCCGGCGAAGATCGCCTCGATCGAGTACGACCCCAACCGCAGCGCCTATATCGCCCTGCTGCACTACGCCGATGGCGTCAAGAGCTACATCCTCGCGCCGCAGGGCATCAGCCCCGGCGACACTGTGGAGTCCGGCCCCGGAGCCGACATCCGCGCGGGCAACGCCCTGCCGCTGAGCGCGATCCCGACGGGCACCGTGGTCCATAACGTCGAGCTCGTCGCCGATCAGGGCGGCCGCCTGGGCCGCGCCGCCGGATCGGCGATCCAGGTCGTCGCCAAGGAGGGACCGCTGGTGACCCTGCGCCTGCCGTCTTCGGAGATGCGCCTGGTTCGCGGTGAGTGCCGCGCGACCGTGGGCACGCTGTCCAACGCCGAGCACCAGAACCTGACGATCGGCAAGGCGGGTCGCAACCGCCACAAGGGCAAGCGTCCCCAGACCCGCGGCGTCGCCATGAACCCGGTCGACCATCCGCATGGTGGCGGCGAGGCGCACCACACGCCCGGCGGCCACCCGGTGACCCCCTGGGGCAAACCGACGCTCGGCTACCGCACTCGCAAGAAGGTCAAGGCCAGCAGCAAGATGATCGTGCGCGGCCGCCGGCGTGGCAAGCGAAAGGGAGGCAATCGTTAGCGATGACTCCTCCCACGACAGCCCGCCCCACCCGCCTGCAAACCAGCGCCATGCGGCGCCCTCGCTCGCTCGCGTGCCCAGAGGGCACGCCACGCGAGCTGCGTCCTTGCCCGGCTCGGTTTTCGCCGGCTGGGTCGCACCGCCGCGGAAGGAGGCATCGCTGATGGGTCGATCCACGAAGAAGGGGCCGTTCGTCGACGAGCGGCTGATGGGGCGGATCGCGAAGATGAACGCGTCCGGCGACAAGCAGATGGTCAAGACCTGGTCGCGGACCTCGACCGTCTTCCCGGAGATGGTCGGCCACACGATCGCCGTCCACGACGGTCGCAAACACGTCCCGGTGTTCGTCTCCGAGTCGATGGTCGGCCACAAGCTCGGCGAGTTCGCGCCGACCCGCACCTTCCGCGCCCACTCCGGGACCAAGGCGGATCGGTAGAGACGGCGATGGCCAAGGCCACGACCGACACCCCGACAGCAAGCGTGCGCGCCAAGGCGCGCTACGTCCGCGTGGCGCCGCGCAAGGCCCGCCTGGTCGCCGATCAGATCAGAGGCCTGTCGGTACCCGACGCGCAGACGCTGCTGCAGTTCTCCTCGAGGGGCGCCGCTCGCGACCTCGCGAAGCTGATCGACTCCGCCGCCGCCAACGCCGAGAACAACCACGAGCTGATCGCCGAGGACATGCGGATCGCCGAGATCCGGGTGGACGAGGGGCCGACGCTGAAGCGCTGGCGGGCACGCGCCCGCGGACGTGCCGCGCGGATCGAGAAGAAGACCTGCCACGTGAGTGTCGTGCTCACACCCACCGAGTAGCCGAGGAGCACCGCTAATGGGACAGAAGATCCACCCCGAAGGTTTCCGCGTCGGCTATATCCACGATTGGAAGGCGACCTGGTTCAACAAGCGGGAGTTCGCCGACTACCTGTTCGAAGACCTGGCGATTCGCGACCACATCGAGGGCAAGCTCGCCCACGCCGGGCTCTCCGACATCAAGATCACCAAGCAGCGCGGTGAGATCGAGATCGATATCCACACCGCCCGCCCGGGAATCGTGATCGGCAAGTCCGGGTCCGAGGTCGACGCGCTGCGCCGGGACCTGCACAAGATCACCGGCAAGCCGGTGAAGGTGAACATCCGCGAGATCAAGCGGCCCGAGCTGGACGCCAAGCTCGTCGCCCAGTCGATCGCCGAGCAGCTGCAGAACCGCGTCGCCTTCCGGCGAGCGATGAAGCGCGCCCTGACCTCCGCCATGCGCTCCGGCGCCAAGGGCGTCAAGGTGCAGGTCTCCGGCCGCCTGGGCGGCGCCGAGATGGCGCGCACCGAGGGCTACTCGGACGGGCGGGTGCCGCTGCATACGCTCCGTGCGGACATCGACTACGGCTTCACCGAGGCGAGGACGACCACGGGGCGGATCGGCGTCAAGTGTTGGATCAACAACGGCGAGGTGATGCCGGAGGGCTTTCACAGCGCCAAGGACGAAAACGAGGACACCGCCCCCCGTCCCGGTCGCAAGCGCCGCGGCGGTGAACGAGGAGGCCGTCCCGGCCAGCGCGGCGGCGGCACCGGCCGGCGCGACTCGGCGCCCCGCCCAAAGCCCGCCGCTGCGAAGGCTGGGGCCAAGCCTGCCACCAAGGAAGCGCCCGCCGAAGCCAAGGAGGCCCCCGCCGGAACCAGCGGCGAAGCCGCGGTAGACCAGGCCAAACCTGCCGCCACTCCGGCGCCCGAACCCGCCGACACCGGACGCGAAGCGGAGGATGTCGGCGGAGCTATTCCGGAGGACGTCGGCGGAGAGTCTATTCCGGAGGACGTCGGCGGAGAGTCTGCTGCTCCCGAGCCGGCCGCTGAGGCAAAGCCGGACGCCGGCGGTGATGGCTGATGCTGATGCCGAAGCGCGTCAAGTACCGCAAGGTCATGCGTGGCCGGCGGCGCGGCAATGCCAAGGGCGGCACCAACGTCTCCTTCGGCGAGTACGGACTGAAGGCGCTCGAGCGCGGCTGGATCACCAACCGCCAGATCGAGGCTGCCCGCGTCGCGATGACTCGCAAGATCAAGCGCGGCGGCAAGGTCTGGATCAACATCTTCCCCGACAAGCCGTTCACGAAGAAGCCCCTCGAGACCCGGATGGGCTCCGGCAAGGGGAACCCCGAGGGCTGGGTGGCCGTGGTCAAGCCCGGCCGGGTGATGTTCGAGCTTGCCGGCGTCGACGACGAGCTCGCCCGCGAGGCGATGACGCTCGCCGGGCACAAGCTTCCGATCAAGACCAAGGTGGTCAGCCGCGAGGAGGCCGGCGGATGAAGGCCGCGGACGCCCATGCGCTTTCGGACCAGGATCTGGTCGAGCAGCTCAAGGACGCGAGGGAAAGCACCTTCAGCCTCCGTTTCCGCCACGCGACAGGCGAGCTGGAGAACACGGCCGGCCTGACCGACTCCCGGCGTGATCTGGCCCGCCTGATGACGATCGCGCGCGAGCGCGGCATCGATGTGAGCAAGGAGCTTCGCCAGTGATGGCAGACGAATCCAAGCAGGACCAAACCGAAGAGACCCAGGACGAGGCCGTCGCCGAGACGCCCGCAGAGGCCCCTGCCACCGAGGAGACTCCGGCTGAGGAAGCGTCAGACGAGACGCCCGCCAGCGCCAGCGACGAAGTCGCGGAAGACCAGGCCGAGCCTGCCGCCACGTCCGAGCCCGAACCCGACGACACCGGAAGCGAAGCTGAGGATGTCGGCGGAGGTACTCCTGAGGATGTCGTCGAAGAGGTTCTTTCCGCGAAGGAAAGACGCAAGCTCGACCGCTCGAGCGCGGCCGGCCCGGCCGGGCCCCAGCGCAGCCTCGAGGAGCGTCTCGGCGAGCGCGCCGAGGGCAGACGCCGCAACGCCGCCAACCGCAGCCGCTACCGCAAGCGCCAGCGCGACCGCGGTGGCGAGTCCGGCACCGGAACGCCGCCCAGCGATCGCGGTCCCGGCCCGAAGAAGGTCCGCCAGGGCAAGGTCGTCTCGACCAAGGCCGACAAGACGATCACGGTCCGGATCGAGGTCGCGCGCCGCCACCCCACCTACGAGAAGGTCGTCCGCCGCAGCGCCACGCTGCACGCGCACGACGCGACCAACCAGGCGCAGGAGGGCGACACCGTGCGCGTCGTCGAGACGCGCCCGCTCTCGCGCACCAAGCGCTGGCGCCTGGTCGAGATCGTCGAAAGGGCGCGGTAGTAGCGGTGACTCCCCCCACGCCAGCACCCCGCACCCGGCTGCAAGCCATCGCCAGCCCGCGTCCTCAGTCGCTCGCGTGCCCTCTGGGCACGCCACGCTCCCTGCGTCCTCGCCTGGCTCGGCTTTCGCCGGCTGCGGCGCACCGGCGCAGGAGGAGGCACCGCTAATGGTCCAGCAGGAGACAAGGCTCAAGGTGGCGGACAACTCGGGGGCTCGAGAGATCCTCTGCATCCGCGTCAAGGGCGGCTCGCACCGCCGCTACGCCGGGGTCGGCGACGTGATCACGGCCACGGTCAAGCAGGCGGCGCCGCGCGGCGCCGTGCGCAAGGGCGAGGTCGTCGAGGCTGTCGTCGTTCGCACCCGCAAGCAGCTTGGCCGCTCCGACGGCACCTACATCTCCTTCGACGAGAACGCCGCCGTGCTGATCGACCCGCAGGGCGTCCCCCGCGGCACCCGTATCTTCGGGCCGGTCGCCCGCGAGCTGCGCGAGCGCAACTTCATGCGGATCATCTCCCTCGCCCCGGAGGTGCTCTGACCATGTCGCGATCGATGCGCATCCGCACCGACGACCACGTCGTCATCACCTCCGGCAAGGACAAGGGCAAGACTGGCAAGGTCGTCCGCACCGAGCCCGGCCGCCGGCGCGTCTTCGTCGAGAACCTCAACATGGTCAAGCGCCACCAGCGCCCGCGCTCGGTCAAGGGCACCCAGCGCGGCGGCGAGGCCGGCGGGATCATCGAAAAGGAAGGCCCGATCGATGTCTCTAACGTGATGTTGGTGGACCCCGATACGAACAAGCCCACGCGCGTCGGCGTGCGCACCGGCGACGATGGCAAGCGCAAGCGCTTCGCCAAGCGTTCCGGCAAGGCGATCGACTAGGCAGCCGAGATGGAATCCGCAACCCTTCCAGAGTCCCAGCGCGCAGTGCCGCCCCCGCGGCTGCGCGAGCGCTATCGCTCCGAGGTGGTCTCGGCGCTGACCTCGCAGTTCTCCTACGCCAACCCGATGGAGGTCCCGCGCCTGCAGAAGATCAACCTCAACATGGGCGTGGGGGAGGCCAAGCAGTCGACCCCGGTGCTCGAGGCGGCGACCGAGCAGCTGCAGACGATCGCCGGCCAGCGGCCGAGCATCCGCCGCGCCCGCAGGTCGATCGCCAATTTCAAGATCCGTGAGGGGATGCCGGTCGGCGTCGCGGTAACGCTGCGCGGCGCCCGCATGTGGGAGTTCCTCGACCGCCTGATCTCGATCGCGATCCCGCGCATCCGCGACTTCCGTGGCCTCAACCCGCGCTCGTTCGACGGTCGCGGCAACTACACGATGGGCGTCCGCGAGCAGCTGATCTTCCCGGAGATCGACTATGACTCGATCGACGAGGTCCGCGGCCTCGACGTCACGATCGCGACCACGGCGAAGACCGACGAGGAGTCGTTCGCGCTGCTGCTGGCGCTCGGCATGCCATTCTCCAAGGAGGGTCGTCCAGGGACCGAGGACGAGGCGGCGGCGGCCGAGGAAGAGCGCCGGCACGAGGAGGCCCGCCTGCGCGCCGAGGCCGAGCAGGCGGCGCTCGAGCAGCTCAAGGCCGAGAACCCCGAGGCCTACGCCAAGCCCGAGAAGCCCGAGGAGGGCGCCGAGGACGGGGCGGAGGGCGCCGAGGGCGCCGCCGATACAGGCGGCGAGAAGGCCGACTCAAGCGAAGGAAGCGAGTAAGCACCCAGATGGCAAAGACATCGAAGATCGTCAAGCAGGGCCGCACGCCCAAGTACAAGACCCGAGCCCACAACCGCTGCCGGCGGTGCGGGCGCCCGCGCGCCTATTACCGCAAGTTCGGCCTCTGCCGGCTCTGCCTGCGCCACGCCGCGCACAACGGCTACATCCCGGGACTGACGAAGTCGAGCTGGTAGATGACGGTCACCGACCCCGTATCCGACTACCTGACGCGCGTCCGCAACGCGCTCGCCGCCCACCACTCCGAGGTGGAGATCCCCGCTTCGCGGCTGAAGCGGGAGATGTCGCGCATCCTCAAGGAGCAGGGATACATCACCGACTTCGCGATCGAGCCGACGGCCGTCGGCGAGGTGATCAAGATCGAGCTCAAGTACACCGACGCCCGCCGCCCGGTGATCTCCGGCCTCAGCCGCGTCTCGCGCCCGGGGCGGCGCCGGTATGTCTCCGGCGACCAGGTCCCGCGGGTGATGGGCGGCATGGGCACCGCGATCGTCTCGACGTCGTCCGGTGTGATGAGCGGTCACCAGGCCAAGCACAAGGGCGTCGGCGGCGAGGTCGTCGCCTACGTCTGGTGAGTGTGTGAGATGAGAGGCCCTAGCCTCGAAACCAGGATGTCAGGCGGCGAAGCCGCCGCAGGTGATTCATGAGCCGGATCGGAAGAAAGCCCGTGCAGATCCCCGAGGGGGTCAAGGTCGACGTCGGCACCGGGCGCGTCTCGGTGAACGGGCCCAAGGGCGAGCTCACCCAGGTCGTGAGCCCCGAGATGGGCGTCTCGATCGACGAGCGCACGCTGACCGTCACCCGTCCGACGGACCGCGGCCAGCACCGTGCGCTGCATGGGCTCACCCGCAGCCTGATCGCGAACATGGTCGAAGGAGTCACCTCGGGGTTCGAGAAGCGCCTCGAGATCCAGGGCGTGGGCTATCGAGCCCGCCTCCAGGGGAAGGCGCTCGAGCTCAGCGTCGGCTACTCGCACACGGTCGCGATCCCGGCCCCCGACGGAATCGACTTCGAGGTCCCGCAGCCCACCGAGGTGATCGTCCGCGGGATCGACAAGCAGCTCGTCGGCGAGACCGCCGCCCGCATCCGTCGCGTGCGCCCGCCCGAGCCCTACAAGGGCAAGGGCATCCGCTACGCCGACGAGTACGTCCGCCGCAAGGTCGGTAAGCGCGCATGACGGTCAAGACCAAGCCTCAGCGCCGGCTGCGCCGCCGCCGCCGGGTGCGGGCGCGGATCCGCGGCACGGCCGAGCGTCCGCGTCTGTCGGTGTTTCGCTCGAACCGCGGCGTCTTCGCGCAGCTGATCGACGACAACAGCGGTCATACGCTCGCCGCGGTCACCTGGATGGAGCCCGACCTGCGCAAGCTGGATCCCTCGGAGCAGGCGAAGAAGGCCGGAGAGCTGCTCGCGTCTCGGGCGAAGAAGGCCGGCATCGAGACCTGCGTGTTCGACCGCGGCGGGTACCGCTACCACGGCCGCGTCCGTGCCCTCGCCGACGGAGCCCGCGAGGGCGGGCTGAAGTTCTGATGAGGGGCCATGGCCCCGAAACCGGCATCACAGGCGGCAGGGCCGCCGCAGGGGATCGGGGACCCGCTACGGTGATCGATCGATGACCCGGAACGTCGAGATAGAGAGCGTCAGCCCGCAGGGACTCGACCTGCAGGAGCGCGTGATCGAGATCAACCGCGTGGCCAAGGTGGTCAAGGGCGGTCGCCGGTTCTCGTTCACGGCGCTGGTCGCGGTCGGCGACGAGGAGTCCGTGGTGGGCATCGGCTACGGCAAGGCCCGAGAGGTCCCGCTGGCGATCCAGAAGGCCGTCGAGAACGCGCGCAAGAGCCTGGTCCGGATCCCCAAGTACGGGCAGACGATCCCGCATCGAACGATTGGCCGCTTCGGCGCCGGCCATGTCGTCCTGCGCCCGGCCAGCCCGGGTACCGGCGTGATCGCCGGCGGCGGGGTCCGCGCGGTGCTCGAGCTCGCCGGGATCCGCGACGTGCTCTCGAAGAGCATCGGCACGCAGAACCCGATCAACCTCGTCAAGGCGACGATGGAGGGCCTCACCGGCCTCCGTCGCCCCGAGCAGGTGGCCAAGCTCCGCGGCCTCAGCGTCAGGCAGGTCCTCGGCATCTACAAGGACGATGGCCCCACCAAGACCCTGAACGGGGACGACCAGCCGGCGCCGGTCACCGCCGAGGCCGTTGTGGCCGAGGGCGATCCTGCCCCGGCCGCGGCTGATCCTCCCGACGAGGCAGCGCCGAGCGTTGGGAAGACTCCCGATGCCTGACCTCACCCTGCGCCAGGTCCGTTCGGCCAACGGCGCCAGCCCGGCGCAGCGTGACACGCTGCGCTCGCTCAGGCTGGGCCGCATCGGCCGCCAGAGCACGATGTCGCAGACGCCGCAGCTCGACGGCATGATCCGCGTCGTCTCCCACCTGGTCGAGGTCGAAGAGCGAGGCGGCTCCTGATGGCCCGCCTCGATCCCGAGGACGTCGGCCTGCACACGGTCCGGCCCAAGCCGGGCTCGCGCAGCTCGCGCAGGCGCGTGGGCCGCGGCGAGGGCTCGGGCCACGGCAAGACCTCCGGCCGCGGCCACAAGGGCTACGGCTCCCGCTCGGGCTCGAAGAGCAAGGCCGCTTACGAGGGCGGCCAGAATCCGATCCACATGCGGATGCGGAAGCTGCGGGGGCCGAACAAGAAGATGTCGATGCCGTTCGAGCCCTTCCGAACGCACACCCAGCCGGTCAACGTCTCCGACCTCGAGGAGCGCTTCGAGGCGGGCGCCGAAGTCACTCCCCAGAGCTTGAGGGCCGCCGGGCTGGCGAAGCGCAGGCACCCGGTCAAGGTCCTCGGTCGAGGCGAGCTCTCGAAGAAGCTGACCGTCAGGGTCCACGGTTTCAGCGCCACCGCCCGCGAGAAGATCGAGAAGGCCGGCGGAACCTGCGAGGTACTTGGGGCGTGACGCTCGCCCGGGCTAGCGACGAAGTCGCGGTGTCCGCGAGTCCGCTGAGCCCAGGGCGTCTGAGCCCGAACCCGGCGGCAGCGGACGCGAAGCAGAGCAGCCGCCGGAGGGGTTTCTGATGCTGCAGACGATCGCCAACGCGTTCGCGATCCCGGAGATTCGCCGCAAGCTGCTGTTTACGGCGGCGATGCTGGCCCTGTACAGGCTCGGTGCCTACATCCCGGCGCCCGGCGTCGATATCGCCAGCGTCGAGCAGCTGGAGAACAACTTCGCCGGGTCCAACATCCTCGGCTTCCTCAACCTCTTCTCGGGCGGGAGCCTGTCGCGGCTGTCGCTGTTCGCCCTGGGAATCATGCCCTACATCACGGCCTCGATCATCCTGCAGCTGCTGACCGTGGTCCTGCCCTCGCTCGAGCGCCTGCAGAAGGAGGGCGAGGTCGGGCAGCAGAAGATCACCCAGTACACGCGCTATTTGACCGTCTTCTTGGCGTTTGCCCAGTCGGCCGGCTACGTCGCCCTGTTCCAGTCGAGCTCCTTCAGCGGTGGGGTCAACCCGCTGGGGCCAAACCCGACCTTCGCCACGGTGTTCTTGGTGGTCCTCTGCCTGACGGCGGGCTGCACGCTGCTGATGTGGTTCGGCGAGCTGATCACCCAGCGCGGCATCGGCAACGGGATCAGCCTGATGATCTTCGCCTCGATCGCCGCCTCGATCGTGCCGGGAATCAGCGCCTGGTGGAACAACCCGGATCAGGTCTTCATCGTGATGATGCCGTTCGTCGCCCTCGCCGTGATCGTCGGCATCGTCTTCGTCCAAGAGGGCCAGCGCCGGATCCCCGTCCAGTATGCGAAACGCGTGGTCGGGCGGCGGATGACGACCGGGGGCTCGACCTACCTGCCGCTGCGGGTGAACATGGCCGGCGTGATCCCGGTCATCTTCGCCGCCTCGATCATGGCGTTCCCGCCGACGATCGGCCAGCTGATCAACACCCCCGCCGCGCTCGACTTCGCCGCCTTCTTCAGCCCCAACGGCTGGGCCTACGTCGTCGGCGAGGTGTTCTTCATCATCATCTTCACCTACTTCTACACGGCGGTCACCTTCAACCCGGTGGACCAGGCCGACAACCTGAAGAAGTACGGAGGGTTCATCCCCGGCGTGCGCCCGGGGCGGCCCACCGCCGAGTACCTCGACCGGATCCTCTCCAGGCTGACCTTCCCGGGTGCCCTGTACCTGGGCGCGGTCGCCGCCCTGCCGACGATCCTGATCAACCAGACCTCGGCCAACTTCTTCTTCGGCGGCACCTCGATCCTGATCGTCGTCGGGGTCGCGCTCGACACGGTCAAGCAGCTCGAGGCGCAGCTGATGATGCGCAACTACGAGGGGTTCCTGAAGTAGGACGGCCTGCGGTGCCCGGCGGGCGCCGGGCGCCCGTCGGGGATCCACATTCGGCGCGCCCTGCGCGTTCCCCGCGCGTGGATTCCGATCACCCTCTGGGGGTGAGCTACGTTTGCGCCCCCTATGGGCACAAAACGTCGGGGACCCGCCGGCTGGGCAAGCTGCGCCGCTCGTACCCCGGGCCGAGGCGTTTCAGGCGAGGCCGGGGGTGAGCGCTCTCGATCTCGTGATCGCGAGGCTGGCGGGCGTCCAGCACGGCATCGTCGCGGTCCGGCAGCTCCTCGCCGCAGGCCTGAGCCGCAGAGCGGTCGCCCGCCGAGTGGAGGAGGGGCGCCTGCATCGCGTTCACAGGGGCGTCCTCTCGGTTGGGGGACCTCCCCGGTCGGCGGCCGCGCGGCGGATGGCCGCCGTGCTCGCGGTGGGGCCGGGCTCCCTCGTGAGCCATCGCAGCGCCGCCACAACCTGGGGTATCCGCGACGCGTCCAGGGCGGCGCTCGACGTGGTCGTCGCCGCTCGTTCCCGCCGGCAGCGGCCGGGCATCACCGTTCACATCAGCAGCACACTGCATCCCGAGGACCGCAAGCTCATCGACTACGTCCCCGCCACATCGCTCGCCCGCACGTTTCTCGATCTTGCCGAGGTGGTGCCCGCCGATGGCCTCCGGCGCGCCTACGAGAAGGCGGAGCGCCTGGAGCTCCTGGACATCCGTGCGATCGACCGCGTGCTGAATCGCAACAGCGGCCGGCGCGGGGTGGCGGCGCTGCGCCGCCTAATGGAATACGACCCGATCCCGGCCGCCCGCACCCGCTCCGAGCTCGAGCGGCTCTTCCTCGGCGTGCTCCGAGAGGCAGATCTGCCGCTGCCGCTGGTCAACGTCATCGTCGAGGGATACGAGGTGGACGCGTACTGGCCCGGCGCGTGCCTTGTGGTCGAGCTCCAGGGGTACGCCTACCACCACACGCGCGATGCCTTCGAGCGCGACCACGCGAAGCTGGGCAGGCTGAAGCTGGCGGGGTACGAGGTGCTGCCGATCACCTACCTCCAGGTCACGACCGAGCCGGGTTGGGTGGTTGATGCGGTCCGCTTGCTGCTCGCCCGCGCCGCGCGGCCGGTGAGTCTCTAGGCTCCCAGCCCTCGTGTCGGAGCTCAACCTCGTCCTCCTCGGCTCACCGGGCTCCGGCAAGGGGACACAGGGCGAACGCCTGCAGGAGGACTTCCACCTGCCCTACTACGCGACCGGCGACATCCTCCGCGCCGCGGTCCGTGACGAGAGCGAGCTCGGGCGCGAGGCGAAGGAGTTCATGGACAGGGGTGACCTGGTGGCGGACGAGGTCATCGTCGGCGTGATTGCCGAGCGGATCGCCGGCCCCGAGGCCGCCGACGGCTTCATCCTCGACGGTTTCCCGCGGACGACGGTGCAGGCGGACGAGCTCGACGCGAAGATGGCGGAGCTCGCCCGCAAGCTGACCGCGGCGATCCTGATCGACGTTTCCGACGACGAGGTCGTGCGCCGCCTCGGCGGGCGCCGCACCTGCGTCAAGGAGGGCCACGTCTTCCACATCGAGTTCGACCCGCCGAAGAACGAGGGCATCTGCGACGTCTGCGGCTCCCGGCTGATCGTCCGCGACGACGACAAGCCGGAGGTGATCCGTCACCGGCTCGAGCAGTACCACTCGAAGACGGAGCCGCTGATCGCCCGCTACGAGGCCGAGGGGCTGCTGCGCAGGGTCGACGGCACGCTCTCCCCGGACGAGGTCGGGGACAGCGTTCGTGCGATGCTGGCGACCCTGCGCCTCGCGGAGGAGATCTAGGAGATGTACCGCAGCGGGATCATCGTCAAGACGCCGGAGCAGATCGACCGCATGGCGGCCGCCGGGGCGATCCAGGCCCGCTGCCTGAAGATGCTGCGCTCGAAGTGCCGCCCCGGCGTCACCACCCACGAGCTCGACCAGGCGGCCGACCGCTACATCGCCTCCCAGGACGCGGTCGCCTCGTTCAAGGGTTACCGCGGCTTCCCGGGCTCGATCTGCGCCTCGCCCAACTCGATGGTCGTGCACGGGATTCCCGGCCCCTACGCGCTGCGCCGCGGCGACCTGATCTCGCTCGACGTGGGCGTGACCAAGGACGGCTGGGTCGCCGACGCGGCGCTGACCGTGCCCGTGGGCCAGGTCTCCGAGGAGGCCCGCAAGCTGCTCGACGTGACCCGCGCCTCGCTGCACGCAGGGATTGCCGAGGCTCTCCCGGGCAACCACCTCGGCGATGTCTCACACGCGATCCAGCGCACGGTCGAGGCCGAGGGCCTCTCGATCATCCGCACGCTCGTCGGCCACGGGATCGGCCGCGACATGCACGAGGAGCCGCAGATCCCCAACTTCGGCGAGCCCGGCCGCGGCCCCCGGCTCGAGCCGGGCATGGTGCTGGCGATCGAGCCGATGGTCAACCTCGGCGGGCCCGAGGTCCGGGTCGGATCGGACAACTGGGCCGTCTATTCCAGCGACGGCTCGCTCGCCGCCCACTTCGAGTTCACAGTGGCGGTGACCGAGGAGGGCCCGCGGATCCTCACCCCCTGGGATGATCAGGAGCCGGATACGACGGTAACCGCGCCCTGAGCGGTCTCCGCTTGCCGGCGTCTCGCCGAAGCAAGGGCGCTTCAATCCAGGCACCCCTTGCTATATTTCTCGGTCGGCCGCAAGGCCTCCCGTATGCCTACGGGCCCGATTCATGGGGCTCGCGGGCTTTCTCATGAAGTGATTGGATACGACCCCCGCGAGGGAGCCGATGAAGGTTCGAACGTCCGTAAAGCCGATGTGTGAGCGCTGCCGGGTAATCCGGAGGCGCGGCAAGGTGCTGATCATCTGTTCGAACCCCCGGCACAAGCAAAGGCAGGGCTAAAGATCTAGTGGCGCGGATCGCAGGAATCAACCTGCCGCTGAACAAGCGAATCGAGATCGGGCTCACCTACGTGCACGGGATCGGACGCTCGACCGCCGAGAAGATCCTCGCCGAGGCGGGCGTGGACCCCAACACCTTCGTCAAGGACCTGACCGACGATGAGGCGGTGAAGCTGCGCGAGGCGGTCGAGTCGCGCGAGGTCGAGGGCGACCTGCGCCGCGAGCGCTCGCAGAACATCAAGCGCCTCTCCGAGATCGGCGCCTACCGGGGGGTCCGCCATCGGCGTGGCCTGCCCGTCCGCGGCCAGCGCACGAAGACCAACGCCCGCGGCCGCAAGGGCCCGAAGCGGATGAGCGTCGCCGGCAAGCGCAAGGCGCCGACGGCGAAGTGAGGAGGATCTAGATGCCTCAGCCTCGAAAGGGGCGCGGCAAGGGCCGTGCCCGCCGCGTCAAGAAGAACATTCCCTATGGGGTTGCCCACATCAAGACCTCGTTCAACAACACGATCGTGACGATCACCGACACCGACGGCAACGTCGTCTGCTGGGAGTCCGCCGGTTCGGCCGGCTTCAAGGGCTCGCGCAAGTCGACGCCGTTCGCCGCCCAGGTGACCGCCGACGCCG